>CBFDDP010000005.1:0-54328 GCA_965603595.1 uncultured bacterium
GCCGCACCCAAACATATAAAATAAACTCGCGCTGCACTTTATTAAAGTTTTTCACACCGCAGGAAATACCTGCGGTATGAAAGTTACAGAGGAATAGCATAATACGCCCCAGTGAAACACCATTTCAAAAACGATGGGTCCGATGAGGAATGAAGGACATAAAAAAGTGCTTGCTTTACCAGCTCCCATGTTTTATCTATAATGCTGGCTGTATCCCGATAGCTTATACAGAGCACCATGTGAATGTTAGAGGCTTGGAATGAACCGTGAAATCGTTGTTGGATTCGTGAAGGAACATGAAGAGGCTTGCCTCCACCGCTCCTTCTCCCAGGCACTGAAAAGGAGGAGTGACTGCTCCTTCTGCCACCATGTGAACAGAGATTCACTTCTCCTCATCACCCGTTTGCGTGAAACACGAAAAACGGTTGATGTGGGCCTCGCCCTTTCGCCGGCATCAAAATCCGAGCCCTACAGGCCCTATCAAACGGCAGGATTTTCATTCTTTTATCAGAAGAGTGGATCGGAGTCTGAAAACATCAGGGCAATCTTCGAAGAAGCCTTTGAGAAAGGCTATGAGAGCGTGACACTGATAGGGCACGGAACGCCCAATATCCCCCCCGCATATATCGAAGAGGCACTTCTGGCACTCAGAAAGGGAAAAGAAATCATACTCGGCCCCACAACCAACGGCAGGTTTTACCTGATCGGCATGACGAGGTCGCAGTATACAACCCTCAGGGATGGCAACCTCTTCGATGAACTGGACTTCAATACCCGCAAGGGACGGGACACCGCGATCAGGAAGTTCATGCAAACCTGTTCGAACTGCGCCGTGCTGCCCGAGTGGTACGCGATAAAGTCCCTTGATGACCTGCGGAGGCTTCGCGCCGACTCATCCAAGGGGGAGGCCTGGAAAGCACGCTGGACAACATGTCACGTCAATGATATTACAGAGCGGCTTTAAGTCGTAACCAAGCGTAATAAATAAACTCGCGCTGCACTGTATTTAAGTATTTCGCACCAAGGGTGTTCCCTTTGGTCACCTTCGGCGAAATGTAAAAGAGGAACAGCATTCTTCCCGAAGGGCTGTAATCCTGAAAGGAGTGTCCCATGTACGACATTGTGATCATAGGCGGCGGAGCGGCGGGAATTACTGCCGCAATATACGCACTACGTGCAGGCATGAACACCATACTGCTCGAGAAGATGGGCGTAGGGGGGCAGATTATTCTCACCGAAGCAGTGGAGAACTACCCGGGTTTTCCCTTCATCAGCGGTCCCGACCTCATGGAGAGGTTCGAGAAACATGCCGAGAAGTTCGGGCTACAAATCTTCTATGAAGAATCAAAAAAAATCGAACCGGACGGACAGGCCCACAGGGTAATTACCGACGATAACATTTATGAGACCAAGGCAGTCATCGTTGCAACAGGGTCGGTACCTCGAAAGCTCAATGTACCGGGCGAGGAAAAACTCATAGGAAGAGGTGTTTCCTTCTGTGCCGTATGTGACGGCCCCTTCTTCAAGGACAGGGAGGTTGCCGTCATCGGCGGGGGCGATGCAGCAGTGAAAGAGGCGATATACCTGACACAGATCGTGCAAAAGGTCAGCATCGTGCACCGCCGTGACCAGCTTCGGGCAGAAAAGATCCTGCAGGAGCAGGCCTTCGACAACCCCAAGATCGAGTTCATATGGAACCACGTTGTTGACCACATCATCGGAGATGAGCAGTTCGAGGGTGTGGTCATAAAGGATGTACAGGAAACCGGTCAAAGCAGGGAGCTCAAAGTAGCGGGGGTGTTTGTGTATATCGGCCACATCCCCAACACCAAGTTCCTTGACGTTGAAAAAAATGAAACAGGGCTCATCGTTACTCATGACAGCGTCAAGTCATCAGTGCGGGGGATATTTGCCGCCGGTGACTGCAGGGACACCTGCCTGCGGCAGATCGCAACCTGCGTCGGCGACGGTGCCCTTGCGGCCTACTTTGCCGGTGAATACGTGGAAAAACTGCGCTCAGGCAAGCCCATCAACTGGGGCGGCGCCTGCCCAGCATAGAATGCTGACCAAATCCCTCTTAGAGGTCATACCCCGAACAACGCCCGCTCACCTTTGAGAACAACCAAACACCGGCATGAGGAGGGTATCACCAAGCCTGAGAAAGTTCAGATGGTTACCGAACGCGCTGGCCACCCCTTCGTCCTTGCGCTCGGCGGATCCTTCCTCTGATCATTACCCAATTCATTACCCATTTCATTGGGTATTACCCAATTGCCACTTGCTTGTTTTGCGCCATTGGGCATTTTGGCCACGTCCTAGGTATCCCCGCGTATCAGGCGGTGAAGCCTAAAAATTGTCTCTTCTGAAACCCGGAGTTCCGCACCCTTCACTCTAAGTCGATTATATGTGGTTCTTCAAACAATACTGAATGGCTGGGATGACAGGTGAAGATGATGAGTTGTGCTCGCTGGGAAAAATCCGAGAGTAATTCAGCAGCGAGCTTTTGCCGGTTTGGATCAAGATCGACCAGGGGGTCATCCATGATTAAAAACCCCTGCTGGCCATCTAAAAAGTACTCGGCCATGGTCAGCCGGAGAGCGAGCGAGAAAACATCCTTTGTCCCGGTAGACAACAATGAATAGGGAAGCACGGATCCGTCACTTCGAATGAAGCCCTCGGGGAGTGGTTCCTCCATGGATGCCATGGCGTATTTACCGGCGGTCAGTCTTTCGGAATAGGAGTTAAACATGTTCTCATAACCAGTAAATGTTTCCTGGTCGAAGTGCTTGATGAGGGATTCCGATGTTTCCAGTACTTTTTGAAGCGTCATCCCTCTTTTCAGCGTTTTGTTAAACTGCTCTTGGGCTTCTTTTACACGAACAAACATCTCTTCTGCCGATTCTTCCGGCATTACTGATTCTTTCCGCGCCTGTTCTATCTTTAAGTCATTTAATTGCTTTTCATTTTCCTTCTCTTGATCAACCATTCTTTCATATGTTCGTTTAAACTCCCCGTCATCCGAAAACCCATCAGGAAGCGACAACAGGCCGCGTATCTTTTTATTCACGTCATCTTCTTCTTTACTATTTTTCATCATCACTGTAAATAACTCATCTCTCGTACCATATTGGTTTTCAAGTTCTTGAATCGCCTCTTGTGCTTCTTTTTTTCCGTTCGCACGTTGGGATAGTTCTTGTTTTTTCTCAGCAAGCAGTTGTACTAGATCTTCAAAAGGCCGAACTTCGGGCCCCTGGTAGATCTCTTCCGCTTTTTTCTTCAATTCTTCATAATTCTCTCCATTTAATTCTTCTTCAAAGCTTCGTTTGGCCTGGTGGAGCTCCTGTACAGCAGCCTCGTATTGAGATGATATCTGTTCAGCTTGTATTACCGAGTGAACACCATGTGACGTTAGCAGTCGTTCCAATCCCTCTTTCTTATCTGTATATTCTTTTTCAATCGCATCGTAATCACCAAGGCTTGATTTCACCTCCAGGTCGAAATCTGTATAGCTGAGTTGCAGGTATCCTTCAGCGGTAAACTCCCTGTCGGCTCCCCGGGACATCTCTTCGTTTGACGGTTCGTTTAAACCCTGTTTCAGGGTAAACGATACGTCCTTTTTCGCATGGAGTTTCATGGTCATTCTCGCTGCAGCAAGCCCTACTTGCAGCGATTTCAATTCGTCTTCGATCTCTTTAATTTCAGAGACCTCATCCCGGGAGAGCTTCTTCAGCCCTTCCAAAGCTTTTTGTTTTTCATCGTATGCTTTCGTTCTCTTTTCCACCCTTTGAAATTGTTCTGCTATGTGCCTGCTCTCCTGTATAGCTTGAGCTTTTCCCTTTTCATCCTCAAGTGCTTCAATTTCTTTCTGAAATTCCGGTATCTGCTTGCTTGCGTTTTCAGTTTGTTCAGCGAACTTCGGCCACCTATCATAATCCGATCTTTGTTTCTGTACCTTTGATTTTAAGGTTTCCAGTTGTAATTCCAGTTTTTCTCTTTCAAGCAGGTCTTCATAGACTGGCTTATTTTTTTCTACAAAGGCCTTTTCCTCTTCCATGCTTGATTTCAAGCTTCCTATTTTTGCATTCAACTCGGCAAGTTCTTCTTCGTCCCGCTGTATTTTTATATAATCGTCCCTGAGAGCCTCCATTTCATTGTAGGCTTTCAGGAGCATCCCGCCTGTTTTATATGGCCTATTATTCTTTCCGCGCTCCGGTCTTTTAAGTTCAACATCCCAATGTTCCAAATATTCCGAGCAACGGCTTCTCAACTCGTCGATGAAGGAGGTTACCGAAATCCCATCCATTTCCATAACGGCTTTTCGAAGTATATCCGAGAGGGAACGAATGGTTTCCTGCTGCTTCCTGAGTTCCGCCACCGTGTTTGAAAGACCTGACTGGTACGTCATGAAAACAGATTTCAGAGTCCCTTCTTCAGACGGCAGCAGTTCATACAGTTTTTGTTTTATCGCATCTTCATCAGTAACTGTTGAGCCGTCATCAAGGCGCAGCATAACTTCACTCGTAGCGCCCCATCTTTTCTTAAGGATGTAATCGTGCTGATCTTTATGAAAATGCAGCTCGGCTGCTATGGTATCCCCACCTCCCACAGGGAGAAAAGGTTCCATGGTCTTTTCAAATGCTCTTTTGTTTAAAGTCACAGGAGTCAACAGCACATGCCGAATAGCATGAAACATCGTTGATTTCCCTGTTTCGTTCGCTCCGACGACTACGTTCAATCCGGGCTGAAATATTGTCTCTCTGTTTGCAATTCCTCCGAAGGTATCCATGTACAATTTTGTTATAATCATTGCCTTACCTTTTGGATAAGCTGATACGCTTCCTGTACTGCTGCTGTATCCCCTTCATCGAGAAGCTTTTCCAGCAGCGCATAGGGAAAAGAACCCTTGGTGAATTCCCTTTCCACCGTATCTCTGGTAAAGTTTTTTACTACATTGCTGTAATCAACGGATACGTACTGGACCTTATCCTGAAGTTTTTCCTCGATCTTGAATACTTCTTCATATGCCTCGTGCGGCAGGGTTCCGGATACATGGAGTTTTACTAACGCAGTTTTGTATCCAGGAGCGGAGTATTTTTCAATTATTTTTTGGATACCGCCGGCAGAATCAACCTCTATTTGCTCATCTATGAAATAATTGCTCCCTGTCTTGATTGAACGGTAGGAAACCTGTTTATCGCTATCGATTTCAATGATCCAGGCGGCGCCCTGGTGCCGGCAATCAAAACCGTCCGGTTCGGGTGTGCCAGGAATGAAAATGGTATCTGCAGGTGTCTGCTCATTCGGAAACTGGACATGGGTGTGACCAATGATCCAAAAATCGACGCCGGCATTCTCGAGCTCCGAGAGCTTCATCGGAAAATACTGATCCGCGAAATCCGGAGAGTACGTCTCAATACTCCCGTGCGCAATGCCGATGTGGACTGAAACATCCTGTTTTTTCTGCGCCTTCTTGATCCAGGATATTGCATTTATCGAAGAATGCTTTTGATTACATGGCCCAGCATACAGGTCACAATCAAGGTCATAATGGGCAAGGGAGTAGACCGCCGGTTTATCAAGGAGCCTGATCAAGTCCCGACCTTCTTCCTTGAAGGTTTTCCATACGGAGGCTTCAGCCCCATTGATATAATCATGATTTCCAGGGAGCACCGCAACCATTTTTCCTTCGAACCTATTCAGAGACGAAACAGCACGAATCACGTCCTTTTTCGACAAGGTTACTCGTTCAAAAAGATCTCCTGCAATCAGGAATAGATCGCATTGATGTTCATTAGCTTTCTCGATGAGCCTATCCAGGGTTTTGTAACGAGCTTCACTTAACTCGATTTGCACCTCCGGATAGGCAGAGTATTTCATGCCCAAGTGAAGGTCAGCAGTAGCAAATATTTTCATTTATGACTCCCTTTTCTCTATGCTTCTCTTCAGCGGATTACATTGAGGAGAATATCATCGTCATTATCCTTTACGAAGGAGTTAGACTTGCCCCTTCTAAAATAAACACCTTGTGACTTCGGCTTCCAGCCGGCCTTGATCGCTGCCTCCTGCAATATGGCATTTTGTCAAGAATATAGAAAATGTGAGGTTTAGAGGGTATTTCTGAAAATGAGAATTGGCATTCCTCACCTTCTGGAAAGAGTGAAAAATTGTCATCTGTAAAAAAAACAATCAACTGGAATGGCCACTGCCCCTCTTAAAAGGGGAGTTCACTGTAGGGAAGATTGCAGCTCTTCGCGACTCCCGGGTGCACGCACTTTCCCCCATGGGTGTTCATACCCCTCCTTATCGCTTTACCGAGCATACCCACCGCCTCAATGCCACTTTGCACTATCTGCAGGCCGTACTGCAGTGTAACGCTCGTGAGCGCTATGGTAGATGAGCGTGCCACCGCACCCGGCATATTTGCCACACAGTAATGCACGATACCATCCACGATGTATATGGGGTCATCATGGGTAGTGGGGTGCGAGGTTTCGGTGCATCCCCCCTGGTCGATGGCCACATCCACGATTACCGCCCCCTGTTTCATGATTCCCAGATGGGATTGCTTGATGAGCTTCGGCGCGGATTCTCCAGCCACGAGCACGGCGCCAATGACTATGTCCGATTCCCTGAGAACCGACTCGATGTTTGCATCGGTGGCATAGAGAGTGGTAATCGAGTTGCCGAATATGTCGTCAAGGTACACGAGCCGTTTCGCATTTATATCGAGCACCGTTACATCGGCACCGATGCCGACCGCGATCTTGCACGCGTTGATACCCACAACGCCTCCTCCAAGAATGCTCACCTTCCCGCGCCGAACTCCTGGCACACCCCCGAGAAGTATACCCCTCCCCCCAAACTCCTTTTTCAGAAACTTGGCACCTTCCTGTACGGAAAGCCTGCCCGCAATCTCGCTCATGGGTGTGAGGCAGGGCAATGAACCGTCATCGAGCTCAATGGTCTCATAGGCAATCGACGTCACACCGCGATTCATCAATACCTCTGCAAGCTCCCGGTTTGCGGCCAGGTGCAGGTAGGTAAAGAGAATCTGTCCCTCGCGCAGGAGAGAATACTCCTCCGGAACTGGTTCCTTTACCTTGACGATCATGTCGCAGGTTTCGAAGATTCGGGTCCGGTCATCTGTCAGGGAGGCGCCGTTCTCCTCATACTCATGGTCCTCATAGCCAGACCCCACACCTGCTCCGGACTCCATGAGGACCTCATGTCCCTCCTGTCTGTACGCCGCCACACACTGCGGCGTCATACCAACACGATATTCATGCCGCTTGATCTCTTTGGGCACGCCGAGCCTCATGAAGAATCTCCGCCTGTGTCTATGAGATGGGATAAGTCACAGCCTGTTCCCCCGCTATCTTTTGTTCAGCTCCAGGATGAGCTCAACTTCACCCCGCGACATCTTTGTTACCTTGCAGATCTCCGGTATGGTCCACTTCTGCTCGAAGAGGGTGAGTACGGTCTTGACCTTGCTTTCCGATTCCCTGGACAACAGAGTGGGCCTGTCCTTCGATGCCCGCCGATCGTCATCCGGTCCGCCGGCACTCTGCATCTCCCCTACGAGCCGCTCGGCATCCTTGGTAAGGTTGGTGAGCCGTGACTCAGTGCGCGCGAGCCACTCCCGTGTGCTCTGGAGCTGCTTGCTCCTCTCCTCGATGTCAGCAACGAGCGAATCCATCTCCTTGAACCTGGAAAGCACCTCCTCTATACGGCTCTCATAGTTCAGGAGACTTCCGGTCTTCTCATCGATGAGCGAGACCTTGCTCTTCAGGTCCTCCTCCCTGTCTCGGAGTCCCTTCAGATTATCGTTCAGCAGTTCTGTACGCTGCTCCAGGCTCGCGATAAACTCCTTGGTCTTGGTGACGGTATCGATGGATATCTCGATGTCCTTCTCCATGCTCATGAGTTTCTCGGCCCTGTCCTTGAGGTCCCCGAACCGACTGTCGATATCCCTCATCCCTGATTCAATACGCTCGAGAAGCTCCCTCTCCCCCTCGATGAGCTTGATTTTTTCATCAACCACCGTAATGAGACCGATTGCCTGCTCCGCATTCTTGGCGATGTCCTGCACGAGCTTCTTTTCGCTCTTGAGCTGCCTGACCTTTGCGGAGATGTCCCCCTCATCACGCTTCAGATTATCGATCACCTTGCGCATAGAGAGTATGTCTTTCTTGTCCTCCTTGAGCTGCATCATGATGTCTGAAAAACGTTCGATGTCCTCCTCCACCTTTTCCTTGAACCGAATCGCCCGTTTCAGGACCGTGGACTCCCTTTCGAATTCGTCTATCCTTCGCTCGATATCCCCCACCCGCTTCTCGACACGGTCCTGGACCTCCGCCACCTCGATTTCGAAACCACGCAGGGTTTTCTCAGCCTCACCGTGTGATGCCTCAAGGTCCGCCTTTGCACCGCCGGCAAGGGACGTCACGAGCTCCTGCAGCTCCCTGCCCTTCTCATAGATAAGCTCGCGGCTCCCCCCGATTTCCTTCTCCACATCACTCCTGAAATATTCAAGGGCGTCCGAGACATCCCCCAACACCTTCTCCTTCATGCCGTCAACCTTCTCCCGTATCTCTTCGACCTCACTGTTTATACCGTCGATGCTGTTCTGAAGCCTGTCCTTCAATTGGTTACCTGTCTTGAGATAGCTGGTCTCGATCTCTCTGACGCTTCCATCCACGCTGCTCATCGCCTCGTCTATTTTTACCTCCACCATGTCACTGATACCGTCAACCCTGCCGTTCACCTCCTCGATCTTCTCCTGTATCCCGGCAAGTTCGACCTTGAACCGCTCAAACGAACGGTCTCTCTCCTCCTTGAACAGGGTCTTCAGGCTCTCCAATTCCCGTACAAGTTCCTGCCGGGCCTCAATGCGCACACGGTTTACATTTTCCGTGAGGCGCTCTTCTTGACTACCGAGCTTCTCCTCTGAGACATGCAGCCGTTCATCCACTCTGCCCATATATTCGGTGATCTGCTGCTCACGCTCCTGCAGTGCCGAATCCGATTCATTGATGATCGACCCGATGCGCTCGACGATCTGCTCACGCTCCCTGGAGTAGATCTCCTCGGTTTCCTCTCTGAGACTCACAATCTTTGCCTCGATCTCGGGGCGGTAGGTTTTAAAAACCGAATCGATACGCTGCTCGATCATCTCCTGACCGGTATCGGCAATGTTCTTGAGATCACCGATTCTGCCTTCCAGTGTGTGTATATGTTCCCCATACTCCCTGAGGCGGCTCACAAAGCCTTCACGTACGGAAGATGCTGCCTCGCCCACGCTGCGTTCAATCTGCTCGGTGATGGTACTGAGCTGTACACGCACCTCCCTGACTGGAACCTGCAGGTTTTCGATGAGAGCCTGTTTCCGGTTCTCCACCTCACCGCCGAAAGACTCGATCTGCCCTCGAATTTCATCCTGCTGTGACTGGAGCTTTGACTTCATGGCATTGTAGAGTGCAGCAAACTCCTTCTTGTAGGCAACTAGCTTCTCGTTCATTTCAGTAACGATAGGCTTTATGAGGAGCAGGTTCTTGTTTGCCTCCTCGTTGATCTCGGCGACCACCCTGTCCTTCAGCATTTCGGCTTCACTCTGATGAGCCTTTGCATTCAGGCTCAGTACTTCACCGTACTTGTCCGTCTCATCCTTGATGCTCTGAAGCAGGCTCTGCACTCTTCCCTCGAGCCTCGTCACATAGGCAGACAGGTCCTTGGCCTGCGACTCGACCTTCTGATAGATATCGGCTTTCAGTGATTCACGGCTCTCCTCGAGAAGCCCGACATACTTCCGGTACCCATCCTCCGCTCTCCCCAGGAAGCTGTTGACAGCCTCTCCGCCGACGGTTTCGATCTTCTTGTGCGCCTCGGTTACCAGGTCGCCAAGCTCGTTGATCCTGCGCTCAACGGTGAGCAGCCTGCCCTCCTCAACTCCCTTGACCCTTTCACGGCAGCTCTGCACCGCATCCATGAGACCGGTGATGCTCTCATTGGCCCGGGCCATGATGTCCTGGGTTTCACGCTTGAACTGCTCCAGCTCCCGCGTCCCCGTTCCAGAGAGCATCTCTAAATTCTGGCGGTACTCATCGATGAGGTTTCCCATTCTGCCGCGCGCCTCTTCGGCGATTATACCCGAGAACTCCTCAAGCGCCTTGTCGGACCTTTCCTGTACACGCTTCTCAATGGTGGGGATGATGGCAGAGGCATTTCTCAGTGCCTTTTCGTTTTCAGCAATATCGATGGTGATCTTGTCCACCTGTTTCGAGAGCGACTTCAGAGAGGGCAGGCCTTTACCCAGCTTTGTTACCTCTTCGGAGACCTCCTCCTTAAGCCCTTTCAGTTTCTCCAGTTCCCGCTTCACCCCCTCGAGCTCAATGCGCTCGCTCTGCAACTGTACACTGGTTTTACCAAGATTATCCCGAGATGATTCGATGCTGTTCAGGAGGGCCTCAGCCCGCGCCACCACTCGCTCGAGCTCGCCCATCTGACCTTTCAGCTCTTCCCGTTTCTTTCCGAGAAAGAGGTTAAAGTCTTCTGAAAGCTTCTCTGCATACTTCTTGAACTTGTTGAAGTTGATCGTTCTTTTGTCAAGTCTGCGGAAGAAGAGAATGAGAATGAGAGATACAAAAATGGTGACAAAGGGCCAGTAACTCATATTCCCCTCCCGTGCTCCACCCGGATGCAGAGCACCATTTTCCTAACCTTATCGTAGCTAACTCAAAAGGTCAATTCATTTTACGGGAACTGGAGATGCCAGGCAAGACAACGCTGCACCCCTTCGTTCGCGGCACGCTGTGAAAAAAAACCTGCATCAGGAGGGATACATCCTGCTGCAGGGTATCAGTGACAGAACTACACTGTGATGTTTGTATCAGCGTATATCTTCTCCTCTAGTAGCTCATCTCTGCCAGATGCTTGTACAGATCGTAACGCCGGGCGGCATCGGCTCGAGCTGTTTCGAGATACTCGACGGCTTTCTCAGGATTGGTCTGCTTCAGTGCCCTGAATCTGAGTTCGCCGTACATGTAGTCACCTATGTCGAGTGACGGTTCCTTGGAATCAAGGGTCAGGGGGTTCTTGCCCTCCTTCGCACGCATCGGGTTGAACCGGTAGAGCGGGAAATGGCCCGACTTCACCGCCTTTTTCTGATTCTCAATACCGTTGGACATATCGATACCATGGGCAATACAGTGCGTGTATGCGATGATAAGTGAGGGTCCCGGATAGGCGTCTGCCTCATTGAGGGCCCTGACTGCCTGATTCATATTCGCTCCCATTGCAATGCACGCCACATAGGCCCTTCCGTAGGTCATGGCCATCATACCGAGATCCTTTTTCCCGATCGGCTTTCCAGCCTCAGCAAAGCGTGCAATCGCCCCGATGGGTGTGGATTTTGACATCTGCCCGCCCGTATTGGAGTAGACCTCCGTGTCAAGGACCAGGATGTTCACATCCCGTTCCGATGCAAGCACATGATCCACACCGCCGTACCCAATGTCATAGGCCCATCCGTCACCGCCGAAGGCCCATATGGAGCGCTTTATCAAATAATCGGCAAGGCTCCGAAGGTGCTCCAGGTCGCTGTCGCTGGCCTTTTCGAGGGATTTTTTGAGCTTGATGACACGCTGACGCTGTGCCTCGATTTCTTCCGGCGTTGTCTGATCCGACTGAAGTATCTTCTTCAAGAGGGAGCCGTCAACACCGGGCTTTTTTTCCTTTACGGCCTTCTGGGCGAGCTCGAGCGCATGCTGCTGAAGTTTGTCGGAGCTGAGCCGCATACCCATGGCAAACTCTGCCGCATCTTCGAAGAGAGAGTTCGACCAGACCGGCCCCCTGCCGTCATCCCGCGTGGTATAGGGTGTGGTGGGCAGATTTCCTCCGTATATGGAGGAGCAGCCCGTTGCATTGCCTATGATGGCACGGTCGCCGAAGAGCTGTGAGATGAGTTTAACCACCGGCGTTTCGCCGCAGCCCGCACAGGCACCCGAAAACTCGAACAGCGTGGGAAGAAGCTGCGATCCAATAATGGATGTTCGAGGCATGAGTGACGGATCAGTATTGGGAATACTGAGGAAGAAGTCCCAGTTTTGGGCCTCCTGCTTTCTCAGGGGTATCTGAGGCTCCATCATGAGAGCCCTTTCACCGGTCGGTTTTCCGTCTACCTTCTTCTGGCCGGGACAGATATTCGCACACTGCCTGCATCCCGTGCAGTCTTCCGGTGCGACCTGCACGGTAAATTTCATACCCTGCATCTTCTTCGCCCGCGCATCCACGGATTTGAAGGCCTGGGGAGCCTTCTTCAGATGGTCCTTGTCATAGAACTTGATGCGTATCGATGCATGGGGGCAGACCAGTGAGCACTGCCCGCACTGTATACAGAGGTTCGGACTCCAGACGGGGATCTCGTCAGCAACATTCCTCTTTTCATACTTCGTGGTACCTGTTGGGTATGTCCCGTCATCGGGCAGGAGAGAGACAGGGAGTCTGTCACCCCTGCCGGCAATGATCTCACCCGTAACCTTCTTCACGAAATCTGTAGCCGAATCGGGAACTACGGGGAGCATGTGTTTCTTCGACGTTACCTTGTCGGGGTATACCACTTCCTCAACACTCTCGATCGCCGTATCAACCGCCTTCATGTTCATGTCGATGATATTCTGGCCCTTCTTCCCGTAGGATTTCACAATGGCTTCCTGGATGAGCTCAATGGCCCGGTCCTTCGGAATAACACCGGAAATCATGAAGAATGCAGTCTGCATGATGGTGTTGATGCGGGCACCGAGCCCCAGTTTCTGGGCAATATCCACCGCATTGATGACGTAAAAGGTGCTGTTCTTCTTTATAATCTGCTCCTGCACCTCAGCGGGCAGCTCATCCCACACCTCATCCTTCGAGAAGGGTGAGTTGAGAAGGAACACGCCGTCCTTTTCCAGTTTTGAAAGCATATCGTACTTCTCGACAAAGGAGAACTTGTGACAGGCAAGGAAGTTTGCCTTGCTGACCAGATAGGTGCTCCGTATGCGGTCTTCGCCGAAACGGAGATGGCTCACCGTCACCGCACCGGCCTTCTTGGAATCATACACAAAGTACCCCTGAGCGTAGTTGGGGGTTGCATCTGCGATAATCTTGATGGAGTTCTTGTTCGCACCGACCGTTCCGTCAGAACCCAGTCCATAGAACATTGCACGGTGTACGCCTTTCCCCTCTGTGGAAAAGTTCTCGTCCCACGGGAGACTCAAATCAGTTACATCATCCACGATTCCAACGGTGAAGTGGTTTTTGGGCTTTGATTCCTTCAGATTGTCGAACACGGACCTGGCCATACCGGCGTTGAACTCTGCCGAACCGAGACCGTATCGTCCCCCCAGGATCTTCGGATACTCCTTGAATGACGCCCATCCCTCACTCATGGCCTCACCCACAGCTGTCCGCACATCCTCATAGAGCGGCTCACCGATTGAACCGGGTTCCTTGGTACGGTCTAAGACAGCTATTCCCTTTACCGTTGCAGGAATGGCAGCGACAAAATCTTTTACACTAAAGGGTCTGAATAACCGTACTTTTACGACACCTACTTTTTCACCTTTGGCATTCAGATAATCCACCACTTCTTCCATGGTCTCCGCGCCCGATCCCATGAGTATAACGATCCTGTCGGCATCGGGTGCACCCACGTAGTCGAAGAGATAATACTGTCTCCCCGTCAGCTTCGCAAACTTGTCCATATACTCCTGCACGATACCCGGCACGGCCTGATAGTAGCTGTTCACCGTCTCACGGGCTGTGAAGAACACATCCGGGTTCTGTGAGGTGCCCCTTATCGTCGGGTTCTCCGGGTTGAGGCCCCGCAGTCGATGGGCGATGACGTACTCATCATCGATCATCTCCCTCATGTCATCGTAGGTAAGCTGTTCGATCTTCTGTATCTCATGGGAGAGACGAAATCCATCGAAGAAATGGAGAAAAGGGACTCTCGACTTCAGTGTTGATGCCTGAGCTATGATTGCAGTGTCCATGATTTCCTGAATGGACGATGAGGGCATCAGGGCAAATCCTGTACCACGGACAGACATGACGTCCGAGTGATCGCCAAATATGGAGAGAGCCTGACAGGCCACGGCACGGGCAGTTACATGGAAAACCGTCGGGCACAGCTCTCCGGCTATCTTGTACATGTTCGGGATCATGAGCAGCAGGCCCTGCGAAGCCGTATACGTGGTTGTCAGGGCACCGGTGGTCAGTGCGCCGTGAACCGCACCCGCAGCCCCGGCTTCCGACTGCATCTCAGTCACCGAGGGGATGGTTCCCCAGATATTTTTTCTCCCCTTCGCTGACCATGCGTCGGACAGTTCCCCGATTGAGGAGGATGGCGTAATCGGATATATTGCAATAACCTCATTCACCGCATGGGCAACATAGGCCACAGCCGTGTTGCCGTCCATCGGTACCATTTCTCTCTGCATTGTATACCTCTCTCGCACAAGGCTTGGTGCCAAAGTTGTGTACATTTTAATAATATTTCTATAGGCAATCAAGCGGAATTGGGAACATGCCGCTCCATCGAACCGGCACTTCCTGTAGCTCCTGATACGTGAAGGGGGACGGAGTGAACTGCTTCCATGTCCTCGCCCGGGCCTGTTAACATGAGATCCCGCAGTTGGGGAGGGCCTTTAACTCGAACGGAGATACTTCACGAGGGTAAGCCTGTTTATGCGGTTCCCTATATAGTCATAGTGAATCTCATCCATCATTTCCTTCATGATATAGACGCCGAGTCCACGTTCCTTGGACCGTGAGAAGTGGTCGTTGATATCCACATCATCCTGCTCGATGGGGTTGAACCTGTGCCCCTCGTGCTCGTAGATGACGATGAACTTCTCATTCTCTTTCCTGCATTCGACGGTGAATCCCCGGTCCTCACCACTCCCCATTCCATGCTCGATAATATTGGCACACCACTCGTCGCAGGAAATCTCCACTCTTGTAATGTCCGACTCGTCAGCCCCAGCTTCCTTTGCCTTACCGGAAATGAAATTTCGGGCCTTTGAGAGATTTATGAGATCTGATTCAAGATAAATCTTTTCGTCCTTCATCAACACACTCCAGCAATCCGGGTACTCCTATGCCGGTGCGACCGTCCCCTGCTCATCGATCTTAATGATGCCGCTGCAGCCCGAACATCTGTATTTGCCTGGCTTTGAAGCCTTGAGTTTCTTAGCGCAGTGAGGACATTCGAATATCAGTGGGAATAAGGATGTTGACCCTGCCTCTGCTGCAGCCGGGCCGCCTGCCGGCGCCCCTATACCCGTACCCTCAAGCGTACCGAGTGCTGAATCGAGATCATCGGCAATTTTAAAAAACTTCGTAAACCCGAGGAGTTGAAAAACATCGAGCACCTTGTTTTGAAGCCCGAAGAACACCATGTCTCCTTTTTTCTGTTTCAGGTTCTTCAGAAATGCGGTGAAGGCCCCAATGCCTGTACTGCTGATATAGTTGAGTCCATTGCAGTTGAAGATTATTCGGTTGATGCCCGAATCAATAAGTTGATTTACGTGCATCTGAAATTCGGGCGAATTGTAGGTATCGAGATAACCCGTCAGTATAAGCTGTACCGTCTTCCCGTCACCACCAACTTGCATGGGAGTGATTTTCAGGGAATCTTTGATAATGATCTCTTCCACGCCCCATCCTCTGTTACTCAGTAGTATAAATCAAATATATATTCTTTTGCAAATAATTCCTAATAACAAACCCCTCACTTGAGTTTCATGACCATGAGCGTCATATCATCGAACTGCTCGGCGTCACCCATGAAGGATACTACGTCGTCCACAATGGCATTGGCAATGTCCTTTGAACTCTCTTCAGCAACATTGGGGATAAAATTCGAGAGCCTGGCCATGCCGTACTCCTCCTTAACCTCATTTCGTGCCTCGAGAATGCCGTCGGTAAGCAGATACAGTGAATCCCCGCTCTGCAGGCGAATCGGTTTCTCCTCCGAGTATTCCACATCAGGCATGACGCCGATGGGGATCGAGCCCGACGGCGGGTTCACCTGATAGCAGAGGCCCTTGTTTTGCTTGAAAATCATGAGTGGGCCGTATCCGGCATTGGTGTAGCGGAACACCCCGTTTTTGAGGTTGTAGGTCCCAAACAACAGAGTGGCGAATCGGTCGCTTGAGATATCGGCCGACAGCGTGCTGTTCATAAGTGTCACCACCCGCGCAGGGTCCTGTACTCCCGAGTTGATGAGCGACTTAAAATTCGTCCTGATCATGATCATCATGAGTGAAGCGGGAACTCCCTTGCCGGCAACATCGCTTATGATGACACCGTAGATCCCGTTGCCGATCTCGATGAAATCGTAGTAATCACCCCCCACACCGGCAGCAGCTTTGTAGAATCCATCGATACTCAGTCTATCGCTTTCTATGCCCGACCCCGGGATCATACTCTGCTGTATGTTTCGTGCGATATCGAGCTGCTCGTCGAGCTTTGCCTTTTTTTCCATCTCCTGCTGATAGATAAGCAGCCGATCGGTCATGCGGTTGAATTCATGGGCGAGCATGCCTATCTCATCACGGGTCTTTACCTCTATCTTGTGTTCCAGGTTCCCACTTCCGATGATGTTTGCGCCATTTGAAAGGATTTTGATCGGTTTAATGGTGACGGTTGCCATGATGATCGCACCGATCACACCAACGATTATGGTGAGTATGGTAATAATGATGGTGTAGTTTCGGCTGCTGCGCCTCAATTCCCCTATGGTTCTGTTAATTGTTCCTGTCGAATACCCGAGCTGTACCGTGCCAATCCGCTGTTCCGCAAAAACCACAGGCGAAGCCAAATGATACTGATCGGCAAGGTCGTCAGGTGAAAAGGCCGGTTCAATGAGCGCCTCGCCGCTGAGGGATGCTCGACGGGTAAAATCGTCATGGAGTACAGTTCCCTGCTGGCCCAGATCAGAGTGAGCGAACACACGGTTTCCCGTGTCGAGCACTGAGATGTACACGATGTCATCGTTTTCCATGGTCTTTGCTATTTGGGTGAAAAGAGGGACTGCGTCATTGTCGATGATACTGTCGCTGGCAACATTGACCATGTTTTCAAGGGAGAGATTGGCCTTCTCGATCATCTGCTGTGCAAGTGCCCGTCTCTCATGATTGATTGTGAAATAGCTCAGCACGGCGCTGATCCCGAGCGTCAGCAGCAGGATCAGAACGCCGATGAGCAGGCTGAATTTAAAACGCAGTCCAAAATGGACCTTTTCTCCAGTTTCCATGACATTTCCCTCTCTCACCGCTCTGTATCGCTCAATAGCTCCAGCGGTTATATAAAAAGTTATGAAAAAGAGGCCTCCAAGCAGTATGTACAGCAATATATTGAGAAACCGATGGGCCTGAAAGCGGTACCCCCCAACCAGCCACGGCGGTGCTGTGACGATCTCCGGCTTTTCCTCCCTCTGAATGACGGGAGATCTCAGCTTGAACGCCAGGCGCGACGTACCACTCACATTGCCCGCACGATCGATTGCCGCAACCTGAAAATACCAACTGCCATCCTTTAGGGACTGAAACTGCCGATACCTCCGCGCAGTCCGGATGGGGGCACTCGAGATGTTTACCTTTTTCCTGGTGAGACGGTAATTGTAGCCGATCACATCCCGACCCTTGGAGGACCACTCGATCCGGGGTGAATCGCCCTCGAAATACCCATTCTTATCAAGGCTGAGCTCCGACAAAACCGGCGGTGATGGCGGCGTCAGGTCGATGTGGAAGGAGGAGGTGTGGGTGGGTGAGATGTTTCCCGCATTGTCCTTTGCTCTGAGATGCAGATACCAAATACCCTCCTCGTCCCCCCTGAGCTTGATGCTGTGCACACTGGAGGAGACATTGACGATTTCTGGTTCGAACTTCTCGTCCCTGTTGAAGGCGTAGAGATATCCCTCGATACCTGCAGGATCCTCAGGTGGATCCCAGTGCACGATAAGGCCGCGCCTTCCGATATATTTGCTGACCGGTTTCTTGATGCGTGGAGCTGCAGCCCTATGGTCCGGCCCTGTACGGGCAATACCGGCAGTATCATGCCAGAACAGATGCAACTCGTTTTCTCTGTATAGGGGCACGTGATCGATCACGTTCGCCTTGAGCTGGCCGAGAGGTTCTCCCTCCTCAAACTGTCCATCATGACCGCTTGCGTGGTACGGGTTTCCCCTTCCCGTTCTTTCATCGATATAAAAGACGTGCAAGGTGTCGCCAACCCACAGTATACGCGGCTCCCGGGCATTGGAAATGGGGGGGGTTATCCGCAGGGGGTCCGTAAGGGGGAAGCCTCTGAGGTCAAACTCCTGATAGTATATACCCCGCGTTCCCTCCCTATCGCTCTGCCACACAAGTATCAATCGGTCCCCGCGTTCGCTCATCTGTGGCCGTTCGTTCTCCCACACCGTACTCTCGGTCAAATTCAGCGGCTCCGACCACTCACCGCCCAACTGGTCCATCCATGAAAGATATACATCGAAGACGGGCGCCCGTTGCTCAGATAAGGGCCTCGATTGCCAGGCCACATAGTATCTGCCCTTGCAGTAGAGAAAGGCGGGAAAAAAGGAACCGGAAAAATCACCCGACACCCGGTACCCTTTTGACCAGGTTTTTCCCCGATTGGAGGAGAGGGCATAGTAAAAATCCACCCGTCTGCCCTCGCTCTCCGTATGATAGAAGAGCATCAGATTCCTTCCACTCAGATGAATCGAGGGGTCGAAACTGTACACGCCGGACTCTACCACCCTTCTTGCCGCAGTCCAGGTCAATCCACTATCCGCACTCTCAGTGAGATAAATATTTCCCTGCAGTGTATTCCAAACCAGAAAGAGGTCTTCGCCCCAGCGAACCACATCGAAGTGCGGGTAGAAACCCTCCTCAACCTCAATCCCCTCAACAATGGGATCAGGCCCGCTGAATTCTCTGAGGTCTCCGGATCGGTAGTACTGTATCGCTGCACCACCTCCTGTCCTTTTCATAAAGAAGACCAGAAAGGTTTTTCCGGTATCGATTATTCGCACATCGGAATAGGTGGATGATTTGGTGTTCTGCTGAAAATAGGAAGGCGTATCCCATTGATAGGCCAGGGCTGTTGTGTTCAACAGACAAAACAGAACTGTGCAGATAAAAGGGGTCTTTCTCATGATCAGCCCTGTGCACTCATTATCTCGAGCCGCTTGCGGGCCCTTTCAATATTCGTTTTAACGCTTTCATTGGTTGGATCGAGACGGAGGACCTCCTCCCACTCCGATATGGCCTCCTTGTACAGACCATTCATATAGAGGGTCACCCCCTCAATATAATGCTTCTTGATCCGGATCTTCAGTTCATCCTCGACCTCGAGAGGGCCGGTCGAATCTGCCGCTATTGCCTTCTGCAGATTACGAAGCTTCGATTCGCTTCTGGCTAGTAATACCTGTGCATCCATGTACTCTGGGTCAAGCTCAAGCGCTTCCCGAAGCGTTGCGGTTGCATCTTCCAGCTTCTCATTCCTGTAAAAATCAAGCCCCTTCCGGTACAGCCGCTGCGCCTGACGGCGGTCCTTTTCTGTAACCACCTTTTTCTGCTGCTGCTCCTGGGTTTTTTCCTGTTCATCAAGCCCTGTAAGCAGCGCTTCCGTATCCCGGTACTCAGGATCGACCTCCCGTATGAGCTCCAGTTTTGCCCGGGCCTCCCGTTTCTTACCCTGCCCGATGAGCCGTCTGGCATCCCGGTACATACCCTCCAGAATCTCCTCCTGCAGGGCCGGATCGGTTTTCCCCAGTGTCCTGGTCAGAGAAATCCTCGCCTCCTCGTTGAAGGGAAATATCAGCAGGATCTCTTCACAGTATTTAATCGAGTTCTGGTGATTACCGGCCTCATATGCCTGTACTCCCAGGAGCTTGAGGTTCTCCACAAGCTTGTAAAAGGGAGAGGTGAGAGAGACGGCTTTTTCCTCCTCACGTTTCAGGGCGATGATATCCCTGACGAGATACTCCCTTATCTGCGTGTTCTCAGGGTCCAGTTCGAGGCCGTGATTGAGCTGCACGAGGGAGTCACGGTACCGGTTCAGGTTGTAGAACTTGATGCCCTCCCGGAGGTATTGCGCAACGAGCTGTGCATTGACTTCCCGTTCACGCTCCTCCTGCTTTCGTATTGCACTTCGGCTATCCTCGATAAATCGTCTCGATTTCTTCACCTGATAGTTCATGGCGATGGAGTTCTCAAACTGATCGATTGCATTCTCATACTGCCCATTCTCAAACAGACTGACCCCGTTTTCGAAGTAGTCCCGTGCCATCTCAAGCAAGCGGTCCTGTTCCCGAAGTTTGAAATCGATCTTTGAAATAAAGAGTGAGGCCTCTTCATCACCCGGTACTATCTCGAGCACCTCCTCCCACCTGGCCCTGGAGCTCTTCAGCCTGTCATCCTCGAAGAACTGGCGGCCCTCTTCGCGGAGTGTATGAAGCTTCTCGTCCAGCTCCGCCTCCACCACTCTCTGCTCGGTGAGGGCAATGCGCTGCGGTGCGACCTCACCCTCGGGATAGAACCGCTGCGCTTCTCTGTACCTTGCAATGGCGTCTTCGAAGTCTTCCTGGCCCAGGTGTCGGTCACCTTGATCGATAAGCGCGCCGTAGTGCTGGTCCCGGCGCGCATCTTCAAGGGCCCGGAGACCCCTCTCCACGAGGACGGTCAGCTCCCTGTTCTTCGGGCTGGAGTTCTCCTGTACGTAGGTGAATTCACCACTGGCATCGTCTAGTTTGCCCTCCTCGAGCAGCAGGTATGCCTTTTCCAGGATGCTGCTGAGTTCCTCATACTTCTTAAGCGCCTTTTCTATGAGGAGCTTCACCTCCTCATTCCATGGGTCCACCTTCAGCACGTCGGTCCATTTCTCGATGGCACCCATATAGTACATCTCCTCATAGAACTCCCTCCCCTCCTGGACAGAGCGTTCAAGTTCACGCTGTTTGTTTTTCCGTCGGGCATACACCGGCTGGGCGAGGAGCACCGCTATGAGAATAGCTGCAAGGATAGCGTAGAATCTTATTCTGTATACCATCAATCTATTTATCGACAAAAACGGGCATACGTCACTGAAAATCTTGAAAAATGATCGCCCCGGTATTATACATAGTATCCCGACAGCGGCGATGCGGTTAAACCGAAACAGTAATCGATGCGTCAGGGAAAGCTGCGGCGGAATGGAAGAGCCAATGAAATGGAAACTGCTGGCCCTCGACCTGGATGGCACCACTCTGAACAGCAATGAGGAGATCAGTGACAGAAACCTCAGTGCGATACAGGATGCATCACAGGCAGGTGTTCGTATAATTATCACAACGGGAAGAAGCTACGCTTCAGCCAGCCCCTTCATTACACTGCTGAATACGGGAGACCCCTCCATTACCTACAACGGAGCTCTGATCCGAAACGGAAATAGCGTGCTCCGTTCCCTCAGCCTTCGTGAGGAGACCATTTATCGGACATTGACCATCCTGAAAGAACTGAGGCAGACCCCCATCGTCTACTCCATCGATGAGAAACGGCACATCGATAACCCGGATGGACTGATCGAGAATTTCTTCCAGTTCTCAAAGGGATCGGGTATTGAAAATGTCACTGTCGACAACCTTCTCCATCAGCGGTGGCAGCAGGTCATCCGCATCAGCGTGTTCAGCGATCAGGCCACGACCGAGATGCTCGAGAACGAACTCAACAAACGGCTGGGGAGCAGTATCATAACGGCCCAGACCTTCTTTCCGCACTGGAATTTCTGGATCTTCGAGGTACTGAACCCCCTCTGTTCAAAACCGGTGGCACTGCAGTTTCTCTGTGATCGGTACGGGTTCCATGCGGACGAGGTGGTTGCAGTGGGTGACAATCGAAACGATATCAGGATGCTGCAATGGGCGGGCCTGGGCATTGCAATGCGCAATAGCCTGCCCGATGTGGCACAGCACGCTGATTACGTCTCGGAGGCTGACAATGACGAACACGGCGTTGCTGAGATAATTAAACGCTACATTCTCTCATCCTAGGTCGGTCATCCCTCACCTCAATATTTCTAGATCTTTCATCTCCTGCATCACTCTTTCAAAAACGCCCTGTATAAACGCTGGAGTACATCCACAGTCGAATCTGCATAGTCGACGAGAGGGCTGTTGGGATATGCCCTGATAAATCCTTCGAAGCTGCCCAGCACGCGCTTCAACGCCTCCACCATTTCACTCTGGTCAAACTGAAGGCTTTCGAAGAAGTGGCTGAGGAAATGGTCGCAATCATTGAGCGCTTCGCCAAACTGCTGAAGCGTCGATGCACGCCGCTCAGTGCCTGAGGGAAAGTGCTGCTCGATATGATCTGCAAAGAGAAGGAGGAACTCGTACATGAGCCTGAACTTATTTCTGTACTCCTTCGAGAGTGCGGTACGCGAGAGTTTTTCGCTCTTCTCCATAAACACTTCATACTTGCCACAGAATTCCTCATAGGCAATCTGATTGAAGGGTCTTTCGCGTACATGTGTGTAGTGAAGCCGTTTCTCATAGAAATCGGAGATGACTGCGAAAAGGTGCTTCCCGAGAAGACGATAGGATTTAAAATCCTCCTCCTCACGCTCCCGTTCCTCGAGCCGCTGCTGCCAGAACCGGTTGACAGCCTCGCGCTCTTTTCGGTACTGCTCACGGGCCCGTTCCCGGGCATCGGGTCTCTGCGCCCTGTGGGATGCAGCCGCACGGGGGCTTCTCTTCGCCGCCTGGCGGTGCAGGGGCTTCTCCCGCACATTCCCTCCACTTGCAATATGGTCCTTTACCGTCTCATATGCCTCGTTTATGCGCATCATCATGGTCAGGGCAGTGTCTCCTGAATCGGGATTCGAATCAGGATGATACTTCTTTGCCAGCAGCCGATAGGCCCTCGTCACCTCGGGCAGGGGAGCACCGGCTGCAATACCGAGCAGCTTGTATGCGTAACCAACTCTATCCATGATGCTCCAATCCGCTTTCAATCCGGCGTTTATGGGAAATGAACAGCTCAATTCATGATGAAGCTGTACAGGTCTCCATACATGAAGAAGAGCTCGCCGCTCAGCAGCTGCACGTCCCCCGGGCTGGGAGGCTTTTTCCTGAGGAAGTCGTTGAACACATTTCCCGCTTTGTCCATATGAAGGCCCGGCGTCTGCAGGTTCATCCGCATGAGGGACACGCCCTTGGAAGTGTACTGTATGATGAGAACAGTTTCCTCCTGGTCCACATCGGCAACCAGACCCACATGGGTCATCCTGCTCCCGCTGTTCTCCACGGTGTTTTTAAAGAAGGCAAGGTCAGCCTTCTTTGGACGCATGCCGGTATACACATGTCCCCGTGCCCGCAGGTTTCTGAACAGGTTTTCAGCCACAAAGCTGCTGTCATAATACTCGAGATCGACATCGTAACCAAGGGACCTGTACACGCCAACCACAAACCCTGAACAGTCGTTTCTGTATATATCATCCTGTATAGAGAGGTCCCTGCTTCCCACCAGGCCCATACCCTGCTGTACGATTTCTTCACGCCTGACAGCTTCCCCTTCGCGGGTCTCCTCCACCTCAACCATGGGTGAGACACAGGCGGAAAGACCGACAAGGGCACATGCAAGTATCATGAACGGTGCCCGTAACCTCATCATTCGAAAACCCATGTCTCGTCTTGCTCCCCAACCCTTTGTATGATCCCGCGAGCTGTCATTCCCCTCAGCGTGCGGTTTCTCCCCCTTCTTACCACAGATCTGTGTGATATAAGTATAGTCCATAATAGAAGGTCAATGGAATGAAAAGGGCAGAAATTACTCCTGTATGGTCACGTCGTATCCCACATCTCGCAGAACCTTCGCCGCAGCCTCAGCTTCCTTTTTGTGTACGAATCCAAGCCTCAGTATGCCGCCCTCCCCCTCCCGGATATTGACGATCTCGATATCCTTGATGTTCACGTCGTGATAGTAGATAATATTTGTAATCCGTGCCAGTTCCCCCGGCCTGTCCTGTACCGAGACCCGTATATCGACGAGGGGAGTCATAAATCCCTTGCTGTAACGCGGTATGGTCTGCCGTTCCTTTCTGGCACGCTTGAAGGCTCCATCCAGAAACCGATCATTTTCGATATTTTCCCTGACTTGGTGCAGTGCAGATTGATAATCCTCGAGCGCGTGTTCTATCTCGGAGCGGTTGGTCTGTATGATATCGCGCCAGACACTGTAGCTGGAGGAGGCTATGCGGGTCATGTCACGAAAGCCTCCGGCTGCCAGGTTTCTGAACAGGTCGTCGTCTCTGACCGCAAGATGGTTCAGCAATGAGACGGCGAGAAGCTGGGGTAGATGGCTGACACTCGCCGCAATGCGATCGTGCAGTTCCGGCTCGAGTACCATGACTTTGGCGCCGAAATCCGATATGATGGATGAAAGCCTGCTCAACACCTTTCGGGGGGTGGCCTGCAGCGGCGTCAGCACCCAGACCGCATCATAGAAGAGATAGGGATTGGCGTGGTTCACACCCCGACGTTCACTGCCTGCCATGGGGTGTCCACCTATAAAATAAACACCACGCTTGACCGACTTTTCTGCAATTTCGCAAATAACAGCCTTTGTGCTTCCCACATCAGTGATTATTGTGCCGCGCTCCGCATGCTCGACTATGGGTGGTATCCTGTCGACGATGTCGAGCAGGGGGGTGCACACAAACACAACCTGAGCCCCCTGCAGGGATTCATCCATGCGGTCATACTCGTATCCGCTGCCTATGATGCCCATGTCAAGGGCCCTGCGCAGGGATTGACCGCTGCTCACGCCCCGTACCTCCACCCCCCCCCTGCTGAGTGCAGAGCAGATCGATCCTCCAATCAATCCAATGCCAATGACCGTTACCGCATATATGTCGGACTGCATTCCACCTCCCTCATCTACAGGCAGCAGTTTTCAGGCCTCATTTCCATGAGCCAGGCAACCGCGCTAGGGCTCCAGTGCAACCGGTTCACTGATAAACCGGCCCACCGCTCGTGCAATAATCCGAAGCTCCTTCATCATCTGTTCGAACTGATGGGGGAACAGTGACTGGGCCCCATCGGACCTGGCATGCTCCGGGTCGTGATGGACCTCTACGATAATCCCGTCTGCACCTGCCGCTATACTTGCACGGGCCATGGGTATGACCTTGTCACGTATGCCCGTTCCGTGAGAAGGATCGGTAAAGATGGGCAAATGGCTCAGTTTCTTTATGACCGGTACAGCACTGATGTCCAGTGTATTCCGGGTGTAATTTTCAAAGGTCCGTATGCCCCGCTCACAGAGAATAACGTTAAGATTTCGCCCCGAGAGAATATACTCGCTGGCCATGAGCCACTCCTCAATGGTTGCAGACATGCCACGTTTCAGCAAGACCGGTTTCCCCACCTTCCCGAGCTCCCGCACGAGCTGGAAGTTCTGCATATTGCGGGCCCCCACCTGCAGTATATCTGCATACTTCTCAACCATGGCGATGTGATTTACATCCACAACCTCTGTCACAGCCAGCAGTCCATATCTTTCGGCTGCCTCGCGGAGAAGCTTCAGGCCCTCCTCCCCGAGCCCCTGAAAGGAGTAGGGGGATGTCCGAGGCTTGAAGGCACCGCCTCTCAGTATCTTCGCGCCTGACGCTCTGACGGCTTCGGCAATTGTCATAATCTGCTCCCGGCTTTCAACTGCACAGGGGCCTGCCGCGACTATCACCTCCTGTCCGCCAATCTCCACATGACCGATCCCTATGACTGTATTCTCCTGTTTGAAGCTCCTAGATGCGAGCTTGTAAGGCTCTGAGATTCGCACCACCTCATGAACGCCGTCCAATACTTCGAGCTGTCTTATATCAATCCCCGTTTTATCACCCACGGCACCCAGTATGGTGTGGGTCACGCCATCGGAGCGGTGAATATCGAAGCCGAGATCCCTCAGGTGGGAGATGACGTTCTGAATATTCTCCTCCGGAGCCTTCGGTTCCATGACAACAACCATTTTAAACCTCCCCTAGGTCTGTCAGGCAGGAGGGGGTGCCTAGCCCCCTCCTGCCTGATGTGCGCCCAGCCGGGCGCACCTAAAAAAAAAGACTGCAGGAGCCTGCAGTCTCTCACAGAGTATACATCTGCAGGTCAGTGTTGCAAACCGCAGACATAATAATGCCCGTCGAGCATACTCTGTGCGCAGACCATTTCATTTTTCATATGAAACACCTTCCTCTCAAAGAAGTATTTCACAACATGACAGGCATGTCAAGCTGTATCGGCCTGAGTGTACCGGTGGGAGACATCCTTCAGTGCCGAATTCATAAATGAGAAACATCCAGCAATTCCAGGAACGATGAACAGGGTGACGCATGAGAACATGAGCATGAGTGCAAGGAAGATGAGGCAGTCCATGGAAAACTCGAAGTTATCGAAGCTCACGAACAATGATTTTTTCATAACCCGCCAGATCGATTCGTCTCTGTTCAGGATCAGGAGGGGATACACCCAGTAAAGAATGAAAATAAAAAAGATAAGCATCCAGAAGTTGATCGCCGCAATAAACACCGAAAGATCGTTACTGATAATGAAAATGTAGAAGTAGATGTTTGTACCGATGGCCCCGACAACAACGGCAAAAAAACCCGATACGAGGAGAGAGCGCCAGAAAAAACGCCGAATGGCCTTCACGAGATAGCCGAAACTCTTCATTTCGTGAAACACGACGCGCTGTGTGTAGTCACTGACTCCCCCAAGGGACCCAAAGAGAAGCAGAAAGGAACCTGTGAAGAGGACGAGATGAAAGAGAATGTCCCTCCGGTCATGAACCCTCCCCCTTCTGAAAAAGAGTACCTGAATCACGTTCTCCTTCATCGCTTCCACATTCACCCGGGCCAGCGGATCGCCATCCTTGCCCAGAATGGTGTGGGGCTCACCGAAGAGGTGCAGGGTGGTGTAACCCAGCGACACCGCCTCAAGAGATCTGCGGCCCTGAGCATCATCGGAAAAGAGGTGACGCCGAATTCGGTTGAAATCCTTCCGACTGAACAGATAGATACGGTCCTCATCGCCCGTTATGATCGTAACAGCGAGCCTGTCATAGCCCTCCCGTAACCACTCGACCGTAACGTTGAATGAGTCGAGGTAGTGAATACCCTGCGGTATCAGCCTGTACAGAGAATAGACGAGACCCGACAGGGGGATGAGAAGCATGAGGTTGAGAAGCATAAAGCGCCTGATATTGCTCTGTGAAAGAAGCAGGAATTTGAGAAACGCGCCACGGGTCATGATCGTCTTCGTTAATAATTAAAGTCAGGTATACATGGAAAATCAGGGACCCTAGGGCAACGCCCCTGGCCCAGTATCAATAGGTTAAATGTCGAGTTTCCAATCTGTCAACAAAAAGAATCATACATTAGGTTCAAATAAGCATAGTGCTGGCGAACGAAGTTCGCCCTAAATAAATTACCCTGCAGCGGGATTTTCAAGTTTAAATTGAGCAAAGAGCCTATTAAATTCTAAACCACCAGTTGAGGTAGAGGTGACAGGTATGGATGACAGGGATGGCATCATCGTCGATGTGGCAGGCTACGGTAAGACCTCAGTCAGACAGGGGACGAGTCTCATTGAGCTCAAGGAGCAGATTGGGCAGGAGGAGAGTCCGCATGCACCTGTGGTCGGCGCCCTGTACAACAATCGTGTTCTGGGACTTGAATACAGGATACGCCGTGATTGCACAATACGTTTTCTCACCACAGACATAGAGGAAGGGGCCGACATATACCGGCGGAGCCTCTCGGCGCTTCTCCATACCGCCTTCATTCAGGTTGAGCACGTTGGAGCAACACTCAAGATAGAACATTCACTGGGAAATGGATTCTACTATACCTATCTCAACGGTGGTGACCTCACCGCAAGAAAGGTGAAGCTTATTGAGGAGAAGATGCGTAAGCTGGTCGCACAGGACCTCCCCTTTGAGAAACGTGAGGTGGAAGTTGAGGAAGCGCTCGATATTTTCTATGAAATCGGGGCCTGGGACCGTTACTATTTGCTTCGCTATTTGGGCAGGCCAAAGGCAATGCTGTACAGGATAGGGGAGCTGTACAATCTCGCACAGGGACCTCTCGTGCCAAGCACTGCCTATCTCAAGCTCTTCTCACTGATGCACTACCCACCGGGACTCATATTAAGCTTCCCGCAGCCCGGCACCCGTGAAAAGGAGCCCCGCTTTAAGGAGCAGAAGAAACTGTTTCAGATCTATTCCGAACAGAGGGAGTGGGGTAATATACTCAATGTGGAATCAACAGGGAAACTCAACCGCTTCATAATCAAAAAACAGATCAGTAATCTCATCTGGCTCTCTGAAGGGCTTCACGAGAAAAAGATAGCCAACATCGCCGATATCATTGCGAAGAACGCACCCAGACGCAGGGTTATTTTCCTTGCAGGTCCATCGTCATCCGGGAAAACCACCTTTGCCAAACGCCTTACCATTCAACTCCTCGCAAACGGCATTTCGCCCGAGGTGGTCTCTCTGGACGACTACTACCTGCCCAGGGAGCAGATGCCCAGAAGAGAGGATGGAAAAACCGACCATGACAGCCTTCATGCCCTTGACCTGGACCTCATTCGCACCCACCTGAACGACCTGCTCGACGGTAAAGTTATCGATATCCCCACATACGATTTCAAAACGGGCTTTCGAGAGATGAGCGGCAATCAGCTGAGGCTCGGGAAGGGCCAGATCATTATCGTAGAGGGCATACACGGCATGAACCCCGCCCTCACCGAAGAGGTATCAAAGGATGAGCCCTTCAAGATATACATCAGTGCCCTGACGCAGCTCAACCTCGATGTGATCAACCGTATCCCCACGTCAACGGTACGCCTCATTCGCCGAATCGTCCGTGACTGCTATTTCCGCTACCGTTCTGCACGGGAGACTATCGCGAAGTGGCCCCTCGTGAGGCAGGGTGAGGAGAAAAACATATTCCCTTTTCAGGAGGAGGCGGACGTGATGTTCAATTCATCACTGGTGTACGAGATGTCCGTTCTCAAGGGGTATGTTGAGCCGCTGCTCCTGGATATCGACGAGGACGACCCGGCCTACACCCAAGCACGACTGCTGCTGCACTTCACCTCGAACTTTCTCTTCATAACACCTGAAAACGTGCCCCTCACATCCATACTGCGTGAGTTCATCGGCGGAAGCGGGTTCCACTACTGAGCCTGTTCACTCTATCCCGACAGGGGAATACTGACCACATTCTCGGTGGTGAGCTTGAAGTGCGCGTAGTCCAGTTTTGCCGGAATGTCTATCCCGTAGGGACAGCGGGGATTGCATTCACCGCAATTCGTGCATCGGTCTGCCTGTGTGCCGAGCTCCCCGTAGGCTCCCCGCGCCTCTTCCATGTTCTCGAACCAGAAACGCACGCGGTCTCTGAGAGCAAAATCGGCAGTCGACCGAATGACCCGGTCTCGAAGCTGACGATCATACCAGCCTTCATAGAGGAAGATCTTCGGCATGTCTAGGCCCTCGGGACAGGGAAGGCAGTCGCCGCACTGCCTGCACACATAGTTGCCGAGGAGAGGGTTGTTCCTGAAAAGTGAGTCGCGCTCATCTTCGCTGAGGGGGGTGAAATCCCGTGCGATGCGGAGGTCTGTCCGGAGCATCTCCATGGTATTGAAACCGAGGGGGAGTACATCAATGGGTAATGAGAGCACATAGCGCAGTGCCTCCTCGGGATACTCCCACAGCAAACCGTCGCCCAGAGCCTTCATGCCCACTATGCCCGTGCCGCGCTCCTTTGCAAGGGGGATGAGCGTCTCCTCTGTCTGCGGGAAGTTGAACCGGTCATAAAAATTAAAACCGGTCATCACCGCATCAAAGGGATACTCCTTCAGGGCACGGATGAGTACGTCGGGGATACCGTGGGAGGTGACACCGATATACCTGGCCTTTCCCGCCTCCCGTGCCCGCTCAAAAGCCTCGACCGCGCCTCCAGGTCCCAGGATCTGTTCAAGCTCTTCTTCAGAGGCCACGTAATGGGCGAGCAGCAGGTCTACATGGTCGGTCTGAAGCCGTGCAAGACTCTCATCTATGCAGCGCAGGGCAGCATCAGCATCCCTGAAACGGCACTTTGTGGCGAGGAAGCAGTCGCTCCTTCTCGACCTCATGAGAAGGCCAACCTTCCGCTCGGATTCTCCTGCCCCGTACTGAGCTGCAGTCTCGATGTAATTTCCGCCCTCATCGAGAAAGGCGTTCATGATACGCAACGCATCACTGTCTGAAATTTCGAGCAGGTGAAATCCCCCCACGCCAATGGGAAAGAGTTTTTCACCCGTTTTGCCAAACGCACGCCTCTCCATGCCGTACCTCCCTATTTTACCGCGCCCTGTTCCTGCTTCTCCACAGATAGGGGTTTTCAAAGGGCAGCTCAGGATGCAACTTCGCCGCTTCCAGTATCATCTCCGCAATCTCCGGAAAACCATTGTCACCGTACACAGACACCGTCTCATAGCCGAGTCCTGCCTCAACGATTTTTACCGAAAGGGGATAGCCGTCAACAAACAGGTGCACGAGGAGCCGTTCGTAGCGGTCGGTGCCGTCCTGTATATAGGTGACTCTCCCTGCCTGCCTGATCTGCCGGCGGGTAAACTCCTTGGCTTCATTACCGTATGGCTGTTCCACCCAGAATCCAAGTTCTGGGTTCCGCACCTCCGGAGTGTCAACAGCCAGAAAACGCATGTGCCTGCCCCGATATATGACCGTATCCCCATCCTCGATTTCGAGGAAGAGCCGGAAAACCCTGCGCTCCCCTGCATGCTCATCGGCAGTGCACAGATAAGAGGTGCCGATCGTCAGCAGGATGAGGGACAGATAGGCGACAAGTACCCTCATAACCTTCCCTTTTTTACCGAAAATAAGAGTGAGACCTGTCTGCCTGGCAGACAGGTATGCATGCTATACTAACACGGTCAGAGGGGTGTCTTCAATGTCTAAGTTTTTGGTCTATGTGGCGGAAAAGAGTTACAGGGACTACTCCATGGAACGGCATATCGTGGAGGGTGCCGGAGGAGAGCTCAGGTTTGCGCAATGCTGCAGCGAAAGGGATATTGTGGAGCAGTGCGCCGATGCGCATGCACTGCTGCTGCGCCAGACCCCGGTGGGCAAGCTGGTTTTCCGTCACCTCAGACACTTGAAGGTAATCGCACGATACGGTGTTGGATACGACAACGTGGACGTGGCGGCCGCAACCCGATCGGGAGTGCTCGTGACCATCATTCCCGACTACTGCATCGCCGAAGTAGCGGACCATGCCATAGCACTGCTCCTCGCAAGCATACGGCACATACCGATCAGAGACCGTCTGGTACGAAACGGGGCCTGGGACCTGACCTATCACCGCCCGGTTCACCGGACTCAGAACCGCATATTCGGGCTCGTTGGATACGGCAAGACCGCCCGTGAAGTTCGCAAACGGTTGAGCGGCTTTCCCTTCCGCTTCGTTGCATGCGACCCCTATGTGCAGGACAGCCTGTTCACTGAAGACGTTACGAAGAGGCTCGATTTCGCACGGCTGGTGCTCGTTTCCCACTATCTCTCGGTGCACGTGCCGCTCAACAGCGAGACCCGGCATCTGTTCAACCTGCCCGTGTTCAGGCGCATGCGCAGGAGTGCAATACTTGTGAACACCTCCCGGGGGCCCATTGTTGACAACAGGGCACTGGCGACGGCACTGAAAAAGGGGTATATTGCGGGGGCGGCCCTTGACGTCCTCGAGGAAGAGCCGCTTAACTGGGCCAACCCGCTTCGCCATATCGACAGAATCATACTGTCCGATCATGCCGCATGGTACTCCGAGGAATCTCAGCAGGAGTTACAGCAAAGGACGGCCCGGGAAGCGGTCCGGGTTCTGTGCGGAGAGGCTCCCTTCAACCCGGTCAACCCGGAAGTGCTGCATCAACGCATTCTCTCCATGAAAGGGGAGAGCTGCGACGAAGAACTCCTGTCCAAACTGAGCAACTGAGTTGAGATCCCATTCACCCAGTTCCTCCCTCTGTACACAGGGGGTATGCAGTCCTGCACATCAAAATAATACAGGTCTTCCTCAAGGGGGGACAGGTCCATTTTCATGACGAGGGCTACCAGTGCCCATTATCAAACCATTACCCGCAGGTTTCGCAACCATTGGTTGCCCCGAGGACCTGTTAAGCACTACTATTCCTGTACACTCCTTTAAGGTGTTCGATAACTCTATGAACGGTATAATCCTCTTTGACATCGACAACACCCTGCTGAAGAGTTCGAAGAGCCACCGCCAGGCATTCCATGAGGGTTTTTCAAGGGTTTTCGGCATTCGGGGAGACGTGGAAGCCATCAATCCCCACGGGAAGACAGACCGGCAGATTACAACCGATGTCCTCAGGCGAAGCGGTGTTGACGAAGAGACCATCAGAAACGGGTTGGACGATTGTATGGGCGTCATCGCAGATGCCTTTGCGGAACTGGTGGAACATGAACAGCTCACCGTGCTCGAGGGTGTGTTCGAACTGCTCGAACTGCTGGAAGCACGCCCACTGCTGCTCGGCCTCGTCACGGGGAACCTGGAGTCCATCGCCTGGGAGAAGCTGCGAAGAACAGGGCTGAAGGGTTATTTTTCTTTTGGAGGATTCGGAAGCGACGACAGCATACGGTCAAGACTCGTAACCATTGCCCTTGAGCGGGCCCGTACCCGCAATGCAGAAGCAGCTTCGAAACCTGTCTACCTTATCGGTGACACCCCGCGGGACATAGAGGCAGGAAAGGCGGCGGGCGTGCATACGGTGGGAGTGGCAACAGGGATATATTCCCAGGAGGAGCTGTACCGCCACAAGCCAGACACTGTCCTGCCGAGCCTCAGGCCATCGGAAGGATTCGGAGACATCATCGATCAACTCTCGTAATGAAAGGGTACTGCACCATTGACCAAGGATCAACCGCACATAGACCGCATCATTCGATCCAGGCGAAAGTCTTTCACCATCCAGATCGACGAGGCAGGAAAACTCATTGTACGGGCACCGAGGAATGCCACAGACAGAACCATTTACGAAATTGTTGCGAAGAAGAGGACCTGGATAGAGAAAAAACTTCATACAGCCCGCGAGCGTAGCAGAAGGATGCAGAACCGTAGCTTCAAGGAAGGGGACCGGTACCTCTACCTTGGTGAGTGGTTCCCCTTATCAATAGACCGCATTCCCACGAAGGGGATTCACTTTCAGCTTGAGGGAGGGCGGTTTCAGCTCGATGTGAATAAAAGGCATCGGGCCCGTGATCTTATGATCGAATGGTACCGCATCCAGGCAAAACAGGTCCTCACGGAACAGGCGGCCCGCTATGCATGTTCGACCGGCTTCTCCTATAAGAAGATCAACATCACGGGAGCACAGAAACGCTGGGGGTCATGCAGCAGTTCTGGAAACCTCAATTTCAGCTGGAGGCTTGTCATGGCGCCTGTAGAGGTGATTGAATATGTAGTTGTCCACGAGCTCGTGCATCTCAGGGAACAAAATCACTCACCCCGTTTCTGGAAACTGGTTTCAGAGGTCCTGCCCGAATACGGGAACCGCAGGAGTTGGCTCAACGAGAAAGGGTATCTCTTGAATCTCTGATCGGGCAACATTTTTTTTGACTTTGGCTATCTTAGTGTTTATCGTACATGGGACACCCTGTCAAAGGGCGCTCAACGAGCAGGGGCGGTTGATCATGAAAAGAGTGGTTGTTACCGGTCTAGGGCCAGTCTCATCAATTGGCATAGGAAAAGAGACGTTCTGGGAAAATGCGAGGCAGGGCAGGGGCTATTTCCGGAATGTTGACTTCGATGACGTGGACATGGAGCAGTACCGGAGCAGGATAGTCTCTCCCATCGATAGCTTCGGCCCTGAGGAATACGTGAGCAGGGGAAGGAAGCTCAAGCGTTGCGCAAGGGCTACCCAGTACATGATCACGGGAACCTTTCTCGCACTGCAGGATGCCGGTATCTCCATCAAAGAGGCACCGGAGAAGAGCAAGATCGACCCCTGTCCCTACCCTGTTGAGGGTGTCGACCCCACGCGCTGCGGTGTTATAATCGGTCAATCTGTCAGCAACTCCGACATCATGGTCACCCGACACAGCGGATTCATCAGGAACAGGGGCCCTATGAGAATGACTCCGTCCACGCTTCCCCAGGCCAACATCAATGTTAGCGCAACAACCGCCGCCGAGTGGTTCTGTCTGCGCGGCATCAATTTGACCATTGCCACGGCCTGTTCTTCGGCAAGCCATGCAATCGGCATGGCCGCAATGAATATTCAGAACGGGCTCGAGGACATCGTTGTGACGGGTGGTACGGAAGGAACCTATGAATCGTACCTGTTGGGTGGATTCGACGTTATGCGAGCGCTGAGCACCAGAAATGATGACCCGATGACAGCATCGAGGCCCTTTGACCGGGGCCGTGACGGTTTCGTTCTTGGAGAGGGTGCCGGGATACTTGTGCTCGAGGAGCTAAACCATGCCTTGAAACGAGGGGCCCGGATCTACGCGGAACTCGCAGGCTACGGCTATACCACTGATGCCTATAACATCGTCGCACCCGACCCGCTCGGGAGATCGTCGATCGAGGCAGTACGCAGGGCCCTTTCAATGGCGAAAACCTCACCTGAAGAAGTGGAGTACATAAACGCCCACGGCACGTCGACAGTGCTCAATGACCCGAACGAATCCTACATCATCAAGCAGGTGTTTGGAGATTACGCATACAAAATCCCCATAAGCTCTTCCAAGTCCCTGTGCGGCCACAGTCTGGGTGCTGCAGCGGGAATCGAGTCCATCATCACCGTGCTCACCGTCATGCATGATACCATAACACCCACCATAAACCTCGATGACCCGGACGTGGATTACAGCGACCCCAATTTTCCCGATCTGGACAAGCGGTGCGACCTGGACTATGTGCCGAAAAAGATGAGAGAACAGCAGGTCAATATTGCCCTCAATGAATCCTTCGGATTCGGCGGACAGAACGGCGTGCTCGTGTTCAGGAAATTCGATCAGCAATAGGGCGAACGCCCTTCGCCAACACTATGCTCATTTAAACCACATGAGGGCTGCTACACCTTCATAGCATCCTCGCAGACAGCGCGTACAAGATCGATAGTGGCCTGCACGTCATCGAGCGCACACATCTCACCGGACGAGTGAATATAACGTGTGGGAATCGATATCCCTCCGGCGAGAGCGCCACCCCTGCTCAGCTGCATGGCCTGGGCGTCCGTTCCCCCCTGTCTGACGACATCATGCTGATAGGGTATGCGTCTCTTCTCGGCAAGGCCAACCAGGTGTCGGGCGAGCTTTCTCGGCACGATAACGCTCTGATCCATGAACTTCACCGCCGTTCCCCTCCCGAGCGCAGAGGAGCCGATTCGGTCTCCCTCGGGAAGGTCCGATGAGAAGGTGACATCCACGGCAATGCCGATATGGGGTTTCAGGCGGTACGCAGTGGTTGTCGCTCCTCTGAGACCCACCTCCTCCTGGGCAGAGAAGACAAAATACAGCTCGTTGGGGTTGTCCTTCAGGTTCTCAATCACCTCGAGCAGCACAAGACAGCCTATACGGTCGTCCATCCAGCCGCCTGTAATGATACGGTCGGTGACCACGTAGGGCGCATATATTGTGCACATATCACCGACCATCACCTGCGAGGAAGCCTCCTTCATGTTCCGCGCTCCTATATCGATGAACATCCGGTCCTTTCGGGGGCTCTTCCCCTTCTCCAGTTTCTCCACACCGATGACACCGATCTGCCCTTCTTCGAACACAACCCGTCTTCCGGGAAGATAGGCCTCAACCTGCCCGCCGACTTCAGAGAACCTCAAGAAACCCTTTTCATCAATATGGGTGATCACGAACCCTATGGTATCCATGTGCGCAGAGATCATAATCCTCTGAGGCCCTTTCCCCTTTTTCCTGCATATGAGGGAACCGGTGGTATCGAGAAAAATCTCATCGGTGAACGGGCTGACGAACCCTTCGATCTCATCCCGGACGATCTCCTCCCTGCCTGATACACCAAAGGCTGTAAAAATGAACTCCTTGTTCTCAACGTTCATGTCAAAACTCCAGTCAATCCAGGATGATTCTATACCTTGAAACGATGGGCCTCTTCGACAACAGCGGCGGCCAGACGTATGTAATTATCAAAGTCTTTTCTGGAAAGTATCCCCCAGGGAGCATGAATGTACCGCACGGGCACCGCAATCGTCACGGAGGGAATGCCCTCCCCGGTGAGATGAATCCTTCCTCCGTCGGTGCCGCCGGTGACTGTCCGTTTCAGCTGACAGGGTATGGAGCGTTCACGGGCAAGTCGGAGCACCCAGTCGAGGAGCTTGCGATTTGTAATTATGGTCCTGTCCATGACGGTGACTGCAGGGCCCCCACCGAGTTCTGTAGAAGGTGAGTATGTCTTTTTCACTTCCCGGTCAGAGCAGGTGGTTCCCTCGAGATTGAGGTTGAACAATACTCCCTCTCGGCCAAAGGCAGCTGTGGAAGCCCCCCTGAGACCCACCTCCTCCTGTGCCGTGTACACCGCCGTTATGGAGGCCCCCGGTTTCTCATACCTGTGCTTCCTCAAAAGTGTGGTAACAGCCGCACATCCTGCCCGGTCATCAAAGGCCTTACCGAAACAGAGGCCGCCCTGGGCCAGGAAGGCGGAACGGAAGTATACGTACTCACCCGCCTCCACATCCTTTACCTCTTCCTTGCTGGCGACACCAACATCGATGAAGAGCTCCTTGATATCGGGTACCTTGTCCCTCTCCTGCGGCTGTACAAGGTGGACTGCCCTGGTGCCGATGACACCGGGAATCTTCTTCCTACCCAGGACAACCGAGGTTCCCGGCAGAATCTTCGGTACCACGCCGCCAACAGGATAGAAACGTATGGTACCGTTCTTCTCTATGGATTTCACCATAAAGGCCACCTCATCCATGTGTGCGGTGAGAAGAAGGGTTTTGCGGCGGGTCTTTCCCCCCTTCACCGCGGTCAGGTTCCCCAGTGGATTCACAGACACATCATCGACGCTGTCCCCGATATCACGCCTGATGCGCTCCCTCATTGCTGACTCGTCACCTGCCGCAGCGCACAGGTCGCTGTAGTTCTTAAGATACTGTAGTGACCTGCCCATCATACCTGCTCTCCAAGAAAGTTCTCCTCCTGCGAAAGGAGCACGAGGAGCTTCGCTGCCCTGTACACATCCTTCACCTGTATGACTTCAACTTGCGAATGCATGTAGCGGAGCGGAATGTATACTCCGGCTGTAAACACACCCCACTTCGTCACCTGCAGATAGTAGGCATCCGTATGGCCGGGACGCGGCTCTATCTCTTCCTGCATTGGAATGTCTTCTCTCTGCGCAATATCGGCAAGCCTCCTGACAAGCGGCGGATAGAAATTGGGCCCCTTGCCCAGCACAGGCCCCTTGCCTGTTTGCACCGATATCGATGCATCACCGGGGTCAGCGAAGGTCACATCGCACACCACAGCCACATGCGGCTCGATGGAGAAGCCCCCGACTTTGGCCCCGCGAAGGCCGACCTCCTCCTGGGCCGCGAAGAGAAAATAGACATCGTGATAAGGGGTGACCTGCGAAAAGGCTCTTGCGGCTGTGAGCAGAGTGAGAGCGCCTGCCTTGTTGTCCAGGCCTGAGCTCGTGAAATGATCACCGAGGAGCTCATCGCTGTAGTAGTCCACAACTGCGATATCGCCGACCTGCACACTCCGCTCAGCCTCACGGCGGTTTCTGAAACCCGCATCGATGAACAGCTCGTGGAGCGGCTCCCCCTTCTTTCCGTCCGTCGCTGTGAGATGGGGAGGGGGCATGCCGATGACACCAGCCCTGTCACGCCTGCCGAGCAGTCGCACCCTCTTTCCGTACAGGGTGAGAGGATTGATACCGCCGATCCCCGTGAAGCGGAGCACGCCATTTTCCTCGATTGCCGTGATCATAAGACCAATTTGATCGATGTGGGCGTCGAAGAGGAGACGCTGCGGTTCCCTGCCGGAACCGCGCTTACAGGCGATAAGGTTGCCGAGCCTGTCCCGTTCAACCGCATCGACATGAGCGGATATGAACTCCTGCAGGAGATCGGCAAACTCATCCTCGAAGCCCGACACCGATGGAATAGCGCAGAGCCTTAAAAGCTGCTCTTTGAGTTCTTTCACGGGCCCTCCACCAATTTATAAGAAAAACCATGAAATAGGTATGCGGGTAAAGCGGTCGCCGTGCGTACCTTCAATGACTCTACCGAGGTACCTGTACAATGTCAAGAAAAAGCGTTTACAATGTATTGAATGATTCACACATAGGTACCAAGGTTGCGCGATTACATGAAAGATGGGCACAGCACCTTTTTCCTGTTGATTTCCAGCGTCAGTACATGAATAATGTAGTGGGAGTGCGGAGGCAGAATGTACTCTCTTCACGTGGTGGCGAGCACATGAGCGGGGAGGGAATTGGTGCATGGCAAAGTCGGCAACAAGGACATTCGGTATACTGACAAGCGGCGGTGACTGCCCGGGCCTCAACGCCGCCATACGGGGCGTGGCAAAGGCAGCGTACGGCATGTATGACATGAACATAATCGGTATATCGGACGGCTTCCGGGGTCTTATTACGGGGGAGGCGCATATCATGAAGCCCGCGGACTTCTCGGGCATTCTCACCCTCGGCGGGACCATACTGGGCACCTCACGGGAGAAACCCTTCAAGAACATCGGTGGGATGGCCGATTCCGAGGAGGGAAGGACCAAGCCTGAGGCAATCAAGGATAACTATCGAAAACTGGGTCTGGACTGCCTCGTTGTGCTCGGCGGCAACGGTACCCACAAAACCGCCAACCTCTTGAAACTGGAAGGTCTGAACGTCATTGGCCTGCCCAAAACCATTGACAATGACATCTACGGCACTGACATGACCTTCGGCTTTCACAGCGCCATGCAGATAGCAGCCGAGGCAATAGACCGGCTCCATTCCACCGCCGACTCCCACAACCGCATCATGATCATTGAAGTCATGGGCCACCGTGCAGGATGGCTCGCCCTGTATGCCGGCATTGCCGGCGGCGGGGACATCATACTTATTCCCGAGATCCCCTACAGTATCGACAGTATCGTGCGCCATCTCATGAAACGGGAACGCGGGGGAAAACAGTTCTCCATTGTGGTGGTGGCCGAAGGCGCACTCTCAACCGAGGAGGCCAAGCTCAGCAGGGAGGAGCGGAAGAAGCGCCAGAAGAAGAACAGGTCTCCTTCAAAGGGCTATGAGCTCAAGGAGGAGATCGAGGGCGCCTACGGCATGGAAACACGCGTCACGGTACTCGGCCATCAGCAGCGGGGAGGTGCGCCGTCTCCCTATGATCGGGTTCTCGCCACCAGGTTCGGTACAGCCGCAGCCGATCTTCTCTGTTGCGGTGAGTACGGCAAGATGGTTGCGCTTGAGGGCAATGACATCACTGCGAAACCCCTCGAGGATATCGCCGGAAAACTCAAGCTCGTTCCTCCCGACCACTATCTGATACAGACTGCCCGCTCAGTGGGAACCTGCTTCGGGGACGAATAATTTCGGTCCCATCATTCTCTACCGACCAATAAACCAGTTCTGCTTTCAACGATCCTTATTCTATCTCTCTCTTCCCAATGAAGAGCTTACTACCCCGCTCAGTTATCCCATAGGCCATGACCTTTTCTTCGCTGTCGATGACCCGTACCCTCCCTGATTTCATGTTTCCCGCCACGAAACCTACCATGGGATGCAGGTTTTTCTCCTTTCCATCCACCTGAATGATCAGTGTGCCGTCGCTTTCCCGAAATACCCTGAAATCCGTCTCATCCCGGCTCTGCCAGAACCGACCGAAAGTCCGCACATCACCCATCCATCCGTCCATGGCCCTGACACCCTTCATCAGCTTCTCCTGTGCCTCGAGTTTGTGGCTTTCGGTCCGCGTGTCCGAAGGATGGACGAGCAGAACTGTTATGGCCTCGTTGTTACGATGGGCCTCAGCCACTTCAAGCCAAGACTGTGCAACCCTGTCTGCCGTTTTTGGGGTGAGGTACCCCAACGAGTCATCGAGGGTTACCGGTAGTTCGATAATCTTTGATTCCGGCGAACCGAGATGCCTCTCGCGTATGGCCATGTAGGGAAATGCGGTGAGCACATCGTTGGCCGAATAGGTGGAGTCGTAGCGATAGTCCGCCTCCTCGAGCACCCTGATGAGTATGTGCGGAAATTCGAGGTCACCGGCTCTGAAGGACAGGGTGTTAAGTCCGGGTACATCTCGCTCGAGGAGCTCCTTGCTCACCCGAACCTCACCCTGCACCGTGATCTGTTTCCGGGGATCGTATGTCTTGAAGGTCACCCCGGGGTCACCCTCCTCGACCTTTGAAAACTGCTTGTAATGCGACACGGTATGAGAACCGATCTCCCAGCCCCTGCGGTGGAGCTCGCGGATGGCGTTCCTGTTCTCCTCTATGTTGTAGTAGTCGATGTCCATCCAGTCGGTGAAGTACTTGGTGTTCATGAAAAAGGTGCTCGTCACGCCGTAGCGCTGCTCGAGAACGGCAAACTTGAGTGAGTCGACAAAAGAGGTCTGCGCATCCACATCGTGTGAGAGAATGAGTGCCGTTGGTTTTGCATAGGGCGCGGTACTGAGGTAGACATAGGGCGAATAGTTACTTTCATAGATGGCCTTGAGTATGAGCATGATTACATCGGCGGAGGGTTCTATGGAGTTCACGTATTGCCGCTGCGCCTCGAAATCGTCACCCACCTGGGGGAGGAGTACCGACTCCGTGTAGGAGAGCCCAAGCAAATAGGTATGTCCCCGGCCGTACCGGTTTTTCACCAATCCTATACTCCCATCGTCGAACCTGGCGAGCGATACAGCGCCTTCCGCAGGCTTGAATCCGTGTGACCAGATGACGTCGTCGTAGAAGTGCCCCTCACCGTTTCCAAGGGAAATGGTACGTTCATTGGGATGATCGAGGTAGCGGAATGAATCATCCTTTCCCGAAAAATGCAGTCGATACCGCCTCGTGCTGGGCTCGTGACCCTGAACACCGAACAGGGTGTATACCCGGTTTCCGATCTCACCAGCCGCTACGAGCACATTTCCCAGTTCAACATAGTCGTACAGTGCATTCGCCGTTTCGGTAGAAACGGCAACGTTGGTGAGAAGACCTCCCATATACACTACGCGGTAGCGCCTGAGCTGTGTGGTTTCCGTCAGCACCCTGTAGGGTATACCCTGTATATCGAATATCCTTCGTAGGGCTTCAAACTCGACACTTCCGCTCCCCCTCCCCTCTGCTGCCTCCACGTCCAGGAGACCAACGTGCACCTGCACTGGCCGCCTGCCGTCACCCATCACATGAAACCAGAAGAGGAAAAGAATAGAGAGAGCAAGCTGGGCAGATCTTTTATATTTTTTCATGAAAAGCCACCTCTATGCATTTTCACGTTTCCTGCAACAGGCATGCATGGCATCACCTGCCTATTTGTCCCAGAAAGAGGCGTTCAGTTCCGGCTTCCTCAACATCTCCACAACCATGACAAACCACGCCGTTGACGCCACGCTGGGATCGGTCGAAAACTGATAGGGTACGTCCACCGTTGCATATTGCAGGCCACCCTCAACACTGAGGGGCAGCATGGCCTCGACAATTCCTATCGCCTTCTCAGCTTGACCGCTTTTTATGTATGCGGCAGCCACACCGAGACTCCCCTCACCCCACACAATTTCCATGTTGCGCCACCGTTTGTCAGGGTCGTCGGGGTAGAAATAAGCATTGACTTCCCCTTCCTCGAACACCGGCTCCGCATAGTAGGGTCTGTATCCCCAAACGTCCTCAGATTGACAGCGGAAGTTCCGCTCAACGGTGTTCAGGCACCGCCTCGCTTTCCCACGCTCACCGATACTGTTCAGAAACAGTGATGCCCAGGATGCCCCGTCAAGGGGCAGTGCGGCGTCTATTGCCTGGTCACCCTTGATGCCACGTATGAACTGCCCCCTGTCGCTCCGCCAGAGCGTGAGAAGACCCTGCTCAATGCTCTCTGACGCCTCTTCATACCGCTTATCCCCCGTGAGACGGCCCAGATCCCGGATAAAGTAGTACGCATCAATGTTGTGCTCCATACTTATCCAGGTGATCTCTTCACTGCGGTACCGCTCAAGAAGGTTCTTCTCCTTCTCGTCAACAGCAAGCTGATAGGTCCCCTGCCCTCCCGTTACGAGACCGTGGCGAAGGTCCCCGGGATCATGTATCTGACGGGCAAGAACCCACTCCCCTGCCTGCTCTGCCATACCGAGAAGGTCCTGTGCAAAAAAATCCTCCTCCAGGAAGAACTCATCCTTCAGTGCACGTGCTCTCAGATAGAAGGTCACCGCATACCCTATCCAGCACACAGCCCCGGTACGAATAATGGCCCCCTCATTGTCTCCCTCGTTCGGCCAGCTGTTCACCGTGTTGTAGGCAAACCAGAAGCTTCCGTCATCACGCATGTTCCTCTGAAGCGCGGTGAGAATGAGCTCGGCCTCCTGATATGCGCCTGCCATGGTCAGTGCAATAACGGCAAGGGCATTATCATAGGAAAACGAGCGGCTGTATATGTACCGGAATGCGGGATGAGTCTCCGGGATCCGATAGCTGACAACCAGCCTCCTTCTTCCGGGATTCGGCTCCTGAACGATTGTATTGGGTACCATCTGCTCCTTCAGCCACCTGATTGCTTCTCCTTCAACCCGAAGCACCTTGTCGCCCAGCATGGGGTTGCTGCCGGGCAGCCGGTCATCCGCCCTGTTCCCCGCAAAGGATGAGAGAAGGACAACCGCAGCCACCATATGTGCAAGCATGATTCTCTGTAGCATCACCTTTTCCACTCTCCTTTACGGATGAACCCTATGCTGCAAACATACCCGTTATGCCGATACCTGCCGTACCACCTGTAAGGATAATCATCCCATAGAAAATTCTATACCCACTGAGGGCTCTTTTCCAGTTATACCGCATACATTTTGATGTGCGCAATGCATGCAAATGGCTTCTGGGGATATTTTCGACACTTTTATATCAAGCCTCAAACCATGTACCGATAATGGAAATGGACAGAAAAAAGGATTACACTAGGCACGACGGTACATAACCGAACACCTCAGGAGTGACTGTACATGCGAAACAGGACTTTCATAGTGCTACTCTTCATGGTGCTGCTGATTCCCCTTCACCTTTTCGCACAGGAAGCTGAGCAGTATGCCGACGAAATCGATCGTCTCATTGACCAGGGTATTCAGTACGAGTGGGAGAACAAGCTCCAACAGGCCATTGACACCTACCGTCAGGTCATCATACTTGATCCGGAAAACGTGCTCGTACGGATTCGGCTGGCAAAGGTGCTGAGCTGGACCAATCAATACGATGAGGCGCTTAACATCCTCGACGAAGTGCTGGCCCAGGAGCCGGAGCAGCCGGAGGCGCTTTTCCGGAAGGCTCAGATCGTGAGCTGGCAGGGAAGATTCGAGGAGTCGATCAAACTGTACGAGGCCTATCTCGAACAGGAGCCTAGTCGTCCCGAAGGCCTCATGGGGCTGGCTCGGGTCTATTTCTGGTCGGGACAGAACGAGCGTGCAATAGAATATTTCAATAGGGCGATCGAGGCTGGTGCCGACGAGGTTGATACGCGGATCAACATGGCAAAGGTCTACCTGGCTCTGGGAAACAACGATCAGGCCGAAGTGGAGCTGCAGACTGTGCTGGCCATCAATCCCGAGCATGAGGAGGCAAGGCGACTGCTCGAGGGGATTCCAAAGCTCTGGAAGTACGAGTATGTACCGCTGGGATTCATTCTGTACATCTACCCAGATGGTTCAAAGGGATGCAACTTTTCAACTTCATTCATATATCATCACAGGCAGCGATGGGATTTCATTTCTGCCTACGAGCTGGAATACATAAGCAGCAAATTCGATCACACCCTCATATTCACCACCGTGTACATGGGAGTACCGGGGCTCTACCTGCTTGCAGGGGGAGAGGTGACGCCGCAGGCCAACTTCTCACCCACAGGCACGGTAAACCTGGGAATAAATTACGCCTTCGGAAACTTTATCGGGGCCGGTATTGGCTTTAGAGCTGATTTCTTCGGCGATGCGCCCCTGTCGTCCATACAGAACGAAAGCCTGTACGAGATACGGCCCGAGATATCAAAGTATTTCGGGGATATAAGCCACGTAACGCTTTCGTACAGCCACTTCATCCTTTCAAATGGCTACAATACATGGAAAATCGGCATCGGGATGACGCTGGATTACTACAAGAATAATGCACTCTTTGCGGGTCTGGCGTACGGTGGAAGCGTGGAGATACAGGACGAGACGAGAAGGGTCCTTGAGTTTGATCTGGGCATCGGCTACAGGGTCACACGGAGGCTCGACCTTGGCCTCTCCTACGCATACATCGACACGCTGTACGGCCAGACCCATCAGATTGGTTTTCGTCCGGTACTCAGATGGTAATGCTCGATTTTCTCACATCCATCCGGTCAATTACCTATACCATTACCCTATCTCTCTTCGGATTCGTACTCGCAGTCTTCATGCTCTCCCTGGCATTTCAGCTTCTGAAGTCTCTGGTCATGAGTATCAGGGCACGCGCCAGGAGAAGGGCCCTCCATACGCTCATTGGTTTCATGCTCGGTGAATCGGAACTCGCCCGTGTTGCCGATACCTGCAGGAACCGAAACATTCTGATCGACGTATTCGCCACCCTCATCTCTTCCATACGGGGGCAGAAACAGGAGCGTATGAAGAGTGGTGTGAATGCCATGGGGCTTGTGGAGGTTCTGCACCGATGGCTTCGCTATGTTTTCCCCTCACGGCGGATGCGCGCCTGCTACCTCCTGGGACTCATGAAATCGAGAACGAGCGCAAAGGAACTTTCAAAAACCCTGTCTGACTTCAACCACGCAGTCGTATCGGCAGCAATCATCGCGCTCGGTGAGATAAGGGACAGCCAGACGGTCCCTGAACTTGTCAGCTATTGCAACAGCAGCAGCTTTGCACATGCATGGCTCATTGCAGCCATCCTCCCTATATTCGGCGGGGCCATATACGAGCATATCATGCCCTCTCTCCTCTCTGACGAGCTTCCCAAAGAGAAGAAGGTGCTCCTGCTCAAGGTCATCACCAATCTCCGCATAGGAGAAAGCTTCAACGACCTGCGGGGGTTGTACTTGAGCAGCAATGACCTCGATATACGGGTCAATGCGCTCAAGGCAATCGGGAGCATCAACGACCTGTCCGCGGTCAAGCTTGTCTTCGACGCACTGACCGATGAAGCCTGGGAGATCAGGGCGGTAGCCTGCAATACGGTGGGTGAGATGTCCCTGAAAGGAGCAGCGTACCGGCTCATACCCCTGCTCAAGGACGAGTACTACTATGTGCGAAGAAATGCCGCGCGGGCACTCCTCGGGCTTGGCCAGATAGGAATCATGACCCTCGTGAGCTACCTGGAGATCGACGATCAGTATGCCCGAGATGCCATTGTGCAGACCCTCGAAGAGTTCGCTGTCGTGGACCGTGCGCTGGAGGACGCAACATGCGATAACCCGGAACGGCGAAAGCAGTCCCGACAGATTCTACGAGCCATTGTGCAGAAAGGCTACACCAGATATCTCAGCAATTACACTGACTCTCATCCCCTGGTACAGGAACTTCTGAGCGAGTACGCGCATGCCTGATCTGAACCTCATTCTCAACATCATCTTCACCTTTGTTGTCTTCTATTACTTTCTTATTAACACCGTCTACCTCATCGTACTCTTTTTATCCATACTGCAGATAAACCGTATGAAGAAGCACCGCTACACCTTCGATCTCGATCAGGCCTTCAAGTTCCGGCTTCTGCCGCCAGTCTCAATCATACTGCCCGCTTACAACGAGGAAAAAACCATTGTCGAAAGTGTCACCTCGCTCCTCTTCATCAAATACCCGAACTATGAACTCCTCGTGGTGAACGATGGCTCGAAGGATAATACGCTGCAGGTCCTTATCGACTCCTTCAATCTCATCAAGACCGACTACGTGTACAGATGCTCCATCGATACAGAGGAAGTGCGGGGTATATACATCTCAAAGGAGTACCGCTCCCTCGTGGTGATCGACAAGGGCAACGGCGGCAAGGCAGATGCCCTCAACGCAGGCATCAACATCTCGCGCTACCCCTACTTCTGCGCCATCGATGCAGACTCCATACTGGGTGAGGATGCACTCGCACGGCTCATCATACCCTTTGTGCACGACCCTCTCAGGACAACAGCTGTCGGCGGTATCGTGAAGGCGGCAAACGGCGCGCATATCGAGAAGGGCCGACTGCTCAGGGAGCGGCTGCCGAAGAATCCCCTCGTCATCTTTCAGACTATCGAGTACGCCCGTTCCTTCCTTATGGGAAGAATGGGGCTTTCGGTGATCAATTCGCTGCTCATCATTTCTGGTGCCCTCGGGCTTTTTCGCAAGGAAGACGTGCTCAAGGTGGCAGGCTACAAAACTGGGAGCCTCGGAGAGGACATGCTTCTCGTGGTGAGCCTGCACAAGCAGAAGCTCAGGGAGAGGAAGCCCTACCGCATATGCTTTTTACACGACTCGGTCTGCTGGACAGAGATTCCCTCGGACCTGAAAACACTGAAGAAGCAGCGGGTCCGATGGCAGATGGGACTTCTGGAGAGCATCACCGAAAATAGAGACATGTTTCTCAATCCCCGTTACGGTGTGGTAGGGCTCTTTTCCATTCCCTTCTACTTCTTCTCTGAGATCATCCCGCCCTTTCTCGAGTTCATAGGGTATGTGGTGATCGGACTCGGGCTTTATATGAAGGCCCTGACGCCTACGAACATACTGTACTTCTTTCTCGTGTCCTGGGTGTACAGTACAGTCCACAGCTTTGTTGGCCTTGCTATGGAACACTTCGTGGTCGGGACAACGCTCAAGTTTCACCACTTTCTCTTCAAACTGCTCGTGTCACTGTTTGAGAACCTCTTCTACCGTCAGATAAATCTCATATACAGGATCACGGGGGTATTCAAGTTCTTTACAAAAAAGCGGGAATGGGGAGAGATGGAGCGCCGCGGCTTCAAATAGCCCAAAGGGGTGATACAGAGGCACGTGTATCGCTATTCCATGTCCCCTGAGCGCAAGAAACGGATACCGGCCACTTTCATTTTGTCTCTCGTCCGCAATACATTGCCGGCGGGCATATCCACACCCCGTACCGCATCCTCGATGATCACCGTTTCGAAACCAAGCCGGACTGCATCCATGGCACTGTAGAACACACATACATCGGCCGCCAGTCCACACACCCAGACAGTGTTCACGTTAATCTCTTTCAGATATGACGCAAGTCCGGTGGGAGTTTTCCTGTCGTTTTCGAAAAATGCCGAATATGAGTCCAGGTTAGGACGCAGACCCTTACGAAGTATCAGGTGCAGACGGCTCGCATCGAAGTCGGGATGGAATGCTGCACCTGAGGAACCCTGTACACAGTGGTCGGGCCAGAGGACCTGCTCGATTCCGTTGACCATGACTTTATCGAAGGGCGCCTTTCCTGCATGCGTGGAAGCGAAGGAGACATGACCTGGAGGATGCCAGTCCTGTGTGGCTACAACACTGCCGAAATGCACCATTACGGCGTTGATGATCGGAACCACCTCATCACCTTTAGGTACGGGCAGCGTGCCTCCCGGGCAGAAATCGTTCTGTACATCAATGATGAGCAGGGAAGTTCTTTCAAATATTTTCTTCATGACGAGTCCTCTGTTCCTGAACTCAGGACCTCTTCGGTGATTGCCAACGCCTTTAGTATATCGTCCCGTTCCACCTGTTTGGACGTGACGAAACGGACGATCGAGCCGCATGCACAGAGCCACCCAGGGGAGCCTTGAATGCCTCCTCACACATAGTCTGATCGGGAAGCGTGATGGTATCCCGTCTGAAGTCAATGGTTTTCATGGAACTCCCCTCACTGCTCATGTCTGAAAACAGTGTAGCATGGAACTGAATAGTTTACGAGCACCACGTTTTGTGTTAGGTTTTTCTAAAAATACAGCCTGAGTGGAGTGCCATGACCGAGAGTACCGTTCCCCGACAGGGCAGGGTTCCCACACAGGTGTACCTACTCGGAATCCTGATTCTCCTCATGATCACATCGGTATCCATCCTTCACACCAATGAGTATGAATTTGTCTGGATGAGATTCGAGGGCATCACCCTGTTCCAACTCTCGCTGTACGATACACTCCTCTATGCTGCATACCTCATCTTCGGTGTGATCACCGGTATGGTTTCCGACCGGCTGGGCAGGCGCCGTCTCTTTGTCATCCTTGGCTCCTCGACCTCTGTCATGTTCTTTGCCCTCATGACGCTCACCTCTTCATTCACACAGCTTCTCCTTTTCAGATTTATGCAGGGTGCATGTAGCGTCATGGGCTGGCAGATACTCATGACCCTCGCACTGGACCATGCAGACAGCAGCAACAGGGGCATCTGCATGGGGGTGTTCGGCAGTTTCCTGGCCTTTGCTATGGGAACGGGTCCGGTTCTGGGCGGATTTCTTGCTGCGCGCAATGTCCTTCTTCCCTACTACGCGGCCATGCTCCTGAACATATCCGTCACTGTCCTGGCGGCCCTGGTCCTGAAAGAGCCGGGTCATCTGCGGTCCAGAGAATCGCTTGCAGACAGCCTTTGGATCCTGCGGCGCAGACCTGCACTCCTCGTTCCATCCCTTTTCAACTTTGTCGACCGTCTCCACATCGGTTTCATCCTGTTCCTGCTCCCCCTTTTCCTGGAGCTCAGGCTTGGACTGGGTCCATCATGGCGGGGTATACTGCTGGGCATACACGCGCTTCCCTTCATCCTCCTCCAGTATCCGGTCGGAAGGCTCTCGGACAGAATCGGCAGGCTTCCGATTCTCATACCGGGCTCCCTCTGCTACGGCATACTTCTCTCCCTGTCAGGGTATATCGGAGCACGGGGATTGCCACCGATTGCCCTCACCTTCTTCGTTCTTGGCATCTTTTCGGGACTCACAGGGCCCACAAATGCAGCGCTTGTCGGCGATCTGATACGGCCACAGGAGAACGGTATGGCCATGGCTCTGTTCAACTTTGCGGGCAATCTCGGTATTATAAGCGGTCCTCTCATCGCCGGCTGGGTTATGGATACTTGGAACATTGAAGGAACATTTTTTTCAGGGGGTCTCGTTGAGCTTACAACCCTTTGTATCGGCCTGCTGCTGCTCAACCGCCTCCGGGTTCACCCGCACAAAGAGTGGCAGCATGGGAAGCAGGTATAGAGCGCAATAAGTGCGAGAGAAAATCCCGCATTTCAACACCCCTTCAACAATTCAAATCCTCTAACTCATTGGCACTCCAGTAAATGCTTCCAGTACCGTATTGGCATACATATTGCTTTGTTATTCATAGATGGAAACATAGGGAGGACAGCTATGCCCAGGCTTGACAGAGTCATGAACAGGAAGATCGTGAGAAGGCTCTTCAACTATTACACTACCAAGGGCAGCAGGCGAATTGACGAGCTTTTCGGTGCCGAAAAGGAGCACGGAATAAAGGCCCTTCTCACCAGATTCCCCCTTGAAACGGCACTAAACAGGGCAATGAAAGTCATGAATGTCACTGAAGAGATGAAAGCCCTCTTCTTCACATCCAGTTACAACAAACAGGCTCTGAAAAACGTGATGAAAACGGTTGCAGCTCACGGTATGCAGCAACCCTTCCGATTTGACAGCCCGCTCGTTGTTGTGTGGAACTATACAAATCTCTGCAATCTTCGCTGCCGGTACTGTTATCAAAGTGCGGGCAAACCGAAAGAGGATGAGCTCACCTTTGAGGAAAAGATCGATCTCATCAATCAGATGGTCGATGCCAATGTAGCGTTTCTCGCCTTTTCGGGTGGTGAACCGATCATGGGTGACCGCTTCTGGGATCTACTCGACTATGCAAGCAAGTTCCTGCACACGAGCCTCGCCTCCAATGGTACACTCCTCGGTGACAGGCGTACTGTTCAAAAGCTTGCTGACCACGGACTCAAAAATGTCTTTATAAGCCTCGACGGCGCAACCGCTGCGTCCCACGATTTCATCCGGGGCACGGGAAACTTCGAGCGCAGCCTCAGAGGTATTGCCAACTGTGTGGACAATCCCCATCTTCACACAGGCATCAACATGGTCGTCACCAGACGAAACCTCGATGAGGTCCCGGCCGTGCTCGAACTCGCACAGGAGCTGAGCGTCAACTCCTTCAATCACTACAACTTCATACCCACGGGGCGCGGAAAGGAGGGCAGGGACCTCGACCTTACCCCGGAAGAGCGGGAGGAACTGCTCGCCCTTCTCTCCGAGCGGCACGCTCGGCGGCATGAAACGGGGTTGAATATCATCAGCACGGCCCCGCAGTTTGCACGGGTGATATGGGAGCTCTCAAACAGGCGAAGCGGCGGGCTGTTTCACTACACCACGGGCAATGCCACGAACATTACCGGTATCATCGAGTATGCCGGCGGATGTGGTGCGGGACGGGTATACGCAGCTGTACAGCCCAACGGCCGGATGACGCCCTGTGTGTTTATGCCCGATGTCACCATCGGCTCTGTCCGGGAGGAACGGTTTATCGACATCTGGCAGCGCTCCGAGACCTGTATTAAAATGGTGGACCGAGACAATTACCACTATCAGTGCCCAGAATACCGGAATATCTGCGGCGGGTGCAGGGCGCGGGCCTATGCCTATGGCGATCTCATCGGCCCGGATCCGAAATGCGCCGTGTATCAGCAGGTAATGCAGAATAGGGAGGGAGCTAACGTTGAACGAAGAACGGGAGTGGAGGCAGTTGCTGTTTAAGGGGTTTATGACTCTCCATTCTCATGCTATAATAGGGCAGGATGAAATTAACCTATTTTCATATACAAACCATCATTATCCTCATAAGTCTCACCGTCGGCTATGTTGTCTGGACCTACAATTCGAAGAGCTATCTGAACCGTATTCTTGCTTTTATCATACTGTGCATTCTCTTCATTAACTTGAGTTTTCTCTTTTATCTGAAGATAGAGGGTGAGCGCAACCTGCTGGCAACGATCATTCTCGGGTCCCTGGGTATCAGCTTTTTTCCCCCACTTTTCTACACGCTCTCCCTCTACTACCCGATGAAGAAACGATTTAAAATGGGAAGGCTCTGTCTCGTATACGGTATCGGCCTGCTCCTCTCGCTGGCCATCCTACTCTCCTTCCCAAAGCAGTACATCATACAAAAGCTCTCTCTGCCAACTGGTCTGCGGGAAATCTCCCTTCGAAACATGCCGCTGGTCTTCGTTTTCCTCTATTTTCTGCTCACCTCATACTCCTTGGTCCTCCTCTTCTTCACCGCAAGAAACTTTATCAGCAGTATGAGGGCCCGGATCATCCCCTTTGAACGGAGAACCGTACACCTGCTCACGCTCATCGGGCTTCCTCTCGCCTATCTCGTTTCCATCGTCAGTGTGATTAACTACTTCTTTCACATACCCTTTCCCTGGGTCGGGTTCCTGCTCTTTCTCTTCACTTCCTTCGTAGTCATCCTCATATTCAGGTTTCACATTGTCGACCTGAAGCATCTTCTCGGGGGAATACTCTTCTACCCCGCACTCATCGGCATACTCGTTCTCATCTATATATCAGTGGTTCTGAAGTATCAGAACCGAATTGCACATGTTCTGGCTCTCCCCGAAAACGTCACCCTTATACTCGAGGTGTTTATCATCTACCTGGCACTGAGCACACTCAGACGTGTCCAGACCTTCTCATACCTGAAAAAACGGTTCCCCAATGTGTCACCCTCCATGGAGATCGACATAGAGCCGCTCGAGTATCTCTCCTATGCACTGACGATCAAGGGACTCTACAAGAGGCTGCAGCAGGTACTGCACCGCTACAGTAGATCGGAACACAATCTGATGTTGCTTCGAAACAGGGAACGCAGGACGTTCGAAAGCGTTGACAGAGCACATGACCTTACAATCCCCGAGTCAGGCGAGCTCATGAGCGCTCTTCAAAAACTGAACAGGGGCATGACCCTGGAGGAACTTCTCCTCCATCTGAACAACCGGGAGGAGATCGAAAGTCTGTACTCATACGGCATAAACCTCGTCCTCCCCATAAACAAGGGAAATGATATCATTGCACTCATACTTCTCCCCAAACGGGGCATCATAAGCCGTTGGAGCTTTGAGGATATTTACTCCCTCAACTACCTCAAGGCGGTACTTCCGTCGCTGATCGACCGCTGTCAGATGTATGAGAACGAGAGGGAGATCGAGAAACATCAATACCGGATGGAGCAGCTCATGGTCATCGGGGAGATGGCTTCTGGGTTCGCCCATGAGATCCGCAATCCCCTTTCAATCATTTCCACCTCAGTTGAGACCATCCTGAGAAATGATATCCGCGATGATGACCGCATCAAGATGCTTCAGTTTATCAAGGAGGAGACGAACCGTATCAATATCCTGGCCAACAAGCTGCTGAGCATTAACTTTCAGAAAAAACCTGAACTCGAGCGTTTCGACGTGGTTGTCATCATGCAGAAGCTTCACTCTTTCCTTGAATATCAACTCAAGGACAGGAACATTCTATTCAGTATCAAGAACAACAACTCCTATCACCTGTATTCTGATCCGAACATCCTGTTTCAGATACTCCTGAACCTGACCCTGAACTCCATGGAGGCGATCGATTCGGGTGGGGTCATAAGCGTTGACTACAGGAGTAACGACACCAACCTTTCTATTATCATACAGGATGACGGCCCCGGTATACCTCCGAAACAGAGGGCCCGGGTTTTCGATCCCTTTTACACCACCAAGAAGAGGGGAACCGGCCTCGGGCTCACCGTCACCAAAAAGCTGATCGAAAACCTCTTTGGATATATAGAGCTGCAGCCTTCAAAGCGGGGTGCAGTATTTAAAGTCACCCTGCCAATACTCAGCGTAAGTAAGTCAAAAGCATGAACGAGACTAAAAAACCACTTATCTTCATCATCGAGGATGAGAAGAAGATGATGGAGATATTCAGGATCAATCTCTCAAACAGGTTCAATATCTCATACTACAACAATGCTGAGTCGGCACTTCATGATGTCGAGGCCCTGCATCCCGCGCTTATCGTTACCGATGTCCGTCTCCCGGGACTGGACGGCATAGCCTTCATGGAAAAGGTGAAGAAATCCACCCCCGCGCTTCCCTTCATCGTATTCACCGGCTACGGGAGCATAGACCATGCCGTCGAAACCATGAAAAAGGGCGCCTTTGACTACCTGGTGAAGCCGATAAAAATCGAAAATCTCATACAGTCGATTAACCGGGCCCTTTCCTATATTAAAATCTCAAGAAGCACACTACTCCTGGAGCGGGAGTTCAAGGTACGCATCGATGAGATGAACGCAGAGTTCATCACCCATGATCCTGCGACGATCGAAATGCTCAACCTTGCACAGAAGGCGTCACAGTTCAACTCCCCCATACTAATCGTCGGGGAGACAGGTACAGGGAAGGAGCTCGTTGCCCGTTATATACATGATCGCTCCGATAGGAAAGGCCCTTTCGTAAAACTCAACTGTGCCTCCATACCCAGGGACATACTCGAGGGTGAGCTTTTCGGATACAGGAAGGGAGCATTTACCGGTGCCTCGCATGACTATGAGGGGAAGATTGCTCTCTCCGGCAACGGTACGCTCTTCCTCGACGAGATCGGTGAGCTTCCCCTCGAGATGCAGGCTAAGCTCCTGCACGTGCTCGAGATTCCCGAGTATTATCCCCTGGGGAGCAATGTCAAGCGAACCGTGGACCTGCATCTCATTGCTGCGACGAACCGAAACCTCCGGCGTATGGTTGACGAGGAGCGATTCAGGCAGGACATCTACTACCGCATCGCCGTGATACCTCTCTCGATTCCCCCGCTCCGTGAACGGAGGGGGGACATCCTGCCTCTGGTCGATTACTTTGTACACAAGCGCAGTACCGATATGATTATCTCTCCGGAAGCGAAGCTGAAACTCCTTGGATACAGCTGGCCCGGTAACGTACGGGAGCTTGTCAACGTGATGGAACGTTCGATGCTCATGACAAAAAATGGCAGCATACTGGAGGATGTGATTATTGATGCCGAGGGGGATCCTGGAG
>CBFDDP010000006.1:0-53119 GCA_965603595.1 uncultured bacterium
GATTACAGGTAATGAGCATAATGCTGGCATGGCAGGAATGCAGTCAGCCATATACATAATAGTATACACAAGAGGGGAAGGAGAGAAAAGTGAGTATGAATGTGAAAGAGTATATGAGAAAGGCCTATGAAAAGGGAATCCTCATTCCGGCATTCAACGCCGCCTATCATGAGATGGTACAGCCCATCTGTGAAACACTGAAGCGATTGAAGACCTACGGTCTCTGTGAGATATCGAGACCTGATATCGAGAAATTCGGTATTGAAAGCTTCTCAAAAGCTGCTGAGTTCTATTTCAAATACGCAGATCCTGACTACATGTCGCTCCACCAGGACCACGTGCCTGTGATGGATGAGGACGGTTACGATGTAGATTACAAGACACTCATACAAGAGGCATTGGAAGCCGGATATCAGTCAGTCATGATCGATGGTTCCAGAATACCGCTTGAGGACAACATCCGAGTCACGGCTGAGATCGCCCAGATCGCCCATAAAAAGGGTGTTCCTGTTGAGGCGGAACTTGGAGCAGTGCTGGGCCACGAGAGCGGGCCGCCCCCCTCCTATGAAGAGCTTTTCAGCACGGGTAAGGGATTTACCAGGCCCGAAGACGCCGAGCGACTCGTGAAGGAATCGGATGTGGACTGGCTTTCCGTTGCGGTGGGCAACATACACGGTGCAATTACCGGGTCCTACAAGGACGAGGACAAGGTCGAAGCACGCCTCAATATCGAGCATTTCAAGAAACTGAAAAAGACAACGGGTATTCCGCTCGTACTGCATGGCGGTTCCGGGATAAACCGCGAAAATATACTGGAAGCAGTTCAAAACGGACTGTCCAAGCTGAATATCGGCACCGATTTACGCCATGCCTATGAGCGGTCAATGCGCGAAACAGACAGCGTTGAGAGGGCACAGGAGGCGGTTTCCCAGAAGATGGAGTATCTCATCGTCGAGTACTACGGTATAGCGGGTTCAAAGGAGAAGCTTGGGGCATGAGAGAAACTGGTGGGAGCTCCCGGATATACTACCGGAACACACCTTAACCTGTTGACTTTTTGGGGTGTGCCGATAATCTTTACAACTCATCCTGAAGGTAATCGGAGGTGCTACGAGGAGTGGTGATCTGAAAAAGTTTTTTTGTACAGATGTGACAATAGACCTGGTCGGACAGAGCGTTGAACTGTATGGCTGGGTACAGATCAAGAGGGAGCACGGCGGCGTGGTCTTTATCGATCTCCGCGACCGTTCGGGGATTGTACAGCTCGTTTTCAATGAGACCTACAATAGGGATTGTTTCGGCCTTGCCTCGGAGCTCAAACCTGAATATGTCATTCGTTCTCTGGGAGAGGTCCGAAGACGGGAGAACCCAAACCCCAATATTCCAACCGGGCAGGTCGAAATCTGGGTCAATGAAGTCACCATCTTAAATACCTCGGAGACACCGCCCATCGGTGTTGTCAAGCAGGAGGACGTTTCAGAGGAGCTTCGGCTGCGCTACCGTTATATAGACCTCCGGCGCGAGGAGATGAGAAATAACATAATCATGCGCCACAGGGTGACACAGGCGGTCATGAGGTATCTGGATGAACGGGGTTATGTGAGCATAGAAACGCCCTTTCTCACCAAGTCAACACCCGAAGGCGCACGTGATTTTCTAGTACCCTCACGTCTGAACAGGGGCAAGTTCTATGCATTGCCGCAATCGCCCCAGATATTCAAACAGCTTCTCATGGTCTCCGGATTCGAGCGATACTTCCAGATTGTTAAATGTTTCAGGGATGAGGACCTCAGGACTGACCGGCAGCCTGAGTTTACACAGATTGACATCGAAGCGTCCTTCATTGATGAAACCGACATCTATGAGCTAGTAGACGGCATGTTCAAGGCAATCCTGGAGGGATGCTACGGAAAGTCACTCAAAACGCCTATACAGAGAATAACCTATGACCAGGCAATGGAACAATACGGATCGGATCGGCCGGACCTCCGCATACCCTACCGTCTCTTCAATATTGGATCGCTGTCAGAGCTCAAAACTGGAGAACTCATACTGCATGGGTTGAATGAGGGTAAGCTGTTCTACGGCCTGTTACTGCCCCTTGACGACAGCATGTCTCGGAAGGTGCTCGACGGATATGCAGCGAAGGCGAAGGAGGAAGGGATCGATCTCTTTACCTGGCTGAAGGGTACTTCGGAGAAATCGGTGGGAGCGAAAGGGCAATCATCCCTGTCAGGACCCATGGTCAAACTCTTCCAGGATAGTCTCGACAGCCACATAGAGCTGATCCTCCGGTCTGGTAGCCGCGAGGCTGCACAGCTTACAGGGAGGCCATTTATCCTCCTTGCAGCCCTGGGAGAAAAGAAAAGGGTGCTCTCTTTTCTCGGCCGATTGCGTACACAACAGGGGCAGGCTGCGGAAGGGCAGGATGAGCTGCAGTTTTGCTGGATAACCGATTTTCCCCTTTTTGAGTGGAGTGATGAGGACGGGAGGATCGTTTCGGTTCATCATCCCTTCACCTCTCCGAAGTCTGAAGACATAGGTGGCATCGATAATGAGCCTCTCAGCTTAAAATCGAGAAGCTACGATTTTGTGCTCAACGGTATAGAACTCGGCGGAGGGAGTATAAGAATACACAGGAGAGAGTTGCAGGAGCAGGTTTTCACCCTTCTGGGTCTCAGCCCGGAGGAGGCGGAGCGCAAATTCGGCTTCCTTCTCGAGGCCCTTCAGTATGGGGCACCGCCGCATGGGGGAATTGCCTTCGGGCTTGATAGAATTGTTATGCTGCTCCAGGGAAAGGGGTCAATTCGGGACGTCATACCCTTTCCGAAAACCAGCAGCGGTCTTTCACCGCTTTCCGGTGCGCCGGATATAATATCAGAGGCACAGCTGAGTGACCTTGGGCTTGATCTCAGGAAATGAATAAATTGGGTAAATAAAAGATATAAAGGAAATCGTTTCACTAGCGCTACGCTAGTCGAATAAATTTATGGGAAAAACGCTTGTAAAACGTATGTTTTTCTATCCTATACGGGATATTTAAAAACTCGAAGTTCGCCCTAAAATTTATTAATATTTTTGTATATTCTTAGTATACTAATTGTACATTATGGAAGATTCAGAGTCGTTCCAACAGTCGGAACTGAAAGTAAAACTCCCGAACAGGAGTTTTCAGGAACTTCTGTACGCGAACAGCGACAGGATCATTAACCACATTGAGCGGGAAACCGGCCTGGAAATTGGGGGCAGGGATTCCCATCTCACCCTTAAAGGTACCCCACAGGAAATTGAAGAGGGCAGAATAATTATCAACAACCTTGGTACCCTGCACAGTGAGAAGAACAGCATTGCTGAGCAGGATGTTTCCCTCGTCATAAGCAAGGTGAAGAATGATCTGAACTACAATGTAGGGGATTTCAAGAAAAAGCAGATCCCCATTGGTACAAACGGCAAGGTTATCTCTCCCAAATCAGCTGGCCAGGCCTCCTACTATGACGCCATCAAACAGAATGATTTGGTTTTTGCCATTGGCCCTGCCGGAACGGGAAAGACCTACCTGGCCATGGCCTTTGCACTCAATTACCTCATGGCTGAAAACATCTCCCGCATCATATTGACGCGTCCTGTTGTCGAGGCAGGTGAAAGCCTCGGATATCTTCCCGGAGACCTGGAACAGAAGGTGAATCCATATCTGAGACCTCTCTATGATGCAATTTACGATATGATTCCCTATATCGTCTTTCAGAAATACGTTGAAAGAGGAGCCATCGAGGTTGCACCGCTTGCCTATATGAGAGGGAGAACACTGCATGACTCTTTCATCATTCTGGATGAAGCGCAGAACACAACGAGGGGACAGATGCTTATGTTTCTGACCCGTATCGGGTTCAACTCAAAAACAATCGTCACAGGTGACGTCACCCAGAGTGACCTTCCGAAGGGAAGGGAATCCGGCTTGCATTCTGCAGTGAAGGTATTGAAACATGTGAATGGTATCTCCTTCATTCATCTCGGCCCCGAGGATGTGGTTCGACATCCCCTTGTTGAACGTATCATCAAGGCATTTGAAGACCATGACAGGAAAAAAGGATGATATTTAAAAACAATCCTTTTCGAAAACATACTACCGAAGTATCCCAGCGAAGACGACTGGTTCAAATCCCTGGAAACAAGTCAGTTTTTTACGCTATACTGGTGCCCCTTTTCTTCGCACTGCTCTGGATGATCGCCAAGCCATACTTTGGAGTGCAGTACAGCTATGAACTCGGACAGATAGCCCAGGAAAATGTTATCAGCGCCAAGGACATCACCTATGTAAATACGAAGGAAACGGAGAGGCGTATTGAGGAGGTGCGCACGCGTGTGCCACCTGTTTTTGACATGTATCTGTTGAGCGAGAGGGAGCTCACCGTAACGGTCGATACCTTCTTCGCCGACCTGAAATCAGGGAACACCGAAGAGTACACAATTGATGAGTTGTTCGAGAACAGTGGTCTCGGTCTTTCGCGTGAGAGTTTCACAGACCTGATAAAGAACAGCGATGAACGGGGCTACCCTGAAAAGGCGCAGGCACTCATCTATGCAGTCATGCAGAGAGGGTACAGCTCCATGGAGAGGGAGCAGCTTGATCTATTCAGCGGCAAAGGCATAATAGTAAAAAAAATACAGGAATCAGAGATAACCGTTGAAAAGGTGGAAGTCGAACAGATAATCACTGCTGATGAGATGGACAGAACCCTCAATGAGCAGATCAACGGTTTCGATGAACAGCTCAACCGACAGGCACGGGCATCATTACGGGAAACAGTGAGGCTGCTCATGCAGCCGAATCTGAGGTTCAATGCGGAAGAGAGTCAGAAGTTCCTCAATGAGGAGATCAACAAGGTTGAGCCTGTACTGAACACCATAAAAAAAGGTGCTATCGTTATACGGAGAGGGGAGGAAATCAACGAGGAAAACTATCCAAAACTGAGGGCTATAACACTCCATACGAGCCGTTTCAATCTGAAGGCAATTGTGGGCATTGGCATCATCCTCTTACTGTTGCTCTTACTGTCAGTCATCCTGCTCATGGACGAGGGATTTGCAGATGATCTCAGAAACTTTAATATATATGCAGGGTTTACTCTCTTCTCCATATTTTATGCCTATCTGATTACCCTCATAAAGACGCTTCCAGACTACTTGATCTTTGGCATGCTCATCCCCATAGCGGGTATTACCATGACTGCGGAGGTTCTCTTCAAGAGAAAGTTCTCAATCGTTCTTGCAACGATCCTTCCCATACTGTTCCTGCTCATATCCGGCAAGGACCCCTACACCTTCATGTTCACCATGGGTTCCGGGCTCGTCGCCATCTATGCCGTTCGCTTTGCGGAAAAGCGAAGCGATCTTCTGCGTGCAAGTATATACATTATAATCGCCAATGAGCTGCTTCTCACATCCATTGGGTTCCTCATGGAGCTATCAACCCGGGAATTCCTGACCCTGCTCATATGGGGTGCGGGAAACGGTATTGTATCGGTCGTGCTTTCCCTGGGCATTATCCCCTTTTTCGAAGTCATATTGAATCTGCCCACCAATTTCAGGCTGATCGAACTTTCAGACCTCAATACTCCGATTATGAAGAAGATGCAAATTGAAGCGCCGGGGACCTATCACCACAGTATCAATGTGGCCAATATGGCAGAGAATGCCGCTCGGGCTGTGAAGGCAAATGCGCTGCTCGTACGTGTTGCGGCTCTGTATCACGATATAGGGAAAATCCCCAATGCCGAGTACTATGTGGAGAATAATCCGGGTGAAAGCAAACACAATTACATCAAACCCTCTCTATCAAACTCCATTCTCAAAGCTCATATAAAGATTGGTGTTGAAATGGCGAAAGAGATGAAAATGCCCCGGGAGGTACTCAGTATCGTTGCTCAGCATCACGGTACATCTCTCATGAAATATTTCTATCACCAGGCTTTGCAGGACAATCCCGAAGGCGAAATTGATAAGAAGGATTATCACTATCAGGGCCCCAAGCCACAGAACCGTGAGGCTGCGATCGTTATGCTGGCAGACTCTGTTGAAGCCGCATCGAGAACCCTGAAAAACCCCTCGGCTGCCCGTATAGACGAGTTTGTGCAGGAAATCATCGAAGGTAAATTCCGTGAAGGACAATTGAACGAGAGCACGCTTACCCTTCGCGGACTTATGAAGATATCCATTGCCTTTCGGCGGTACATCACGGGTGTATTTCACAGCAGAATAGAGTATCCTGATGATAAAGACATAGAGAAGAAGGAAGAGAAGGCCTAAGAGAGGGTTGACCTATAGCACAGAAAGAATCAGTATCGGGAAAGGCACATTATCGAGAGTTTACCATAGGGCTGACGGAGAAGAACTTCAAAACGCCTGTGCCAATTTCCGAATTGAAACATGTCGCACGGGAGGCTTTCGAGGTCACGGGTATGTGTCCCGGGGAAATATCTCTCGTCGTCTGTGATGATGCATTAATATCAGAGCTTAATCGGGAGTACCGTAAAAAAAACAGACCAACTGATGTACTCTCATTCTCCATGCGTGACGTTATGTCGGGGGATACTTCTGACCCGGTACTTGGCGATATCATCATTTCAGTGCAAACTGCCGAGCTTCAGGCTCGTGAAGAAGGTACAACGATTGAGGAGGAATTCAAGTTTCTATTCACGCACGGATTGCTCCATCTCCTCGGATACACCCATGATCATAGAGATGACGAGGAGCTCATGATGGGGTTGACGAATGAAATACTGGCAGGGATAAAGGGGAACACATGAGCATCAGGTTTTTCAAAAAGAAGAGGAACAACAAATTCGAGGAAATCATTGCTGAAGACAACCACGAGATCGAACAGGAAGAGCGTGAAATGATTCGGGGCATTTTCGGTCTCGGTGAAACGACAGTCAGGTCAATTATGGTACCGAGGACAGATGTGGTTGCTATTCCTGCCGATGAAGATTTCAGCAGCATGGTTAAAACCATTATCAAGAGCGGTCATTCGAGAATACCGGTATACGGGGACACTATCGATAATATAAAGGGTTTCCTCTACGCAAAGGACCTCCTCTCCGATCTCCTGAAGGGAGAAGCTCCATCGGATATAACAAAGATATTGAGGCCCGTGAGATTTGTACCCGAGGGGAAGATGATCGATGACCTCCTCAAAGAACTTCAGCAGAAAAAGGAACATATTGCCATTGTTGTCGACGAATACGGCGGAATGGCGGGGATTGTGTGCCTCGAGGATATACTGGAGGAGATAGTAGGCGAAATACAGGATGAGTATGACAATGAGGAGGAGGAAATCAAGAGCGTGGGTGTGAATATGTGGGTGTGTGATGCACGGACCCAGATCCAGGACATCAACGAGGAACTGGGCACCGACCTGCCCATGAACGGTAGTGACACACTCGGAGGATTCGTTTTCAATGTGTTCGGAAAAATACCGGTCCCCCATGAAGAGATCACCTATGGAGATACCCTCTTCAGAATCGAAACTATGGATGGGCACAGTATTAAAAGAATACGGGTACGCACAAAGGTCGTGCAGGATAAGAACGAGGGCGACCAGCGCCATTGATAGCTTGTGAATAATCGTTATTTAAAAACTAATGCCATAGTGCTCACTTCAACCCAGTTCGGTGAAGGACACAAGATGGTGAAGCTGTATACGGAAGAACTGGGCAGAACAGAAGCAACTGCATTTGGTGCTCGTAAAACAAAAAGCAGATTCGGCAGCAGACTCGAACCCTTTACCACAGGTATTTTTCTCCTCTATCACAAAGACGAGCACAGTCCCTATTCGATACAGGATGTGGAAGTGACCGGTCAGAATAGTGCAATACGTGAGGACCTGAACAGGTTCCTCATCGGAAATGCGGTCGTTGAACCTGTCGTACGCTTTGTGGAGCGGATGCACCGAGATAGAGAGCTGTTTGAGATCCTGTCATCAACTCTGGAACTCCTCAGCATCATAGGGATTACAAAGGGCCTGTACCTCCTTTCCATGTACGACCTCAATTTCCTCTCCATAATGGGATACAAGCCGGATTGGGACAATTGTGTGAAATGCTCGAATCACATGCAAAATGGAGAAACCTTTTCCGATGCTGCTGCAGGCTTCCCCCTCTGTGGTCGCTGCCATACATCCTCATCGATTGCGGTATCGCCTGGAGCGATGCGTTTCGTGGAGTGGGCCCTTCAGACACCCCTCCACTACGCTGAAAAGGTGAGGATGGAAGGTGAAACGCTCAATCAGATACGCCAAATAATAGAGCACCTCTTCCTCTGCACCTTTCAGCGGATTCCTGACAGCTGGCATCAGATGAAGAATATACTCGACTATTCCCGGTACGCATCTGAAGGATAAAAGTTGTGATTGAAGCCCAGATTGTCACTGTCGGTCAGGAACTCCTCAGGGGAGAAATCCCCAACACTAATGCTGTGTATATCGCACAGGAACTTCGAAAACGGGGCATTACCGTGAAACTCATCCTCACGCTTCCTGATAGCAGGCAAACCGCAGCGGAGCAGCTGAAGCGATGCATGCTTCAAAAGGGCATTGTTGTCATGACGGGAGGTCTGGGAGGCACTGCTGATGACGTCACACGCACCATTGTGAGTGACATGCTGAAACGCGAATTGATCGTTGACGACAAGGGGGAAGCGCATCTCAGAAAGTGGTACAGGAAGAGAGGGAGGAGATTTGAGGATTCGGACAGGCTGCAGGCCGCTTTTCCCATGGGCGGCAGAATGCTTCCCAACAGCGTGGGACTCGCATATGGGTTTTACGTACAGCATGAAAACAGGCACATCTTCTCACTTCCGGGTGTTCCGGCAGAGATGAGAGCTATGTTTCAGGATAGTGTCGTTTCCATACTGGAGGACAGGGGCCTTGTTCGAAGAGAGAATGAGCACTGCACGCTCAATTTTATCAACATATCGGAATACACCCTTGACAGGATTGTACACGGCATTGTCCAGAAATATAAAAGTATTACCTATGGTACACGTGCGAGCAACGGTCTCATTCGGATCCTCTTTGAATCCCAGGAAGATCCTTTGACAGAATGTCTCGTGAAGGTCGAGAAGGAAATTCCGGACAACTTCGTGTACAGAGGAGAGCGAAACCTCGAAGAAGTGGTTGGCAGCCTTCTCCAGACACGGAAACAAACGCTTTCAGTTGCTGAGTCATGTACAGGCGGACTCCTCGCAAAGGTGCTCACCGATATTCCGGGAAGCTCCAATTACTTCCTGGGAGGGGTTGTGGCCTACAGCAACGAGATCAAGCGTCAACTACTGAACGTAGAGGCCGAAACGCTTACAGATTACGGAGCAGTGAGCGAGAAAACGGCCATGGAAATGGCAACAGGCGTCATGATGCGCTTCTCCTCCACTATTGCACTTTCCGTTACAGGTATTGCCGGACCAGGAGGCGGCACCCCTGATAAGCCTGTTGGAACCGTATACATCTGCGCTGTAGGAAGAGACGGTCTTTTGCAGGTGGAGAGAGGTCAGTACATGGGTGACAGAGATACCATTCGGAAGAGAAGCGTGAACAAGGCACTGTCCATGGTATTTCTGCATCTCCGTGAACAACAGGGGAGTGTGGCATGAGAACATTTCTTGCCTTTGACGTCGAGGAAGGAGTGGAGGAAAAGATCCTGAACATGACAGAGCATTTCAGGGGTATTGACAGGGGTGTCCGCTGGGTCAGGCCCGAAAACAGTCATGTGACCATCCATTTCTTCGGTGAGGTCGATGAAGAAAATATTCCAGAAATCGAGGGTATTATCAGGGATGCTACGCAGAAAATCGGCCCGTTTACCATTGAGATTCGCGGAATTTCTGCCTTCCCCTCTCTTGAAAGGGCGCGTGTCATCTGGTATGGGATATATAACCACGAGAAGCTCACTACTGTGTACAACAATGTGTGTGACGGCCTGAGGGGGAGAGGTATTGTTGAAAAACTCGAGACAAGGCCATACACTCCGCACCTCACTGCGGGTCGTGTCAAGGGAAGGATAAAGCCGCGGCTTGTAGATGAGATAAGGCTTCACGAAAAGGAGGAGTTCGGCTCCTTCACGGTCGGAACACTGGTGCTTTTCAAATCGACACTCACGGGTAGGGGGCCTCTTTACGAGAAACTAGCACTGTTTAAGCTTTAAGATACCTATGGGACAGATTACACAACCACCAAAGGCTCTACTCTTTTTCGGAGTACTCCACTCTCCATCCGTGGACTTTGAAACGCTGAAATGTGACATGGAGAAAACCTTTGGTACTATTGTTCTTAAATCAGACTCATTTCCCTTTCACGAAACGGATTATTACCGGGATGAAATGGGTGAGGAGCTTGTGAGAACCTGGATTGGTTTCGACTGCCTCATTGAACCCGACCGGCTTGTTGACATCAAACATGAGTGTAACAGTATCGAACATGAACGGTACTCTATTTCTGGCAGAAGAATGGTAAACATCGATCCCGGATACCTCACTTTGGGAAAGGTTGTGCTTGCATCAACCAAGAATAATCAGCATCGGCTCTATCTTGGAAGGGGTATATTTGGTGAAGTCACGCTTCGTTACAGAAGAAAGTGTTTTGAACCCTGGGAATGGACCTTCAGTGATTACAGGCGAAAAGAGTCTGTGCACTTTTTCATACAGCTAAGAATTATTTTAAAGAAATACCTGCACGAACTCCAAAGTGGAAAGTGAAACACTTCCATAGGTTTCTAATTTGTTTACCTGCAGACTTTTTACTGCTATTATAGTGATGGTATCAGCATATTCATGGAGGACAGTATGTCAGGTCACAGCAAATGGCATTCCATTAAACACAAGAAAGGCGCTGTTGATGCAAAGAGGGGCAAGCTTTTCACAAAGCTCATCAAAGAGATAACGGTGGCTGCGCGATTGGGCGGCGGAGACCTCGATGCCAATCCTCGACTGAGAACGGTCGTGGCCAAGGCAAAAGAAGCCAACATGCCCAAGGATAATATCGAAAAAGCGATTAAAAAGGGAACCGGTGAGCTCGAGGGCTATAACTTAGAAGAGATTAGCTATGAAGGATACGGCCCTAATGGTGTTGCCATCATGATCGATACACTGACAGATAATCGTAACCGGACCATAGCAGAAATTCGGTCTGTATTGACGAAGAGCGGTGGTAATCTTGGCGAAAATGGCTGCGTGTCCTGGATATTCGAGAAAAAGGGCGTTATAACACTCAGTGCAGAAAAGTATGATGAGAACACCGTCATGGAGGTCGCCCTCGATGCCGGAGCGGACGACATACAGGGCGATGACAATGTCTGGGAGGTCACAACCACACCAGAAAATTATGAAACGCTTCGAAACGCATTTATCGATAGGGGAATGGAACTCATTGTGAGCGATATCATGCGGGTTCCGAAAACCACGGTTAAACTGGACGAAAAAACGGCCTCAAAGGTGCTGTCCCTCATGGAGAGGCTCGAAGACAACGACGATGTGCAGAACGTGGCGTCCAATTTCGACATTCCCGATGAGATACTGCAGGGTATCGGCGAATAGCATCCTCATACGTGACCACACACTGTATTGTTTAAGGAACACGAAGTGAAGATAATGGGAATTGATCCCGGTATCGCATCAACGGGTTACGGTGTCATTGAAACTGCGAAACATAAAAGGCTTGTCCTGATCGATCACGGTATGATCACCACATCGTCAAAGATGATCCACGGTGATCGACTCAAATATATATATGCCGAGATTACACACAAACTGGAAGAGCACCGCCCCGATGCGCTTGCAATTGAGAGCCTCTTTCATAGCAAAAACCTCAAGGCTCTCGTTGACGTTAGCGAGGCAATTGGTGTTGTCACGCTGGCCGCTTCCAATTTCAATATTTCGGTTACAAAGTTTGCGCCATTGAAAGTAAAATCAGCAATCGTAGGGTTTGGAAAAGCTGACAAAGGGCAGGTACAGGAAATGATCATGAGGCTGTTGGACCTTAAAACCCTGCCGAAACCCCATCATGTATCCGACGCACTTGCCGTTGCTATCTGCTACAGCAATCTCACCTGTTGATTCTTTTGAACAACTTTGAGAGCTTCCTGTATCACCGTGAAAATAGAGATTGCCCTTTTTCGTCTTTTCAAGTAAGCTAACCATAGTTTTTTCCTCACGAAATTGCGGATCCTCGAGGTTGTCCCGAAGAGCAATGATTGGCTATCTGAAAGGTTATGTAACCGAAGTTGATATGGAATCATGCATTGTAGATGTGAGCGGTGTCGGCTACCTCGTTTACTGTGCGGAGAGTACCCTTGAGCAATTGAGGGAGAAGGTCGACACACAGGAGCTTATCAAGCTCCTCACACGGGTTTTACACAGGGAAGATGTACTGGATATATATGGATTCCTGCACAAGGATGAATACACGCTGTTCAACATGCTGCTCAGGGTAAGCGGTATCGGACCAAAACAGGCCCTGAAAATACTGGGGATGGGTAAGACCGCACAGATCGTTCGGGCAATTGTAACGGGTGATGATTCCTTTCTCATGCAGCTCTCAGGCATCGGAAAGAAGAGGGCCCAGCAAATAATATTTGATCTCCGGGAACGACTGAAAAGCACCTTTGAGGTAGCTCCGGCTGAAAAATCCTCAGTGTATACCATGGCAGTCTCAGCACTGGAAAAACTCGGGTTCTCCGGTTTCGAGTCACGGGAGGCCGTTGATCGGGTAATGGCATCGCAGGGGAAAAGTCCTAATGTTGCACATATAATTGAGGATGCACTGAAGCAGCTCTCAACAGGCGTATAACAGCGATGGAAGAAAAGGATCGCATCACAACACCGAAGAGAACCTCTGTCGATACGGACGAAAACTCTCTCCGGCCGCAGCGACTCGAGGGCTTCATCGGCCAGCAGGAACTGAAAAGACAGCTCAGTATCTATATCAAGGCAGCTTTGAAGAGACGTGAAAGTCTCGACCATGTGCTCCTCTACGGTCCACCCGGACTGGGAAAAACCACACTGGCCCAGATTATATCCAGGGAACTGAATGTGGGATTCAAGTCCACCTCTGCGCCTGCAATCGAACGTCAGGGCGATCTTGCGGCAATCCTCACCTCACTGGGGCACAACGATGTGCTCTTCATAGATGAAATCCATCGTCTGAAACCCATTCTCGAGGAGATTCTCTATCCTGCTCTGGAGGATTATGCCATCGATATCATTGTTGGTCAGGGTCCCGGTGCTCAATCCATCAAGATAAACTTAAAACCCTTTACTTTCATCGGTGCTACCACAAGGGCCGGGCTTCTCAGTGCACCGCTGAGGGCCCGATTCGGCATAGTACAGAGAATTGACTTTTATAAACCAGACGATATATACCGTATCGCGAAGCGGTCTGCAAGAATTATAACTGCACAGCTCTCGGAAGAGGGGGCTCGTATCATTGCAGGTCGTTCGCGCGGGACTCCCCGTGTCGCAAACCGCATTTTGAGACGCCTGCGGGACATCGCCGAGGTGGAGGGCGACGGCGTTATTAACGAAGAAACCTGCACGAAGGGCTTGGATATGCTCGGGGTTGACGAGCTTGGGCTGGACACCATGGACAAGAGACTGGTCGATACCATTATTTCCAAGTATGACGGTGGCCCGGTGGGAATCGATACACTGGCGGTATCCATAGGTGAGGACAATCAGACTATCGAGGATATCTATGAGCCCTATCTCATCCAGATTGGATTCATCAAGAGGACACCAAGAGGCAGGGTCGCTACGAAACATGCATACAACCATCTGGGGAAAACCTACACTACCGGACCGGAAGGTGAGCTGTTTCCGGACCAGGGCTAAGCCTATCATGATGAGCAACGAAAACACTCCATGAGTATACATCGGAAAATCCAAGGCACTGTATGTGCATGTGCTGTAATCCTTCTCATTACAGCATGCACCGGGTTTCCGCCCCCCCGGGAAGGTGAAGGGGTACCAGATGCCGCTCCGGCACAGGAGATCATACGAATCGCCATCATTCAGTATGAACAGGCCCTTCGGATTTCTGTTGAGGAGGGAAACATAACTGCTGGGCAGGAAACCCTTATACTGGGTTCACCGCAAACCCTGACCGTCGATCCGGTTTCACTTCACATAGATGGAAGAACACTTCCCCTGCCAGCCACCATTGAAAGCCCGAAACCACTGCGTATGGAGGATACACCTATCTACGGCCACCTGCTCATTCAGGATGGGTATCTCATCAGCATGCTCCCCATCGAAATCTACACCATGGGTGTTTTAAACGGAGAAGTGCCGTCTTCGTGGCCTGAAGAAGTACTTAAAGCACAGGCTGTGGTTTCACGTACCTATGCGTACCTTCGAGTTCTGCAGCACCAGGATGAGCTCTTTCATGCGGGCAGCACTGAAATGTTTCAGAAGTTCGACTACACGGACGCCAATGAGGCCATTGAGAGAGCCGTGCAGGACACTGCAGACGAGGTTTTGCTCTATCAGAATCAACCGATCGAGGTGTTTTTTCATGCATGTTCAGGAGGAAGAACGGAGAACTGCAGGGATGTGTTTCAAAAGGACCTTCCCTATCTCAGGAGTATATCCGATCCCTATTGTGCGAAAAATGAGCGTTTTTTCTGGAGCTACACTGCTGATGCAACCACAATCGCCGAGACTCTGCAGGTATCCGGTCTGATCGGTACGGACAGCGTGAGCATCAGAGATATACGGATACACGAGCGCACGGGTTCGGGGAGAGTAGATACCTTTTCAATACAACTGGAAAAAGGTGAAAGGGTAATTGTACAAGGAAATAAAATGAGGCTTGCACTGGACGCCAAATCCTTCAAGAGCCTGCTCATCACGAACATTGAAAAAAGAACGGACAGCGGAACTATGGAGTTTACCTTTGATGGCAGAGGATACGGTCATGGTGTCGGGATGAGTCAGTGGGGAGCAAAGGAGATGGCAGATCAGGGATTCACCTATAGACAAATTCTAAACCATTATTACCGCGGGACCCGGATTGGCACGACATGGGATATTCGCTGAATGAGTTCAAGATATCCATCCCTGAAGAGCTTATTGCCCAGTATCCGTCAGAAGAGCGGCAGCGGTCCAAACTGCTTATACTCAATGCCGTCACCGGTTCGATACAGGATGACTATTTCTTCAATATCGGCACATACCTCTCATCAGGGGACTGTGTGGTATACAATGATGCGAGGGTGATCAATGCCCGTTTGTACGGTCACAAAGAAACGGTTGGGGAGGGGAGAGGTGCGCATGTCGAAATCCTTCTCACACGCAGGATAGATGCATATGAGTGGCAGTGCCTTATTCGGCCAGCCCGAAGAATCAGGAAGGGAAGCCGCATTACACTCGATGGGGGAACATGGTTGCAAATACTTCATACTCATGGAGAGGGGGCATTCTCCGTTCGGTTTTCACACGGTGTTTCCTACGATGACCTGCAGGACATGGGTGAAATTCCTCTCCCAAAATACATAAAACGCAAACCGGATGAATATTTGGACAATGACCGTTATCAGACGGTGTATTCGAAAAAGTTAGGCGCTGTAGCTTCACCAACTGCGGGGCTCCACTTCACACAAGATATTATCGATGAACTCTCAGAACGTGGGACACGCTTCGTACCGATTACACTCCTTGTAGATTGGGGAACATTCAAGCCCGTACGAGAGAAAGACTATCGAGACCACCGAATTCACCGTGAACAGTATGAGATATCTGAATCTTCCGCAGAACGTATAAACCGATCACGCAAAGAGGGCAGGAGAATCGTCTGTGTGGGTACGACAAGTGTGCGTGCCCTGGAATCTACGGCAGATAGGCATGGCAAGGTGCGCGCCATTCATGGAGAAACTGACATCTACATATACCCTGGATATACCTTCAAGACAGTGGACGCCATGATTACTAACTTTCACATGCCTGATTCAACACTGATACTCCTCGTTTCTGCTTTTTCAGGAAAGGAACATATTGAACAGGCCTATCGCCACGCCGTTGCCAAGCGGTACAGGTTCTTCAGCTACGGCGATGCCATGTTTATTCACCGGGGTTAGTACAGGAAGAGAACATATGATTCACTTTTCGGTTGAAAAGGAAGGGGAAGGAAGGGCGCGCGCGGGTGTTCTTCGAATCCGTGACATTGAAATTGAAACGCCTGTATTCATGCCCGTGGGCACCTATGCGGCAGTAAAGACCCTCTCTCCTCGCGAGCTGCACGAAGTCGGGGCCCGCATTATTCTCAGCAATGCATACCATCTCTATCTGAGGCCCGGTATACAGCTCATTAAGAAACTCGGTGGCATACACCGATTCACCGGATGGAATGGCGGTTATCTCACCGACTCGGGCGGGTTTCAAATCTTCAGCCTCTCACCCCTGAGAAAAATCGAACGAAGAGGGGTGACCTTTCAGTCCCACCTTGACGGATCACGCCACTTCCTGTCGCCAGAAGACGTGGTGCATATCGAACAGGACATCGGAGCTGATATTATTATGCCACTCGACGTCTGCTCCGCAGCGGATGCTTCACAGAAAGAGAACGAGGATGCGGCTGATATTACCTGTGAGTGGGCAGAACGGTCAAAGAAGACGTGGGAGGGGTCGGGCAGCAGAGGTGCGCTTTTCGGCATTGTGCAGGGAGGCATGTACAGAGAGACGCGCGAGTGGTGCGCCCGAAAAATAGTGGGGATGGATTTTGAAGGATACGCTGTTGGGGGGCTATCGGTAGGCGAGGAAAAGGAGATCATGTATGACATGCTCGAACATACATCCTCCTTCCTACCATCGGATAGGCCTCGATACCTTATGGGAGTCGGTGCGCCGGATAACATTCTCGAGGCTGTTGTGAGAGGGGTCGACATGTTCGATTCTGTTCTTCCCACACGAAACGCTCGTAATGCCACGGTATTCATACCGGGAGGTAAGCTGCTCCTTCGAAACGCAGCATGCAGGGAGGACAATACACCGATTCAGGCGTCCTGTGAGTGCTACACGTGCAGAAACTTCACCCGTGCTTATCTCAGACATTTGTTTAAGACCCGGGAAATACTTGGGTATCGACTGGCAACCATTCACAACCTGCACTACCTTCTGCATTTTGTCTCTCAGATGCGCGAAGCCATTCGCGAAGGGAGGCTGTACCATTTCAGAGAGGCTTTCTACAGGGGTGCTGTCTAGTTATGCTCCTTGTTCCCAAAAACCTGAAAGGTAAGATCAAAATTCATGATATTGTTCCAGTGAGATTTCTTCAGGCTTACATCCCTGAAACGTGTGTCGTTACTTGGCCCTATTACATTTCCGCATGATGCGTACCAGTTGAAAATAGTAGTGCCCGACGAACGAAGTGCAATCCAGTAGCTGCCCTTTTCGAGATAGGCATCTGTCTTTTTACTCACTGGAAAACTGAGCCAGGGATTGTCCATCATCATAAACCGTATGCGCGGCGAGTGTATGCTGTATGTTTTAAAGAGCACTTTTCCCGGTTTGCCGTCTTCATCTGCGTAAACCTCAAGCCATATTCTTCCCTCGTCCGCGAATTTTATTAGCGGGATCTGTATCTGTGTCAGGGTGAAGGGGTCCTCCACGGTAAAGCGCTGGACATAGATGCGATCCTGCGTTGCCACAACATCGAGCCGTCTTGAAATGTCACTGTTTTGCACAATCATACTATCGATGCCAGCATCATCCTTCACTATATCACTGTCTTCGGACTGCCCTACATCAAGCTCTGGTTCCTTGGTATAGGCTTTAAAACCCTCGATGACCGGACTCATGATAATACTATTTGAACTCCCGATGTCGAGATTCTGAACTTCGAGCTTTGCACTGTCGCTTCTGATATCAAAAATAAACTCCTTGAATTCAATAATGTCTCCTATTTCAACCTCCCAGTGATCTGCAGCATAGTCAGAATCGGGCCCGACGGAGAACTTAACGACATGCGACACGGTGCCAAGATGGGTTCCGACGGGATCGTAGGGTATCCATCCAAGGTCCGGAAAGTACACCTCGAGCCAGAATTTCTCGTCATTGGGATAATCATAGAAAAAAGTCTCGACCTCTGTGTTGATCGGAATCTCCTGCTGAAAGGATATGCCGTATACTACCCGCACAGGTATGCCGAGCCCCTTAAAAATAGAGGCTGACAGGTTGCAGAGACCGCGTTCATCACCTCGACGCCTTCTCAGTACAGAAAGGGCATCATAGTCCTTCTTTGTAGCGGTATCGTTTGACATCTGTATGTTCTCGTCGAACCAGATGAAGACGTTTTTTACCACATCCACCTCACGCTTCAATCCATAGGAGATGGATCTCCCAATATAATTGATCATATAATCATTAGATGGTGAAAGCTCTGTGGAGGTAAGAAAGGCTTTCAAACGGTCATCAACTGCAAGTGGAAATGTCGAGCTGCTGTCAACAGCATAGTAGTTTGCGTATATCCTGGCAGAAAACTGAAGGTCGGTTTGAATGATATGAATTTCCTTGTTCCAGGCCATCTCGATACCGCTGTTTCCGTATTCATCGATGAACTCATTTATTTCAGTTGGATAGGGTGTAAAGTTCTTCCTAAGCCTGTCTATGGTCTGCGTATGCAGTCCCTCAGTCTGTGATGCAGGCAGAAACATCCTGTACGTTAGGTTTTTGGTTTCCGAATAGCTGCTGAATCTTCTTGTCAGGTATGCTGTAACAGCGCTTTCCATTTCACCCTGAACAGTAATGATCTCTGCCTGGATAACCTGTGCTGCCGGAAGAAACAGACCTGTTGAACAAGAGATAATGAAAGCGTAGATTAATCCTCTTATCCTTTTCATAATGCATCCGAAAATAAAATGATATACTCATAAAAGCAACTGAAAATGAGATGGTTTAAAGCAATAACATACATTTTTTCACCCCTTGTTGCCGCTCTTCTTGCGGGTATTCTTCTTACCCGGCTGCATATGCTGGGAGGCACCTGGTTTGTTATCCTTGTACTTATAGGACTGGTCGTCTCAATCACAAATGCTGTGATTGTCAGCATGGGTATGACCAAGAAGCAGGGGGATTGAATGCATGATCTAAGGAAGATGAGCTGGTGAACAGGCCCTTCAGCATGCCACTCGTATACTTCATTATAGCAGTATTTTTATCTCCCGCAATACTCTCAGCTGATAAGAGCAGGATTTACGATTCTGTTACCGGTATCGATGGGTACGGTGAGGTCGAGCACCTGGATGTCCCCAGGCCGAAACTGTTTCTTTCCAAGAAGGAGATCTACCACTTTGAAATTCTCGAAGTGTTTCTTGCAGGTGTTGACGATCTCGATGAGGAGCTTTTCTCCATTCAGGTCGTTCGGGACGATCGAGTATACCCCTCCGTCGGTATGGAGCAGAGAATACCCTTAAGGAAAAAGGATGACCTTCTCAGGGCAGTGTACCTTCCCGACTGGAACCAACGAGAGGGAACGTATGAAATTGTGGTGTATTACGGTGAACATCGTCTAGACACCGATGCCCCATTCACCTTTAGGCTTCTTCGAAGGCCTGTTCCAAACATTGAGCCGGGTATATCCATCGTTGATTTGGAGATGAACAGGAGCATTACAGAGAAGAACTTCGTCAACCCCGATGGAAGAAGTAATGATTATTCGGCCATACTCGAATGGGCCTCCTTTATGAATGCTGACATGCTCTGGATTCTTGCGGGTGAAACAACCACGTTTCACAGGAAGAAGAGGGGGGGGTCACCGTGGGACCAGGGACCGCTGGAGAATTTGCAGCTGTTGAAGGAGATCGCACCCTATTATGGCATAAAGATCGGTGCCTATATCATGTCATTCTATGTTCCCGGGTCAGGCGGAATACCCGATCGATACGAGTCGGGGCTCGGCTACAATGCCGATAAGGGTACGCTGTACCGATCGAGACACATATCACTGGCCTCTGAACAGCGCATACTGGACATGATCGAACTGGCACGCCAGTTCCAGCAGGACTCTCAGATAGAGTATATTGGATTTGATTTCATCAGAACAGGAAGAGTGGACGGCTATGAGCTCGCCCAGCTGGTTATCGATGACACAAGTATAGGTACACCTCGGGGGTGGATCGATCTGGATACGTCAGAGCGCATCAAATGGTTTGCCCGAAAGATCGAGGTCGAACATGATCCGCTCATCATCGAAAAGTGGCGATGGTGGCGTGCCCATAGAGTGGCTGAGATTGTCAAACTGGTTATTGAAGAGGCTGAAATAACAAAGCCGGTATGGGTGTACACTCTGGGCTGGAACCACGGAAAGGAACATGGGCAGGACCCGGTCATGTTCTTCGATGCAGGAGCTACCTATGACGCGGTCATGCTCTACGAGGCTTCACAGTCACAGTTTGAGAGGCTTCTGGAACACTGGAACCGGTATATCAGTGCAGAACAGGGAAACGTGCTCGTGGGAAGCTGTGTCGACTACAAGCTGCTCGATTCGGATACCCTGGCACCTCCCGAAGAATTCTTCAGGAGAAACACCGAAGCCTATCAGAATGTCATGCGGAATGGATTTGCCAAGGGTATTTTCTTTCACGATATTGCCCGTGCATTCTGGGGAAGGAAGGGTGGGTATCGGTTCATGGACTATGCTGTGGCGCATATGTCAAGCGTATACGGATTAAAGAGAGAGCACCGAACCCTGGACCTTGTGGTGGATGTTATGTACGAGGAAGAGGGGGAGGGCAGGCTCAGCGGCATCATCCAATGCAAGAACAACAGTACACGGGATCTGGAAGATATACATATAGAGCTAATTTCTCCCAGTACTCCTGTCACGATCACCTTTTTTCAGGACCTATCTTCCGAGATCCAGCATGAGGATACCATACGCAGTGCAGGTGCACGATCAATGAGTCTCGGCAGCCTTCAGACCTTCCAAACCGTTACTGTCCCCTTTGTCGTGCAAAACCTCCAGACCAGCCGATCAACCCTGCTGTTCAAAGTGTCCGTTGAGAATGATCGTCACTACTTCGTACGTGAAGTCATTTCCCTCCGGCCTTATACCTCCACCGATTTACAGGCCTCATTGGATTGATCCAGGACGAATAGATTCAGTCAAGATCAATTTGAGAATGGATTCGCAGCGTGTGCACAGATAATGTACCATTCTGCATATTTGTATTATGTTAATAAGCTGTGGTGACGTGGAGATACATAAAAAACTTGGATAACTGACAGAGCACTCAACTATGGGAAAAACAGTTCTGTATACCCTTGCTGCACTTTTCCTTCTCACCATGAGTTTTTCATGTACCGAACGCCAGGACAGGGACAGGCGGGATGGGCTTTTCAAATCTCGGACCGAAGAGAGGAGGTCACAGAGGCGCCGTCAAGGTAAGAGAGAAGAAAAAGATGGTGGTCTTACAGCTGAAGAGCAGCGTGATATCGGTGTAGTGGATGAGCTGACACCTGAGGCGTTCATAAGAACCACCATTCTCTACAGGAGAGAGAACAGAATGTGGCTCGAGCAATCACAATCACTCTCATCGAAGGAACAGGAACGGTATCTTGAAGAGATGAACACAGCATTCTTTTCCAGGTTCGGGTTCACTGAAGAAGAATTTCTTGCCTACGGTGAGAACAACACGACAGAGCTCGATGCGTACATACAGGAACACCCTGAGCTCATGGTGGAGATGATGGAGGAGTAGGATTTCAGTTTTCCATGATCAGCTGATGTGAAAGGAAAGCCCCTCGCGGGCATAGAAGAGATTCGAGAACCGCCGCTTGTACTTTGTCTGATTACGTTTCAACTGTGTATCAGTGGCTGTCGGATCATGATGGGTCATGACCAGCGTTTTTACGCCCGCTTTTTTCGCCACTTCGATTGCCATATCCGGAATACTGTGACCAAATCCCTGTCTGGGTGTGGGAAGAGCAGTGTACTGCTCTCTGGTGTACTGAGCATCGTGTATGAGAAGATCGGCATTTTCAGAAAAACTGATCAATTTGGAGTTACCGAAGAGATAGCCTTCAACATCGGTGGCAAAAACAATCGCTTTCCCGCTATACTCGACCCTGTATACGAATACACCGTTAGAGGGATGGGAAAAATCTTTCATTACCTTCACAACAACTGTGGAATCCGTGATCTTATATGTATCATGAAACTTGTTTATCATGTTCGGTTTTAGATCAGGCAGCTGATATAGGATGAGATGATTTTCGCCAATGGTTTCGTACAGTTTTATTGAATTGGCGCTCCGTATGTCTACCGGGAAGTTTGGTGGCGTCATTGACTGTTCCAACACAGTCCTCAGCTCTTCACCGAAATCCAGAGGACCAAATAAGTACAGTTTTGACGGCCCCAGGTACAGGGGTGTGAAGAAGGGCAGGCCCTGGGTATGATCATGGTGCAGATGGGTGAAGAGAACAGTAAGATTAAGGGCTCCCTTACCGCCCTCCTTGAAGTAGTTTGCGGCCAGTGTGTTGCCCAGGTTGACAATGCCTGTTCCCGCATCGATGATAATGATTACTTTACCAATGGTCACATCAATGCAGGTAGTGCTCCCGCCATAGTGCAGGGTGTTTTTACCCGGTACAGGATAGCTGCCGCGGACACCCCAGAATGTAACCGTGAACTCTTCTTTCATTGGCCCTCTCGCAGCGCAGGTTTTACGCCCGACTCCGTTATTACATAATCGACAGGTAGGTCATGTTCCTTTATTGGTAATTCACTGAGTATGAGACGGTTATAGGTCAGCGCACAACTTATAGCCTGCGTATGAAGCCCCATGAAACGATCATAGAAGCCACCACCGTATCCGAGGCGCTCACCCTGCAGGGTGAAGGCCAGGCCAGGTGTTATGATCAGTTCGAGACGGAGATAATCGAGCTCTCGGCAGCCGTTAACAGGCTCCAATATACCGTAGTAACCCGGTTTGAGTGAGGAATCAAGATCTTCGATAATATAGGCATGCATCTCACCAGTGGAAAGATTTACCTTTGGAATTGAAACCTCCTTCCCGAGCTTGAATGATTGTTCGATAATGGGAAGGGTGTCTATCTCACTGCGGAAACTCACGAAGCAGAAGAGCACCTTGGAAGAGCGGTATATCTTCCAAGAGAGGAGATGCGCTGCAACTGCAGCATCCATCTTTTCCTTCTCGGTTTTCGGAATACTATCCCGTATCTCCTGAACGTGCATCCTCAGGTCCTGTTTGTTCAACGTCCTTTTCCTCCTGAGATAGTTTCCTTAGGAATTCTAGGCGGCGTTTCATCTCTTTTTCGTCGCCCAGTCCCCCCGGCTCATAGAAAAAAACTCTTTCCTTCAGGTACTTCTGCTGTACGTAATGATATGTGTAGTCGTGGGGATACAGATAATTTTTTTTAGCAGGATGCGCTGATTTGAGATAATCGGGAACCTCGAGATTACCCCGCTCCTTTATGAATGCAGTAGCCTTTGAAATTGCCCGATAGCTGGAGTTGCTTTTCGTCGCCAGTGTGAGGTGCAGGGTGACGTGCGCCAGGATCAGGCGTGCTTCAGGCATACCGACCATATCGACTGCCTCGTATGCTGAAACTGCCAACACGAGAGCGGAAGAATCGGCAAGTCCTATATCCTCACTTGCCAGTATGACCAGTCGCCGTGCAATGTAGAGAGGATCCTCGCCCGACTCGATCATTAGCGCAAGCCAGTAGAGAGCAGCATCAGGATCGGAGCCCCTGACGGATTTAATAAAGGCAGATATCACATCATAGTGATAGTCCTCATCCCGGTCATAGAGAAGGGGCTGTTTTCCGATGATCCCTTCCACATCTTCTATGGTAATTATGTCAGGCTTCCCCAGGCCCAGAGCCGCCTGAAGAAGATTGAGCATCCTCCTCGCATCACCACTGGAGTAGCGGGTGATGAATTCCTGGGCCTCTTCAGCCATCTTGAAGCCCTCTCTGACTACCGCATTTTCAAGGATCATTTTCAGGGCATCCGCCCTGAGCTGTTCAAACTCGAAGAGGAGCACACGCGACCTCAGGGGGGGTATGAGATAAAAGAACGGGTTCTTTGTCGTTGTCCCGATAAGCGTTACAATTCCCTCTTCGAGCGCGGGGAGGAGGCCGTCTTGGACCATTTTATTAAACCGGTGAATCTCATCGATGAACAGTATAGTTTTATTCCCAAGTAATCTGTTTTCCTGAGCTTTCTTCAGTGCCTTGCGGAGATCGTCCGTTTTTGCAGTAACTGCGTTGAGGCGAATAAAGGCACTGTTTGTTCGTTTTGCAATGATCTTCGCAAGTGCTGTTTTACCGCAACCAGGAGGCCCGTAAAAAACCGAGGAGGGGACGCTGTCGCTTTCTATGAGTTGAAGGAGGGGGCCCTTTTCTCCGAGAAGCTTTTCCTGCCCGAAAAAATTGTCCAAGTCATCCGGTGCGCACCGGTTTGCAAGCTGTTCGCTTTCCAGGTTTTCTGGGTCAAAGAGAGTGGACATTCGCCGAATGTTCCCTTTATAGAGCTTGAACAAGTTTTCTTCCAATTTCCATGAGCTCATCAGTCCGTTTGACGTTTCCTGATTCTGCCATAATGCGAACAGCGGGTTCGGTATTGGAAGATCTGATATGAAGCCATTCCTCTCTAGTATAAATTTTTATACCATCTTCTGTGTTGAATGAATAGTCCTTGAAATACTCCCTGGATTCAGAAAGCAACTGTGTGTAGAAGTCATCGATATCACCATTCTCGAGAACAATTTTATCTTTTTTCATACAGTATAAAGGAAAATCTAGGAGAATTTTTGTGAGATTCCTGGTCTCTGAAGCCATAAGCTCGAGTATTAGGCCCATTGCCACAATACTGTCTCTACACGGATTGATCCGTGGAACAATTGCTCCGCCATTTCCCTCTCCACCAAAATCTATCCCCTTTCTGAGAAGAGCATCGGTAACATTGATTTCGCCAATCTTCGTGCGATATACCCTGCTGCCATATCGAGCAGCGAGATCATCAACCATCATTGATGTAGAGAGATTAACTGCAATATCGGTTTTTCTCCTGCGAAGGTAGCTTTCACCGGCGAGTACAAGTGTGTATTCTTCACCGATAGGAATACCCTTTTCAGATACCACGGCAAGACGGTCCGCATCGGGATCCTGCGCAAATCCGATATGGGCTTTCCTCTCGAGCACCTCTTTTCCAAGCTGTCTCAGGTTTTGTGGAACAGGTTCAGGTTCACGGGGAAAATTGCCTGTAATCTCTTCATTGATGCCGAATACGGTACAACCAAGTGCTTCAAGGAAGCTCCTGTCAATGGATGATCCTGCCGACCCGCAGGGGTCAACGACAACTTTTAGTTTTCTTCGCCGAATACGATCAACATCGATATTCCGTAAAACTTCCTCAATATGCATACTGGCAATGTCTTCTCGATACGTGGTATCCCCAATATTACGAAAATCCTTCCAGGGTACTGCTCCCTCATATCCGATCATCTTTTCGATTTTACGTACCTGTGGTGCTCTGAGGAAGAGACCCTCCCCATCACAAAACTTCAGGGCATTCCACTGTACCGGATTGTGGCTCGCCGTAATGACAATGCCCCCATTGCATCCAAGCTTGCGGGTTGCCAGAAGTACAGTCGGTGTAGGTGCGATCCCGATGTGTATGCAGTTCCAGCCCAGGGCATTTGCCGTTCCTTCTACCATTTGCTGTATCAATATGCCGCTTTTCCTCGCATCACGGCCTATGAGTATCGTACCCGGTGAATCCTTCAGGGTTCTGAGAAAGGATGATACAAAGGAAACAATGATTGGAGGGGTGAGATCAGTGCCAACAACACCACGCACGCCGGAAACGCTTATTTTCAAGGGCATATCACATACCTTCAGAATTCACATATTTTTATGTATCAGTGATGACTACTGTGTTGAGCCGTCTAAGCTGTACGGGTAATTGGGAAATAAAGCTGTCTCGTTGAGATAGTACGGTGATCGATGTAAAAAGTAAACCACATTGTTGCTCAGTGCAGATTTTCAGGTTTATTGCCGATCATTTGAATTTTCATAGGATCAGACATAGAACCTGCATAGAGGCTCAGGTGTGGGAAGGGGATCTCAATTCCTTCACGGTCAAAGCTTTCTTTTATCTCCTGCATCATTGTGTTCTTCGTGACTAAATAATCGGTCTTGACAAACCAGACCCCAAGCAGAAGCTCAATGCCGCTGTCCCCGAACTCTTTAATGACAAAAAGTGGCTCTGGGTTGTCTAAACAGTGGGGGTTTTTCTTGGTGATTTGGAGAAGCTGCTCCTTGACCTTCGAAATGTCCTCTTTGTAGGCAATAGAAACATTGATATCGAGCCGGCGTATAGGGAACTTCGTAACGTTCACGACCTCGGTTTTTATAAGCTTTTCATTGGGTATGCGAACATACTGGTTGTCAAAGGTGCGAATCTTGACAGAGAGAAGGTCGACGGAGAGAATGATACCCGATAAACCATCGACTTTGATAACATCGCCTACGGCGAAAGGCTTTTCGGAGATGAGAAAGATGCCGCTGATGATATTGGAAAGGCTTGTTTGCGACGCAAAACCGATTGCAAGTCCTGCAATACCCGCTGCCCCCAAAATAGCCGCGAGTTTCACGTTGAGCTGTTTCAGTATGAGAATTAGTATGACAAATGCAACCGTATACATGATTATTTTACGTACGATCATGATCGATTGCTGTGAAAAGCGCTTCTTCATTGCCCTCTTGACAATGAAAATGATAAGGCGGAGCACAATAAACCCCACCACGATGATAGCAGCGATTTTAATAGCAACGGTCATGTTGGCGGGGCTGAAAATATTTTCTATACCCGATAGGATTTCACCAGACATGGTCCTTATCCCTTTATTCGAAAGACGTGAAGGACTTTATGAAGCTGAAGCTCCTTCTGATGATACTTTTCTGTACAGGCGTTCTTTCAGATGCAAAAATTCTACATTTCTTCTCGTACTCAGGTATCTTGTCCTCATAACAGATTTCATTCGGCTGTTCATTGCCCACATACGTTATAGTGACCTCATTGGACCATAGATGATGTGTACCGCTGTATACCCTGAGATGCTCCACATGAATGCACAATCTTTGGAAGTCGAGAAGGTCTGAACCACTGTTTTGTATATGTACTGGGCAGATGATACGGTGTGCCACGTCTGACATCTCCTCGATTTTCCTTATAGCCCTCGTCGTGAGCGCATAGCAGAGCTCTCCCGACATGGAGTCTCCGAACCACGTATTCGATAAAACCAGCGATGGAATTTCCATGAGCATGATATTTTGCTTTTTACCTGCACGTATCTGTACCCACACGGGTATACTCACGTAGAATACCGATGCGCTGTTCGGAGCCAGCTTGATCGGGAACTCGGGCCTTACCACCACCGCTCGATCGGGGAGTGCCGGCGTAAGTTGAAACGTGGCAGATGGCTCCTGCACAATATAGCGGTTCCACGACAGGTTTTCCGGTACTTCTCCGGGATTCTCTACCATCGTTGCTGAAGCGACGGCTTTATCGTCATCCACATAGTCAGGGGCGATGAGATACTCTTCATCCCGCTGTTCTATCCAGAGGGAAAGGTTTCCGATTTTGCAGTTGAGCGTACTGCCATTTTCTATTAGGAATTCGTCCCAGAAGTTCATGCAATAACCTTAACCTAATATTGTCTTTTTCAAAAATAGTTTACTCGTTCATAATGATTATTTCAACCCGACGGTTGCGCCTGCGGCCTTCCTCGGTGCTGTTTGTTGCAACAGGGCTCTTCTCACCCATACCGATATAGGTGATACGACCTCGAAGTGACTTGTCTCGACGCTGCAGTTCTTCGGAGGTTCTTCGGGCTCGCCGCAGTGACAGGGAGAGGTTGTATTCCTCAGTTCCCGTGCTGTCGGTATGCCCTATAACCCGTACTTTTCTGTCGGTATAATCCTTGAGTACTTCGACGATGTTGTCGAGGTCACGATCGGCACGTTGTGTGAGCTCATCCGAATCAAATTTGAAAAGGATCTCACCGATATTGATGAGTATTCCCTGTTCCGTTCTGGAAACCTCAACTGATGGTATAGTTTCACTGAGCTTGCTTCTGAGCTCCTCTATCTCCCGTTCATCTTCCTCAGCTCCGGCAGTAAGGGTAAGTACTGCTCTGGAGTTTCCCACATATTCCATGACGTCTCCGGTTGACAGCATAAAGATGTAATCAAAGTTTTCTCTATAGGAGTGGGGTAGGCCTCGATCAAGATTCCAGTAGTAGAGTTGATTGAAATAACCAACCACACGGTAGGGGAGCATCGAATTCAATGACGTACCCTGCCTGTACCTGATGGTGTAGTTGATAATGTAATTTATTGAGATCTTGGCGATCTTCTCACCATCGATCATGATGTTCCCAAGATACTGATAGGAAACTGAGGCGGGAAATATGACCGGATTGGATATGTTGAAAACCTTGGTGAAATCGTGCGCCTCATGTGCCTTGGATTGCCACTGGTCTCCAATAGCGAGTGGTTCCTTTGGAAAGGTAGGAACACCCCGTACCACGGGCATGAAGTAGCGGTCTTCGATCTCATAATAACCATAAATATCCCGGTAAAACCTCGTGGGATACTCGTTCTCGAAAACGAAGTCATCCAAGGCTCCCCTACTCTGATAGTAGAGAAAGGAGCCTTCATGAAGTGCACGTTCACCCTCCACTCGCGTCACAGTCAAATCACCTATATTCTTGATCCTGACCCGCTGCTGGAGTGTGTCGTTGAGATAGATCTCTTCGTCGACTAACCCTTCGATATGAAAGGTCTGGCCAGTTCTGTATCTGAACCGGAATAACTCCTGCGCAAAACCGGTTTCTGCAGGCAGAATAATGGGAAGCAGGATGAGTACGGGCAAGGTAATGTATATCCGCTTTAAAGAGCGAAAAAAATGCTTATAATCCATGAATGTGTGCTCCTATGTGATCGTACAAAATGATACTCATGCATGAAATAACTGAGTGGAAATGGGATTGTACACCGCGCAGTTAAATTATCGGCATGTACAGGGAGTAACATGCATTTCTTTTATTCCTTCAGGCCGGTGAGTGTTATACCCTCAATAAACTGCTTCTGGGCAATGAGGAAAATGATCAGTATGGGAACGGTGGCAATGGTGGTGCCTGCCATGAGCTGGCCCCAATTAATACCCCCTTCCTCCTTGAACATGGCAAGCCCGTACTGCAGTGTACGGATCTCGATGCGGTTCGTGACTATGAGGGGCCAGAGATAGTTGTTCCAGCTCCACATGAAGGTGAATATGGCAAGAGTGGCAAGAATGGGACGCGAAAGTGGTATCAGAATTCTGATAAGGAAGCCAAGGTGGCCACAACCGTCGAGAAATGCGGCTTCTTCCAGTTCTTTGGGTACAGTCATAAAGAACTGACGCAGCAGAAAGGTACCAAAGGCGCTCGATACAAAGGGCAGTATCATTGCAGCATAGGTATCTATAAGCCTGAAAAAGTTGAGAATGATGTATACAGGAACCATGATTACGTGTTGCGGTATCATCATGGTCGCTAGTAGTATGTAGAACAGTCCGTTCCGGAAGGGAAAACGAAGCCGTGCAAAGGCGTAGGCCGAAAGTGAACAGGTAAAAAGCTGACTCAGCGTAATACTCAGGGATACGATAACGCTGTTGAGAAAAAATCGTCCTATAGGGATAGAGGTGAATACGTTCTGATAATTGATAAGCGTAAAACGCTTCGGGATCAGATTGTAGGGATTCGAGAGAACCTCACGCATCTCCTTGAAGGATGTGGAGAAACCCCACAGAAATGGGAAGATCATAAGTATCGCAAAGGCAATTAGCAGGACATGCAGAATACCGTGCTTGATCTGTCTTGAGACCTTCCGTTTTCTCAATAGTGCACCCGTTTTCCGATGACTTTCACCTGAAGATAGGTGAGAAACAGTACAATTACAAAAAGAATATAGGCAGCAGAAGAGGCGTATCCCACTTCAAGAAATTTGAATGCCTTCTGATACACGAAATAGACGAGAACCAGTGAGGAGTTGAGAGGCCCTCCCTGTGTGGTGACGGCCACCTGTTCGAACACCTGGAATGATACGATGACTGCTATGATGAGCACAAAGAATGTAGTGGGGCTCAGAATCGGCAGGGTTATGGAGAAAAAGCGTCGTACTGGACCAGCACCGTCCATCTCTGCTGCTTCATAATAGTTTCGTGGAATATTCTGTAGTCCGGCGAGAAAGATAATCATGTAGTATCCTACGTTTTTCCATATACTCATGATGCTGATGGCAACGAGCGTTACGCTGGGGCCGCCGAGCCAGCGGGGGATATGTACCCCAAAGGACTCAAACAGAACGGTAAAGACTCCCTTTGGCTCGTTGAGCCATGAGAGAGGTCTCAGACCGATAAGACCAAACATAAAGTTCAGGATACCGTTCTGAGACTGGAAAATCCACTGCCAGATGAATGCACTTGCAACAAAGGATGTCATAACAGGCATGAAATAGGCAACCCTGTAGAAGGCTATGCCTTTTATTCTCGTATTCAATAGCAACGCGAGCACAAGGGCGAAAATAACACAGAGAGGCACCGTAATAAACGTGTAGTACACGGTATTTATGAGTGCCTTCCAGAACTCCTCGGAGCGAAAAAGCTTACCGTAATTACTCAGACCGATAAATTTCATTGGAGCAAGAAGGTTCCACTTGTTAAAGCTTATGTAGAGTGCAAAGAAAATGGGAAGGATAATAAAGGTGGTGATTACCAGATAGGTGGGGAGAATAAAGAGGATTGCCCGCTTTGTGTCTCTCATAATCTGTTAAAAGTTTTTACTCAGGTTAATCATCAGCCCTTCGCCGTACGCGACCTCAAAAACCAATGGGTCCTTATACTTTGTGTACCAGTGGAGACCTATACCGCCTCCGAGAAGAAACTCTACCTTATCATCGCCAACTATTCCGTAGTCGACGAAAGGGACGAGATGTATACGGTTATAGGTCGGCCATGGAAAGTCGAAATTATTGATAACGATCAGACGATAGTCTCCCGTGTGTGCGTCATAATAGGTGCCCCTTATATTTGACTGTACCAGGTATTCATTTGGAACTATACCATCCTGATAGGACGCGTAGATATTCAGAGAATAGACAATCTGCAGGAGTACATCCCAGTTGAGGCTCAGCCTGCTGTCGATACCAAAAAACTCAGTATTGTCTGAGTCGGATTCGCTCGGAACATTGATCCCCACATAGGGTGTGAGAAAGAGATTGTGCCACTTTTTCTGTTTTGCTGTGTATCTCCTGTCCAAACCCCATCGAAGGTAGGGGTAAAAGACAAATGAAAGAGTGGAATCCGAGCTCTGAATGGGCAATTCACGGTTGCTATGTATATCTGCTCCGAGCAGGAAACGCTCACTGAAGTTGAACCCTAAACCGGCGATCAGTTTCTGAATATTCTGATCATACAAGTAGTCGTACCGAACATCGAGTCCTACCTTATACCGAAGTCTCCCAGGGTTTCCGACATACCGAGCGATCACACCATAGTCCCGATAAAAAGGGACTTCGAGGTAGAAGAGCGAGCCGTTGCCATGCACATTGGTGTAATCCAGATAGAGTGATGTTGCTGAATAAAACTCCTTGTCCTCGTAGCCAAGATAGCCCGCTAGGCCGAAATGAATATAGTTTTTTTCCCTTACCTGTACGGTTAAAGTCAGATTGTTTTCGTCATCGAGTTTATCATCGAAGAAAACACTCACGAACAGACCGGTTTTTTCAAGATTCTGTCTGCTTGTGTTAATCTCGTCGATTACCCTGTCGAGATCATATATCTGTCCTGCCTGCAGCGTGAGCAGGGACCTGATCAGCTCTTCCCTGGTTACACTGTTGCCCTCTACATCTATGCGATCAAGATAAATTGCATCATCAGCAATGACCGGTGTCAGGAAAGAAAAAAGCAGGAATAGGGTAACAGCAGCAAGTGTCCCTCTCATCTTTCCTCCTCTCTGTTTAGGATTTCATTCGTCTTCTCTGCTGCAAGGTCAAGAATGATCTGTGGATCTTTTTTGTTGATTATTATGTCCTCTATCGCATAACGAATGATCTGGTCAATCTGAGGAAGATAGGGTGTGAAGTCAGGAGGCCTTGCATAGGGGAGCTGGTCAACAGGAACCCGGTAATTGGGATTGAGTCGATGAAATCCCTGTAGGTCATAGCTCTCTATCGCTGATTTCCTCAATGGAAGATATCCGGTCGCTTTATGCCAGCGAATACAGTTTTCCTTCTGCGTAAGCCAGGAGATGAAATCAAAGGCGGCTTTCTGCCGTCCCGATGAACGGGAAAAGGTTACGAGCCCCGCTCCTCCGAGAAGTACTGATTTATTTTCTATATAGGGCAGGGGGGCAATACCCAGATCCCACGGAAGATTCTCTTCAGCAAACTTAATACCTGCACAGGTAATGGGGCCCATCACGATTTTTCCCTCGAGAAATGCCGATGTTCCCTCAAAAAGAGTCCAGTTCGAAGGCATTATGCGGTGTGTGTGGGCAAGGTCCTGCACCAGCTCCATGACTTCCACGCCAGCTTCACTGTTGAACAGGGCCTTCGTTCGGTCCTGGTTGAGAAATTCCCCTCCCATCTGCCTGATCAGGGGAGTAAATCCAAAAACACCCTCCAGTGAAATCAGGACCCCCCACTGATCTGCAATACCGTTATTGTCAAAGTCCTTTGTGAGCTGAGTACCATAGGTGATGACGTCATCCCATGTCTTTGGCGGCTTGTCAGGATCTAAACCGGCTTCCCGAAATGCATCCCTGTTATAGTAGAGGACCTGTACGCTCAAATTGAAGGGAAAAGCGTACACTTCCCTGTCCCTGGTCACGCTACTCCAGAACTGACTCAGTATATCGCTTCGATTCTCTTCCGAAATACGTTCCGTTATGGGCTCAATATTACCACCCTCGGTGTAAATATCGAGATACTCTATGGCCACCTGTGCAATATCGGGCTCGTTTCCCGATTGAACAGCCTGGATGAGTTTCATCTTCATCTCACCGTACAGACCCTGGAAAACCAGATCCACATACACGCTGTCCTGACTGTCGTTATACTCAGCGACGAGCCTTTCAAGAGCATCCCCCTGATAAATGCTCATGCTGTGCCAGAAGGTTAATTGTGTGCCTTTTCTCCTTCTCCGTCCCATGGCGTACAGTGTCGTACAGGAAAAGGCAATCAGCAGGAGTAGTGTAAACCCTATGTATGCCCACCTCTTCATTGGTCTTCTCGCATGCGCGAACCCTCTGACAGTATCGATCGTTCGCTCTCTGTAATATACCAGTGGTCGTCTATGTATTGCAATTGTATCGTTTCCTCAATCACTGTTTCATGCAGGCTCTCTCCGGAATTGATGACTCTCACATATCGCGCTCTGAACACCGGTACATCATCATCCTGTATCAATCCAAGTTCCAGGTCTCTGATACCGAACACCGTGTGCAGTTGTGGATCAAACTCACCCTCCGTCAATTCGTCTGGATGTACCAGTGCTTTGCCGAAGGCACTCTCCATCTTGAGCATGACAAAAACAGTGCTCAGCTCGTTTTTTACCTGCTTTCCCTTTCTTTTGTAATAGATTGCATCCAAAACGTTGAGGTCGAGGGAATTGATTGCAGTGAAATACAGTTCCACTACCTCCCTTGGTGATAGATCGGCGGTATAGTCTTCCCTCCTGCGCGAACTCATTATATCGGAAAGAAGATAGAGAGCAACCCCAAGGAGTATCAATATAACGAGCAGCATCTTCCATCGTCGGGTGAAGAAACCGGCCATTCCCGCTCTGAAAGAAACGACATTCCTCCTCCTCGAGAAGGGGATTTTTTCGGCCCTCTCAGGCTCAGTTTTTTTTGTTGAACAGGAGGCAATGGTTCTTCTGAGTAATGCAAGCTGTATCTGCTTACCGCGCATTATGTCCCAGAGTGTATCGGCGAGGGCTTTTGGAATGTCCTCTATTTCGGTTTTCAGGTAATACACCCTGCTGTCATAGACACTCTGCTCCATTCCCGTACCGTCTAATCTCCTGTTCCTGGTAAAGAAGAGGTACATGAGCCGAGCCAGAATACGTGAAAAGAGATGCTCGTCAACCAGCTTCTCCATCTTCCCGCGTCCTGTACTGTACTTTTCAGATTTTTCACCAGATGTTTGGTTTATCATGGCAGGGTAGTAGAGGACCTGTCTTGTATCGTCTTCGTAAAAGGTGTTGAGATAGTCAATCAGTGAAAAGGGCAGATAGGTGATTTTCGAATGATCTTCTGTCATATACACGCTGTTCAGGAGAAGGATTGGGAATCCGCCTGATACATCCCTATATTTTATTGATGCATCGATTAAGGCAACAACAGTTCGAAGAAACTTTTCTGTCTCACTATTTTTGAAGGATGCGGCTCTATAATCCCTGTATACATCGTACAGAGATAGTCCGCTGACCGCAGCCCCCCCCAGGTATATGCAGCCTTTCTCAGTAACAATATCAGTGAAGCTGTCAGGACTGACCTGATTACCGCTGACCACATGGATGGAGGCAGGAATGTGAGATTTAAGACCGTTTATGAGGGAGACGATTGTTCTCTTTGAATGGGTGCTGTTGCAGATTCCCGTACCGAATAGTGGGTGGTTCGTTTTTTTCATATGCAAAATTGTCAAGATAAATTAGTTTATATCAGTATATGATGTCAACATCAAAGAATAAACCGGTGACGTACCGGTATGAAGAAAACAGGGGCCGTTTCATAAAACCCTGCCCTGGGACTCCACGCTATGTGTGCTGCGGCTATAGGATCATTAACTTTGCACAGGGCTGTACCATTGGATGCACCTACTGCATCCTTGACCATTATTTCGATTCCGATACACCGGTACTATTCAGCAATGTGGAACAGCTCATAGGGGAGCTCAGGAAAACAGTAGCAAACAGTAAGGGGATCCTACGTTTTGGAACAGGAGAGTTTACCGACAGTCTTCTCCATGATGACTACTACCATGTGTACAGGCGCATACTACCCCTGATCGCCAGCTCATCCAATGCAGTGCTCGAGATCAAGACTAAAACGGTCAATATCGATACGCTCATCAATATGGATCTATATAACCGCATTATCCTATCCTGGTCGCTCAACAGCGATTACATAGCCTCCCGAGAGGAGCGTGGGGCTCCGTGTATTGAGGAGCGAATCAGTGCAGCCTACAGGGTTGAAACATGCGGGTATAAACTGGCATTCCATTTTGATCCCGTTGTATTCTATGATGGATGGGAGGAAGGCTATAAAAAAACTATTGAAGCACTCTTTCACAGAATTGATCCGCAAAACGTTGTGTATGTGAGTATGGGGAGCCTCCGTTTTTCATCGGACATGCAGGATTCGCTCATGCAGCGCAGTGATGTGTACCTGCATGGTGATTTCATTCGTGGACAGGACGGGAAAATACGCTATTTCAGACCGATTCGAACAAAACTGTACAGGACAGTGCTTGCTTATTTGAAACAGTACATACCCGAGGAACGGGTGTACCTGTGTATGGAAAACCAGGATGTGTGGAAAGATGTGTTTGCAATCGACAACATGACCAGTGCACAGCTTGCAAAACGCTTGGATAGGGCATGTGTGAGGGCTTTTCCAGGCCTCATATCGAAACAAAAAGCTTTTGCCGCAGCGAAGAGGGGGCAGGGGAAGCTTGACGAAATCCGGTGAAATACGTATTATCTATGTATTCGGGCTGTAGCGCAGTTGGTTAGCGTACATGTCTGGGGGACATGGGGTCGCCGGTTCAAGTCCGGCCAGCCCGAATATTTATTTCTTCCCGGACCAACACACCAGTACATCCAATCAACCACAATCCTCGGAGTTATACAGTGAACCAGATCCGAAAATCCTACTACATCCATTCGTTGGGTTGCAATAAGAACACAGCCGATTCTGAGGTTCTCATGAGCATGCTCAGTGAAAGGGGATTCAGGCGGGTCGATGAGCCGGAAGATGCAGAGCGTGTAATCGTCAATACCTGCGCCTTCATTGACGAGGCAAAACAGGAGGCCATCGACACTATTATGGGTCTATCCGCGCGTATTCATGAGGGTGCGGCTCTCATTGTCACTGGATGCTTTCCACAGCTCTACGCAGATGAAATCGAGAAAAAGATACCTGAAGCGGACATAATTGCCGGTTCAGGAGACCTGGTGGCCGTTATTGATGCAATAGATTCCAAGACTGATCAACGGGACTTTCCTTCGACAAGGGTGATTCCGGAACACTTTTCAAACACGGTTATGAGGACACAGTTTCTATCCAACAGGGGGTATGCATATCTGAAAATATCGGAAGGATGCAGCAGGGGATGCAGTTTCTGCCTCATACCCCATATCAAGGGAGGTTTACGGAGCAGAAGCGCAGATGAGATAATCCTGGAAGCAAAACATTTGGAAGGCCTGGGAATTGGCGAGCTTATCCTCACTTCCCAGGATACCCTGAGCTACGGAACTGACCTGAGTGAGAATAGGGGGTTACGGTTTTTGATTGAGCACCTGTTGGAGGAAACCGGGATACCTTTTATTCGTCTCCTCTATCTGAGGCCGGCAAAGGGTTTATTGAGAATCCTCGACCTGTTCGAAAACAACCGTGTTGTTCCCTATTTTGACATACCTGTACAGCATGCAGCTGAGAACGTTCTAAAAAATATGAACAGAGAGGGTAACTCTCTATATTATAAAAAAATAATAGATGAAATCAGGAGCCGAATACCCCATGCCGTGTTACGGACGACCCTTATTACAGGGTTTCCGGGAGAAGGGAAAGACGAATTTGAAGAATTGCTCGCCTTTATAAAGCGGATCAGATTCAACCATGTCGGTGCATTTGTGTTCTCACCACAGAGTGAGACCAGGGCATATCAGCTCGATGAGCGAGTCAAGACCAGAATCGCCGAACAAAGGAGAGAAATCATACTCACACATCAGAAGGGTATATCAAGGGAACTCCTGCAATCTGAAGTGGGGAAGACCTTCGATGTGCTTATTGAAGAGAAGATTGAGAATGAAAAGCTCTACTTCGGGCGAAGTTACCATTTCACCCCTGAGGTTGACGGGCTTTTCGTTATCGAATCAGAGCGGACATTAAAACCGGGTTCCATTGTCAGGGTGAAGGCCACTTCAGCTGAGGACTACGACCTGCATGGAAGAGAGATCCTACAGGGAGTGTGACAATCTGTTAAAACATATCTTCCGTCCGCACCAGATCCTCCAATTGTACAGCAACCCTCTTCTCTTTGCATAATGCAGGGGTGAGCTGGGAGATTGGCGAGTGCTTGGATACCTATTCAGTACTCAGACTTGATTTATTGGTAATATCGTAACCGGTCACTTTCCATCGTTCATCGTAGAGACGCAGATGATAGGTGTATTCTTTTTCCTCTTGCAGGGTGCCGTACTTGAAGGTTTCTATCACTTTTACTGTCGCAGTCTTGTCACGCCACAGTATATTGGTGTCAACTATTTCAAAGATGTTAGGTACATGTTCAGAAAAGGGGATATCTTCCAGCGGTTCCTCACCTTCCGGCACTATGCCTCGCAGATAGGGTTTGAACTCATTTTCAATAATAGACGGTTTGTCTTTAAAGTCAGCCAGTTTATATTTGTTTCCTGCATTTTCAAATTGCAGGATGAACTCCTCTAATCTAATAAAAAGAAAGTATGTATCAAGATCATCGTTCTGAAGAGCAATAAGCATATGCTCGATAACCTCGTAGGGCGCAAGTATCTCGGCTTGAAGTTCCCGCCTCTCTCTTTCTTTCTCTGCAACACGTATCTCATCTGAATAGGATGGTCTTAGATCGAGGGGGAGTACATTTGAGTATTCTTTTTTAGGGCCAGTTTTCAGGTTCGGATAAAATGCCCCCCTTATTTCGTACTTACCATGCTGAGTTAAGTCAAACCACTCACTGATATTAATACGAATACCGTACACTTCATTGGGCTTTAATACAATTTTATCAATCATGAAGGGTTCGAACTGTGTAGTGTTAATGGTATAATATTTCGAATGTGAAACAGGACGATTAGTTGTTGTTCGTATTTCAAAGTCGAACGAGAACATTGGATTAAATGAAGTATAAAATGGACAGGGTTCCAAACCCCTGTTAAAGATCTGAAACTCAACAATAATTTCATCATCAACATGATAAATTGATCTATTATAAAATCGAATTGAAACTGAGATATCTCCATCACAGTAATTCTCGTCGAGAAATGCTAACCTTGCAGTTTCATTATCCCAACGTTGCAAATACGATTGGTTTGTGTTCTCCTGAGAAAAGCCGATATTAATAGCACAGAGGAGAGCAATGAAAATTGGAATAAATACTTTGAGTTGGAAAGGATATTTGTTGTCGATGGGATTGGCTCTTTTCATAAGGACCTGTTGTTATCTGCAGTGACTTTACTTTATAATCGGATAATAATAAAAAAATCTAAAGCAGACCATATACAGTACAGGGAGGAAGGATGAGGTTCATCGATGTTGCTATTCTCTCAGTTATACAGGGTATAACTGAGTTTCTTCCCATCAGCAGTTCCGGGCACCTTGTTCTGGCACAGACCTATTTGGGTCTCGAAGACGTACCTGTTCTCTTCGACCTGATTCTGCATCTGGGAACCGCTTGTGCAACGATTCTCGTCTACTACCGTCTCATTGGCGATATTTTGCGAGACCTCGGTTTATGGGTGATCAAGACGAGGGAGGAAAGAAGGGAAGTGCTCCAGCGGGGAAATGTGAAACTTGCAGGGTATATTATTCTATCCGTCGCATTCACAGGAGTTCTTGGGCTTCTCTTCAGGGACACGATTAAATCATTCTTTTACAGACCCCTCTCTGTTTCACTTTTCCTCTTCCTTACAGGTATCATACTCTTTATCACGAGATTCATTCATCATAAGGGAAAACAGATCGGCGATTTGGGCATTCATACCCCTCTCGTCGTTGGCGGTGCACAGGCATGTGCAATGCTTCCGGGGATATCACGATCAGGCGTGACCATTTCAGCGGGACTTTATCTGGGCATGGAACGCTCCTTTGCAGGTTCCTATTCTTTTCTCCTGTCGATTCCATCCATTCTTGGGGCCTTGATTGTCGAGGTTACCCAGTCGGCCGATACACTTCAGAGTATCTCAGGAGTACAGAGTACCCTGCTGCTGAGCATCACAGGATTTCTACTTTCTCTCATCGCAGGATACTTTTCATTACGGTTTCTCCTCTCTTTTCTCCAGAAGGGTAAACTGTACACTTTCGCCTATTACTGTTTTGCTGTGGCAATCATAAGTGGGTTGCTCACACGGGCATATTTTTAAATTGTATTACCGGTTTCATGAAAATCTGAATTAAATTGAGATTTATGTCATGCACAAGGCTGAAACTGAAAAGGGGAGAACAGCATCCTTCATAGCAGGCATTCTGCTTATTGGTATCGGTTTCTTCCTGCTCCTCGTTCTCATCGGTTTCAAGCCTGAAGAATCACCTCATTTCGCTACGGTCGTTGAAGAGCAGCCCGCCCATTTTTTTGGATGGGCTGGAATCCGTATTGCCTCAACATGTTTTGTGCTGCTGGGCAGGGCCTCAGTGTACCTCGCAATCATGCTCATGTATGCTGGATATGTCATACTCAGACCAATTCGGGCACTCAGGAAAACAGGATACATTCTGCTTGCTGCCGCATCGGTTTTTATTTTTTCGGGCTTGTTTACCACATTTAATGCCTCTGTACTCCATAGAGGCGGTGGTTTGTGCGGACAATTCATGGTGACACGGCTCGCACCACCCCTCAGTGATTGGTTGCTCTCACTCTTCTTCCTTCTCCCCATGCTTGCCACCCTATTTATCCTCTTCAGGGTGTCTGCCTTTGCCTTATACAGACTCATGGAGAAGAAAGATCATCGGGTAAAGCAATATGCAAAATTGGATACAAAATCTCAGGAGGGACGACGGGCTGTTCTCCACAGGACAGCTAACAGGAAAAAAGAGAAACTTCCTCTTTTCAGTAAGGTATATATACTCGCTGAGGGTGAGGCAGAACACACCGGTCCGGTAAGGGAAAAAGCGCATCCGCAGATTCGCGGAAAAAGGGTTGGGGTTTCATCGAAAAGGGCAGAGAGCAACCCTCCAAGGCAACTGGTACACTCGGTCCCGGTTCATGCAAGCTCCTTCCTGAAAAGATCGAGTCCGATCAACAGAAGAGAGCAGGAAAAGGAGACTGCACGCAAAGCTGAGGAGCTTGAACGAACTTTGAAGGAGTTTGGTATCGATGCAAAGGTCACCGGGATTATCAGGGGTCCGGTGATTACCAGATACGAATTGCAGCCTGCTCCTGGAGTTAAGCTCAGCAGAATCGAGAACCTGAGCAATAATATTGCTCTGAACCTCAGTGCAAATGGTGTACGTATTGAAGCACCGATTCCTGGAAGAGCTGCGGTGGGCATAGAAATCCCGAATGATGAGAGAGAAATTGTCACGCTCGGAGACATCATCGATTCTGCTGAGAAGAAGGGCGAACTGCCCCTTGTGCTCGGCAAAGATATCTCAGGAGAAACAGTGGTTTCCGACCTCACCAGTATGCCCCATCTACTCATTGCTGGAGCTACAGGCTCCGGTAAAAGTGTATGCGTTAACTCACTCATCATGAGCATGATATCTCAGAAGAGCCCTGCAATTGTGCGGCTGCTCATGATAGACACTAAAATGGTTGAGCTGAAGATATACAACGGTATACCTCATCTGCTCACCGAAGTGGTCACTGACCCGCGTGATGCGGCCAAGGCACTGAGGTGGGTCATCTACGAGATGGAAAACCGGTACCGTCTACTCGATGAGAACTATGTACGGAACATCTCGAGCTATAACCGTAAGGTGAGTGAACCCCTGCCGTACATTGTCATTATCGTTGATGAGTTCGCCAATCTCATGGCCATCTCTCAAAAGGAGGTTGAAGATGCAGTGGTTCGCCTGGCAGCAATGTCCAGGGCTGTGGGAATTCACCTTATCATGGCAACACAGCGGCCAAGTGTCGACGTCATCACGGGCCTCATCAAGGCAAATTTTCCATACAGGGTTGCATTTCAGGTAGCAAGCAAGGTGGATTCCCGGACCATACTCGATACCATTGGTGCAGAGAAGCTGCTCGGCAGCGGGGATATGCTCTACGCACCTGCGGGCAGTATAAACATACAGAGAATACAGGGTGCATTTATCTCAGAGGAAGAGGTGGGACGAGTCGTACGTGAACTGAAGAGGAGTGAAGAACCGGAATATGTGGAGGATATATTCAGTTTTTCTCAGGATGAGGGGCCTGGCATTGACTTCGAAGACCCGCTTCTCGACCAGGCGGTAGAAATCGTATTGAGTACAAAACGGGCGTCTGCTTCCTTTCTCCAGCGGAGACTCAAGGTAGGGTACAATCGTGCAGCACGCCTGATCGAACTCATGGAGGGAAAGGGGATCATAGGCCCACCGAGGGGAAGCAAGCCCCGTGAGATATACATCGAGCGCATGGATTAATTGTTGCTAAAAACAGGGCTCTAATGTATATTAGAGCAGAAATTACCAGCCTCCCGATATTAACATCTTTCAAGAGGAAGCAGTGTTGTTTAAAATCCTTCTCATTACCGCAGGTATACTTACCGCAGGCATATCTTTCTCAGCATCTCTCTTTGCACAGGATGCTGACACCGTTGAAATAATAGATATCGTTACGGTAAACGATGTGAAACAACTCATGGCCGATACATTTGAGACTATTGAGGATTACATTGCTGATATAGAGTGGGTAAACGGAAGCACCGCCTACAGAGGCACAATTTTTTACAAGAAAGCGAATAAGGTCCTGATTGAGTTTGAGGAACCGGAGGACCAAATAATTTCGACCGACGGTGTATTTCTCTACATCTACATCCCCTATCTGAAAGTGGTAGTACAGCAATCTCTCGGTGAGGACACGGAATCAACTCTTCTTACATCGACTTCTGAAGCGGGACTCACCAAACTCTTTGATGAATACTCCTTCACCTTCTACGACAGCAGTTCGCTTCAACCCTTCGGCAATACAATGGCTTATCATTTGAAACTTAACCAGAAGAGGCCAAAGGTTGGGTTCAGGCAGATGGATATGTTGGTATCGAGAAACGGATACATACTACAGTCAAACGGCACGTCACCAAATGGCATTGACGTGAGCCTGACGTTTACCAACATCCGTATCAACACCGAACTTCCTGACTATATATTCGAATTCGAAGTACCGACCGATGCTCAAATAATTCGAAACATCATCGTTCCATTTTCAGATTTTAAAGAAGAGGTCAGCACAGAATGAACCAGCTTGGACCCATATTCAAAGAGGCGAGGGCAGAGTCGGGTAAATCAATCGATGATGCGGTCAAAGAAACAAAAATTGCAAAGAAGTATCTCCTCGCTATTGAGAACGAGAACTTCGATATCTTTCCCGGAGAAACATACCTCATTGGATTCATCAGAAACTATTCTCAGTTTCTCGGACTCGACCCCGATGAAATGGTGCTTAAATACAAGGATTACAAGATACAGGAACAGCCGGCCCCCATTGAGCAGCTTACCGCTAAAACCAATACTCAGAAACGATTTATACTCATAGGTATCATTTTTATAATTGTTGTTTCATCTATCGTATACATACTCCTCACAGCAGACCGCTCAAAAAAGGTAAAGCTAAAGGAGGAAGAGGTTCCGCAGGCAGAAGTTGAGGAGGAGAAGGAGCAGAAAGGGACCGCAGGCCTCATAGTTTTCGAAGAGGAAGAGATCATTCGAGATTTTGTGAAGGGAGATGTAATTGAGATTCCAGTAAAGAACAGTGTGCACCGTATTTCGATTGATGGAATCGATGAAAACCTCGAATTCTCGATTGAAGATATTCCATTCACACTTTCAACAGATGAAAGGGTTGAGATAGATTTCGATAGGGACGGAAGAAAAGATATACTGCTCAGAACAAATCGAATGGGTGAGGGGAGTGTAAACCTGACGCTTAAGAAGATTTTCAAAACTGAAAGTAGCGATTTGAGCATAGGGCTGACTGATACCGAAACTGCAACAGCCGACGCTACGGCTGGTCCGCCTGAAGTTGTCATTATCAAGGAGGATGAGCTATTTGCCGATATCCCGGTTGCGCCGAAAAGCGGGTTTCAGATAGTATCGGGGTATGAGAAAACCGATATCAAGACTGCAATTAGAGGGGTCAGCACTGCATACGTTGCCTATGATATCGATGAGGGGGAAAAGCAGGAGGTACTCCTGAGAAATGGCGATGAGCTTGCCTTTACTGCGAAAGATGTGGTACGGATTATGGCTGCCAATGCACGTGGAATTAATATACAGATCAATGACGTTTCAGTAACACTTGGGAAGGGTGGAGAAACTGTTGCAAAGGTGGTACGATGGTACAGGGACAGCGATGACAGTGACCTCTACCACCTGATTATCGATGATTGGGAATAAAAAGGGTCAATTTTGAGTTTCTAATACGTCATCAAAAAGAGACACTTTTTTTTTCAAAAGCATAGTGCTTGCGAACTTTGACTAAATGTAATGGGAGAAGATTATTTAACGGGTATGTTTTTCAATTCCATGTAATATTTATTATTAACTCGACGTTCGCCATAATAACCAGCTTCAATTACCTTCGTTGTACTGTGCTACTACAAAATCTCATCCCTATTCTTCACAATCTTCTGGACAAGCCCGTACTTCACAGCCTGATCTGCTGACAGCCAGAAATCTCTGTTCGTATCAGCATTGACCTTTTTCAAGTCCTGTCCCGTTTCTGCGGATATGATGACGTTGAATTGGTCCCGCATTTTTAAAATTTCATTTGCGGTAATTTCCAGATCCGCGGCAGGCCCCACAGTACTCGTGGTTGGCTGATGGATGAGGAATCTCGCATTGGGAAGAGCAAATCTCTTCTCTTTCTCACCCGCAAGAAATATAATAACCGCAGCACTTGCACACAGCCCGGCAGTGAGTGTGATGATAGGGGGTTTTACGAACCTCAGCATATCGTAAATACCAAAACCGGAATCCGCGTTGCCACCTGAGGAGTTGATAATCACGGTAATTGGATTTTCAGCATTGTCCTTCTCGAGAAGGATCAGCCTGGAATAGATGTTTCGTGCGAGCTGTGCATCAATTCCCTGAGAAATAATGATGGTCCTCGATTCCAGTAATTCCTTATCAATAAAGCGTGAACGCTCGAGTTCTTCACTCTTGTTCGTTTTTTCAGTATTCGGTTCATCGTTGAATCGTACATCCTGCATCATTTCTCTCCACAATTGTTAGACAGATGATTGAAAACAATATAGTGATAATGCATTCCATGTGCAACTGAAAAGGGATGTCCTCAACATCGCCATGCTACTGCTGGATGAGTATTGATACCTATCAGAGGACGTTGTAGAACCACATGATCAGAAAGACCATAAGTATAATGAAGGTGAGTGCCCCTATGATAATGACAAAATACGGAAATCCCCGTCTGCGACCGGATTGTTCATGAAGGTCAAACTCCCGAAGCGACTGTTCGGTTTCCAGGAGCTCATCGTATTTCTTTAGTTTTACCTGTTCGGTCTCCACAGCTCTGCCATATATATTCTTGTCTATCCTGCACAGAATCGAATACTCGTTTTTCTCGTTTTTCCTGATCTCTGTAACCTCTGCAGGAAGCGGAATGATATTACCGTCGACACTGGCCCCTAGAAGGTCGATATAGTATTTGCCTTTCGGAAGCTTGTCATTGATCTTTATCATGATTTTGTCGCCCTTTGTAAGCTCATACACGGGTATACCACTCACCGGGGCTAAGACCAGGTCTACATCTATGGCATCTTTAATCTCTCCGACAGGTTCTTTGGTGACAGTGGACTCATCCTTTTTCACCGGTTTGTTTCTCTCTGCCCGCCGTGAACTCATCTCCTCATTACTCACATACTCAGAATTGGTTTCTACCTGTACATTCCTGTCGTTGAGCGGCTTCATGAGTATGGCCTGGAGCAGAGACTCCAGTCTCGCGATATCATTATTCTTCACAAGCTGGTACAGCTCGTTTCCCCGGTCTCTGTCGAGCGCACTCTCTAGATAATTTTGAAGATCAATAGTTATATTGACAGATATGTCGCCCTTCCATTTGAGGTTAATCAGCTTTTCCTCAAGCGTGTACCACGACAGAGTATGATCCACATCATACAGCGAACTGAAATGGGAAACGACTGCAATCAGGTTCTCTACCATACGATGCTCTTCGTTGAGAAAGATTATAAACAGACCAAAACTGTTGGTATCGAGCCCTTTGAATTTCCCCTTGAGAATAACGGTATATTTTGTTTCATACTCAATATCTGAGTATTCATCGAATGTGTCCAAAAGTCATACTCCTTCCGGGCAAAATTCCTTTTATAATTTTTTTTGAGGGGCTATCTTAATCTCACTAGGAGCCGAAAACATGAAGCTGAAACTCTCCCTTTTTCTCGCCAGACGCTACCTCATCGCCAAATGGTCTCTGATGTCCACACTCTCGATTCTCATGATAGCATTCGGTATCATAACACTTATAACGGTTCTTTCGATTATGAACGGCTTCCACAACACCTTCAGGAGAAAGATACTCGAAACCAACAGTTTTCACCTGATCGTTCAGCCAAACTACGATTCCCAGTATACTATTGATAATAGTATATCAATTCTCTCAAATAATAAAGAAATAATATCAATAGTTCCCTACTATGATGGTGAGGGCATTATTAAAACCGATTATGTGACGCGAGGGTTCGTTATAAAAGCACTCCCGCAGAATATCCTCGACCTCGATATGGGTTTCAACAGGGAGATTGATATAACCCGAGGAACTTTTGACCTCTCCGATGATGATTCCATCATCATCGGAGAAGAGCTTGCCCGGGAAGCAGGCGTGTTACCCGGTGATTATGTATCTATCGTCACATTTGAAGGTAAAGATCTTGCATCAGCCCGCCCGAAATTCAACCTGTTTTATGTTTCGGGAACATTCAAAACAGGTTACTGGGAGTACGATAAGAATATGGCCTATGTCTCACTCGAGGCTGCATACCGGATATTCAACATTGAACGAAGCGAACTGACACTGGGATTGAAAATCGATAACTTTTACAAGGCCGACAGGGTGGTGGACTGGGCGCACAGCAACCTCCGGATCGGCCATTACATATATACCTGGATGGATTTGAACAGACCCCTATTCGAAGCACTTCAGAATGAGAAGGTTGGTATCGGATTCGTGGTTATGCTCATCATTGTAAGCGGCGCATTTAATATCATCGGTTCACTCATTATGACTGTTATGGACAAGAAACGGGAAATCGGCATATTGAGGGCCATAGGTGCTGAGCCGCATCTCATTACACAGGTTTTTGTCTTTGACGGTCTGTACATAGGATTCATTGGTACCGTCATCGGTGTGTTTACCGGATTTCTGCTGACCCTAAACATTGAAAGTATATTCAACTTTTTCGAATTCATCGTAAACGGGATCCGGGAACTCGTGTACCTGTTCTATTTGATGCCTCTGGGAAAACTGCCCTTTCCTAAATTCGAAATTCTATCTGATTCAATCTATTATCTCGAGGGAGTACCGGTTGAAATCCATTTTAAAGACGTTATCATTGTGTCAATTCTTTCTCTTCTTTTAAGCGTCCTGGCAGCATACTATCCGGCACGAAAAGCGGCACAACTCAAACCAGTGGAGAATATCAGATACGAGTGACCGGGGGAAGTGTACAACCATGAATGATGAAAATTATGCCGTGCATGCAAGAAACCTGAAGAAAGTATATAAAACGGGTGACTCACATCTCACGGTGCTCAATGGTCTGGATCTCCGCGTTCGTAAGGGCAGTATTGTAGCTATTGTCGGAAGAAGCGGTTCAGGTAAGAGTACACTGCTCCACCTCATAGGCGGTATTGATGCTCCCACAGAAGGCAGTATCATGGTACGCGGGAGAAGCGTTGAATCTGCCACTGAAGAAGAACTTTCTGAGTTCAGGAACAGATACATCGGATTTATCTTTCAATTTCACAACCTGCTTGTGGAATTCTCAGTAATAGAAAATATCATGATGCCTTACCTGATGCATGAGTATCGAGTGGATAGGGCGTATAAAAAGGGAATGGATATCCTTCGACGGCTTGAAATAGAGGACAAGAAGGACATAAAACCCAACAGATTGTCTGGCGGCGAAAGCCAGAGAGTTGCCATTGCCCGGGCACTGATCAATGATCCCGAGATTGTTCTGGCTGACGAACCAACGGGAAACCTTGATCTGACCACTGCTGAAAAAATAAAGGCCCTTCTCTTTGGAATTGTTAAAAGTTACGGACACACCCTCCTCATTGTAACACATAATCCCTCTGTCGTTAAAAAGGCTGATGAAACGTACAAACTTGTGTTTGGAAAACTAAAACGCCTGAATGAACTGAACGATTAACCAACACCTTTCTTGCCCAAACAGATTTGTTTCTGTATATTTACTAGGGGTGCCGGTGAAGGAGTAAACCTTGATTTGTCAATCGTGTAAGAGAAAAAAAGCCGTACTCCATTGGTACTGCATCAGGAATAACAATCTTATCGATGTGCACTACTGCGAAGAATGCGGTCAGAAACAGTCGGCTGATGAGAATGTGTGCATCGATGATAATCTGCACAACCTGCTCGAGGGACTTCTCAAGTCCAGGAAGAATGAGGTAGACCTCGAACCTGTGGATACGTGTGAGATCTGCGGTACGACGGTAAAGGAAATTGGAAAATATCACAACCTGGGGTGCCCCAACTGTTACGAACTGTTTTCCGAATCCATCGAGAGCCTTCAGTCCCTTTCCAAAAATGAATACAGAAGATCCGCACATTGCAATGATGAGTCACCCAGCATAAGTATGCTGAGGAAAGAATTAAAGGATGCAGTACGGCTAGAAGATTTTGAAAAAGCTGCATCCCTGCGCGATAGAATACGTGATTGCGAAAAGGAAGGGTTTCTCAGTGACAATTGAAGAGCTTGCCAAGAGTGAAGGTATCTGGAATATCGACGAGAGAAACCACTCGGACCTCGTGCTGAAAAGCAGTGTGCGCTTTTCCAGAAATCTCTCTGGTTACACCTTCGCCCACAAACTAAAAAAAAAGGAAAAGGATGAAATAAGCAGGATCATCATCGACAGTATTGATCGCAGTAATTGCTGTACCAATTATGTAACCTACAACTTTGAGGACATTAACGGACTCGATAAGAAAATATTTTTCGAAAGAAACATCATTGGCGACGATAATGTAACTGAAAGTGTTCTCGTTCTCTCAGAAAATCAGAATCTCTACTTCATACTGAATTCGGTTGACCACCTGCAATTGATCATTTCCTGGCCCGGATTCGGATTCGATACAATGTATGTCCTCGGAAAAAAGATCATCATGAGTCTTGAAAAGCAGATGGATTTCGCATTTTCACCGAGATTCGGCTATCTTACCTCTGATCCAGATAAATCAGGTACCGGCATGGTTCTCTCAGTCATCCTTCATCTTGCAGAACTCATCTATTCCAGTCGGCTCAACAAGTTGATAGTTGATCTTGAAAAGAGCGGCCTTGCATTAAGGTCGAGCTGGATCGATGGGTACTACGAAATTTATAATAGAATAGCAGTTGGACAGTCAGAGAAAGAGCTGTACGAGACGACGCTGGGATTATTTGAGGAGATCATCAGCAAAGAGCGCTCATACAGAAACGAAACATACAAAGACAACAGGAATGTTATCGAGGACAAGGTTTGGAGAAGTTACGGTATTCTCCTATCCTGCCGCATGGTTTCATTATTTGAAGCCCTCGAGCTTCTCTCCAATGTGCGCCTCGGCATTAGCCTTGGCATCATTAACTACGTGAATATCAGAGACATCAACCTTCTTCTTCATTACATACAGGATTATCATCTCCGGAAGCGTTATAATATAAGAGATGAATCTGCAAACGTTGAGGAGGTAAGGGCAATCTTTATACGAGACTATCTCAAAGAGGTAATATAAATGTTTAAGGGATTAACAGAAAGAGCTCAGAGAGTCATTAACATACTTGCTCAAGAAGAATCGAAAAAACTTAATCACGATAAGCTCCTACCTGAACACATTCTGCTCGGTCTTATTCGTGAGGGTGAAGGGGTAGCCATCAAAGCCCTCATCAATCTCGGTGTCGATCTGAATATGCTCCGGGAAGATATCATCGCAAATACAAAACGAACAGGTGGGATTCTCCTTCTAGGCGATGTACCTCCCTCGACGCGGGCACAAAGAGTTCTCGAACTCAGTGCTGACGAAGCAAGGAGTATGGGCCACAACTACATCGGAACAGAGCATCTCCTTCTCGGTCTTCTGAGAGAGGGTGACAGCGGCATACTCAATGCATTCGACAAACAGGGTATCAAGATTTCAAATGTCCGGGAGGAAATCAACCGTCTCCTTGGAACGAGTAAAACCGACATCAAGAAAAAGGTGGATCGGCGAACACCCACGCTCGATGAATTTGGACGTGATTTGACCAGTCTCGCAAAGGAAAAGAAACTCGACCCTGTTATAGGCAGGGAAAAAGAGATCAAGAGAGTCATACAGATCCTGTGCCGACGGACTAAGAACAACCCGGTGCTTATCGGCGAGCCAGGTGTGGGAAAGACGGCCATTGTAGAGGGTTTGGCCCAGAATATTGTATCTGGGAGTGTTCCCGAGACGCTTGCGAACAAGCGGGTACTGACTCTCGATCTTGCCTCACTGGTTGCAGGAACCAAGTACAGGGGAGAGTTCGAGGAGCGACTTAAAAAGGTGATGTTTGAAATACGCAGGGCTGGAAACATCATCCTCTTCATCGATGAGCTCCACACCATCATTGGGGCCGGTGGTGCCGAAGGTGCAATTGATGCGGCGAACATGCTGAAACCAGCACTTTCACGCGGCGAACTTCAGTGTATTGGCGCAACGACACTTGGTGAATACAAGAAATATATCGAACGGGATGCTGCGCTCGAACGCCGTTTTCAGCCCATCATTGTTGACGAGTCGACTATCGATGAAACCGTTGAAATACTTCGGGGCATCAAGGAAAAATATGAGGAACATCATAAGATCCTCTACACGGAAAATGCTTTGAATACTGCTGCTAATCTTTCCTACCGGTATATTACCGATCGATACCTGCCGGATAAGGCCATCGACCTGATCGATGAAGCAGGTTCAAAGGTTCGGCTTGAAAATACCATGGTGCCAAAGGATTTCAAAAAACTCGAAGAGGATATTGAGAAGCTCAGATCAGATAAGACCCATCTCGTTGAGATACAGGATTACGAGAAAGCGGCAAAAGTTCGAGACCGGATGAACATATTACGGGAAAAACTCGAACTTATGAAGGACGAGTGGAAAAAGGAACTGAACAACGAAAAACCGGTAGTTGACGAGGACGAGATCTATCAGATTACAAGTGAACTTACCGGCATTCCTCTCGTACGTATTGTGGAAAGCGAATCCCAGAAACTGCTCAGAATGGAAGACGATCTCCATGATAAGGTTGTCGGGCAGGATGAGGCAATTGAGGCGGTGAGTAGGGCTGTCCGCAGGTCGAGAACGGGCCTGAAGTCTCCTAAACGACCCTCCGGTTCCTTCATCTTCCTCGGCCCCACAGGAGTTGGTAAGACCTATCTTGCGAAATGCCTCGCCGAGTTCCTCTTTGGTTCAGAGGATGCGCTTATTCGCATCGATATGAGTGAGTTCATGGAGAAACACAACATTTCGCGACTGGTCGGTGCTCCTCCTGGATATGTCGGTTATCAGGAGGGTGGTGAACTTACCGAGAAGATACGACGAAAACCTTACAGTGTTATTCTTTTCGATGAGATCGAAAAGGCCCATCCTGATGTTTTCAATATGTTGCTGCAGGTTCTCGAGGAAGGCCAGCTCTCCGACCACCTGGGTCACACGGTGGATTTCAGGAATACAGTGATTATCATGACTTCAAATGTTGGGAGCAAAGAGATCCACAAGGGTGGAAATCTCGGTTTCGCAATAGGGGAGGATGCAAACAGCTACATCGGAATGAAGGACAAGGCAATCTCCGCACTGAAAAGAGTGTTTAATCCCGAGTTCCTGAACAGGGTTGATGAGGTTGTGGTATTCCATCCCCTCAAAAAGAAGCACATCGGCCAGATCATTGATCTCATGCTCGATGAAAGTAAGAAACAACTTGAAGAGAAGCGCATTGCTCTGGAATTTACCGCAAGTGCGAAAAACCACCTCATTGAGAAGGGTTACGACGAGAAGTACGGAGCCCGTCCTCTCAGAAGAACCATTCAAAGGGAAATAGAAGACCCGCTTGCCAATGAGATTCTGAAAGGTGTATTCAAAGAGGGAAGCAAGGCAATCGTCGACTGTGAAGAGGAGAAAATAGTTTTCAAGGGCGGACAGAAGAAGAAAAAAAAGGCGCTTGAAACCGTAGAGACATCCTCATAAGGATATGCTCGAACTTCTACAGCTAGTATCCATTGCGATCCTCCTGATCCTTTCTTTTATATATTCAGGGTCAGAGGTTGCATTACTCTCGATACCTGAATTCGAACATCGCAGACTCTCTCATCAGAAGGACAGAAACCTCAAAACGCTGCTACACTACCTGCAAAGACCCCAGCAGGCGCTTATAACAATCCTAATCGGTAACATGGTGGTTAATTCAGGCGCTTCGATTATTGGGGAACATGTATCGAAATCCTTCTTCACAAGTAATTCTCTATTCTACTCTGTCTTCATCATGACTTTCCTCTTGTTGCTCTTCGGAGAAATTGTGCCAAAGAATGTAGCAGTAACACGTCCCATCACTTTTTCCAGGACATTTATTCCAGTCATAAACCTCACAAACAGGATCTTCTTTCCCGTACAGTTCCTGGTACAGCTAGTGGTTAAGAGGAGCAGTGGATTTAAGAAGAAACATTATCTTTCGAAGGAAGAGCTTCTCTCAGCTGTTGAATCGGGAACTGATGCAGGTATACCCTCAACTTCAATCAGTGCACTCACCAACTTGATACACCTGATCAACAGGCCGATTTCTGATATCATGGTTCCTCGATCAGAACTTCAAGGTATTGATATCAACGACTACTGGAGCAACATTGAACGCATAGTGAAAGAATCCTCCTACTCAACAGTTCTCTTTTTCGATGATACTATCGATCATATCCTCGGTTATATAAAAATTACCGATTTCATTCACCTCAAGAAAAAGGATATTCGCCACAATCTCACTAGACCGCTTTTTGTGCCTGAAACAAAGCACGTACTTCCACTGCTGAGCGAGTTCAAGAGAAATCATATTTACCTGGCAATAGTACTGGATGAGTTCGGGGGCACGTCGGGAATTGTGACTCTCAAGGACATCCTCGATGCCATATTTATCAGGGATATCCTTCTTGCACAGCTCATACAGAAGAAAAGCGATGACCGTTGGTATATACAGGGCGATACAAAGATATCGGATGTGAACAGTACACTCGACCTCAGCCTGCCTGTTGATTCGAATACAATCGGCGGTTATATCGTGAATGTTCTGGGTGAGATACCACCTGTTGGTACTGAAATCGATATTGATGCAGGCTACCGCATACGGGTTCTCGAAAGCAGTCCAAGGCAAATCGAAAACATGGAGTTTCAAAAACGTGATCGGTAATGCAATCGCTATTGCCATTCTTTTTTTATTCTGGGCATTCTTTGCCGGTTCCGAAACTGCCTTTGTATCCACAAACCGGTTCAAGCTGTACAATCTGAAGAAGAGAGGGAAGAGACCAGCACAGCTTGCATCTCATCTTCTCGAAAGACCTGAACGGCTTCTCTCAACAACTCTGGTAGGTACAAACTTTGCCCTTGTGCTCTCATCCAACCTCGTGGCCAGGCTCTATCTGGGCATGTT
>CBFDDP010000007.1:0-48762 GCA_965603595.1 uncultured bacterium
CGACCAACGGGAGTGCCCGTGGTACGACCAACGGGAATCCCCTTGGGGCGAAAAGCTTTAATAAAGTGCAGCGCGGCAAGTGCTTATAAAAACTCTTTATTAATGGCGACTAGATGCCGCGCTGTAGTTTTTCTATTATAGTTCTGGTAAAAACCATTAGGTAAGCTATAACAACATAACAAGGTTGAAAGTTTACTTACCTATTTCGTAATCTCCTCGCCTGAAACTGTTACCGAAATATGACAGGTACGTTTGTTAATGCGGTCTGCCCGCCCCCGTGCACGGGGCTTCCACCGTTTCAGCGTAGGACCTTCATTTACGATTACCCTATCAATAACCACTGTGTCTTCATCGATATTCTTGCTCTTTGCCATCAAGTTGGAAACGGCTGACTGCAAAACCCCGTTCAGCAACCGTGCCCCTCTGGCAGGTTCCAATGTCAGCGCCGCATGTGCTTCACGCCATCCAAGGCTCCGCACCGCTCTACCGTACTTATTCACTTTCCTGCTCGATATACGAACATATTTTGCAATCGCTCGTGCTTCCATTCACCGCTCCTTTACTTAACTCGAGAGGACCTCTCTGAACCTGCATGTCCCTTATATGTTCTGGTGGGGGAGAATTCACCGAGTTTGTGCCCGACCATGTTCTCGGTCACATAAACGGGAAAGAACTTCTTTCCGTTGTACACGTTGAAGGTATGGCCGACCATCTCCGGAAAAATAGTGGATCTTCGTGACCAGGTCTTAATGATCTTGTTATCATTCCTGTTGTTGAGCTCGATCACCTTCTTATAGAGCTTCTTGTCGATATAAGGGCCCTTCTTAATTGACCGTGACACAGGTTCATCCCCCTTCTACTTTTTTCTACGCTTCACGATATACTTATCACTCGGTTTGTTCTTCTTTCGAGTCTTGTAGCCCTTGGTGGGGACACCCCAAGGTGTCACAGGATGCCGGCCACCGGAGGATTTCCCCTCCCCACCGCCATGAGGATGGTCAACGGGATTCATTGCAACGCCCCGCACTTTCGGTCTCCGTCCAAGCCACCGGGAACGCCCCGCTTTACCAAGCGAGATATTGAAGTGCTCCTGATTGCCGACCTGCCCAACCGTGGCATAACACCGGGCATTGACATGCCGCATCTCACCGGAAGGAAGCCTCAGTATACAGTGATTCCCCTCCTTGCCGACCAGCTGCACCAGCGTGCCCGCTGAACGAGCCATCTGCCCTCCCTTTCCGGGGTAGAGCTCCACATTATGGATGATCGTTCCCAGGGGCATCCTGCCAATGGGCATGGCATTGCCGAGCGTTGCCTTGACGTTGTCACCAGCAACGACCCGGTCACCCACATGCAGCCCATCGGGTGCAAGGATGTATCTCTTCTCGCCGTCCACATAGGTAAGAAGCGCTATCCTGGCGCTTCTGTTCGGATCGTACTCGATCGTGTCTACCCGCGCTTCGATCCCCCTCTTGTCCCGTTTGAAGTCGATCTTTCTGTACAGTTTCTTTGCACCACCACCCCTCCGTCTGACCGTCATCCTGCCTGCATTATTCCGTCCACTGATACGCTTCTTGCCTTCGGTCAGCGGCTTGTAGGGTTCGGTCTCAGTGATATCATCACTGGGAACCACGGAAAAGAACCGCCGTGATGGTGTTACGGGTTTGTATTTCTTCACAGCCATGTTGATTCTCTCATTGCTTTTGGATTACCTAGGGTTACACACCCTCAAACAGCTCGATTTTATCTCCCTCTTTAAGGGTGACAATCGCCTTCTTCCATGAAGCGGTATAGCCGATCTTATACCGCTCCCTCTTTCGCTTTCCCTTCATATTAATAATGGCACAGGAGACGGGCTCAACGCTGAAGACATCACGCACTGCTTCCATGATTTCCTTCTTATTTGCCCTTGGATTGACTTTGAAGCAGTATTTGCCCAATTCCTGAAGGGCCGTGCTCTTCTCGGTGATGATAGGATTCAGTATAATCTCGCCCTTTTTCATCTTCTTACCTGCCCTACGTATTTCAGACTACCCTGCATACTTCTCATTCAGGACCTTCACAGCACTCTCGGTAAGAACGAGCTGTGTTGCATAGAAGAGGTCTCTGGTATTGAGAAGAACAGCATCAAAGTAATTGAGCCAGGGAATGTTTCGCCCAGCCTTCCGGTTCATGTCATCGCGGTCAGTATCGATGAACAGCACTCTGCGGCGTTTATCCTCATCGACAAGACTGGTTGCAATGGAGTAGAAATCTCTGGTTTTACCTGACTCTATGGAAAAATCCTCCACAACCTTGAGTGAGTTCTCGCTGTTCTTCATCGAAAGGATTGAACGGACAGAAAGCTGCTTCATCTTACGCGGCAGCCTGACCCGATAGCTTCTCGGTTTTGGACCGAAAGCTACTCCACCGCCGGTCCATATGGGACTCTTCCTTGTGCCGGCGCGTGCCCTTCCGGTGCCCTTCTGACGGTAGGGTTTCCTGCCGCTTCCTCTCACCTCTGATCTTCCCTTGGACGAGGCGGTTCCCTGTCTGTCATTTGCCAGCTCTGAATGCAGGGCATAGTATATGGCCGATTTATTAGGCTTGATCTTGAAAACGGCATCATTCAGCCTTACCGTTCCCTTTTCCTTGCCCTTTATGTCATACAGCTTCGTATTCATCTCCAACACTCGATTCTTCAATGTTATGCTGACCGATTGGATCAGCGAGGGCCGGTCAGTACACTGTGTGTACGGGTCGGTGCCGGTCTATGGGCCAGCAATGCCTACTGTTTGATCTCCACGTCAACACCCGCCGGCAACTCGAGTTTCATGAGAGCATTGATCGTATCACTTGTCGGGTTGATAATGTCGATGAGACGCTTGTGCGTCCGCATTTCGAACTGTTCCCTTGATTTCTTGTTCACATGCGGCGAACGAAGCACCGTATACTTGCTTATCTTCGTCGGAAGTGGAACAGGTCCTGAAACCATGGCACCTGCCCTTGTGACTGCATTCACGATTGACTTCGCGGACTGGTCAATAAGCTCTGCATCGAATGCCCTCAATCGAACTCTTATTTTCTGAACATCCATGATGACCTCTATTCAATGATATCTGTTACTGCGCCGGCACCCACCGTTCTACCGCCCTCACGGATAGCAAACCTCATTCCCTTTTCCATGGCGATGGTGGAAATGAGCTCAATCTCCATGTTAATATTGTCGCCGGGCATGACCATCTCGACACCATCGGGGAGCTTGATGACACCCGTGACGTCGGTCGTCCGTACGTATATCTGCGGCCTGTATCCGGTGAAGAAGGGGGTGTGCCTGCCTCCCTCCTCCTTGGTCAGTACGTACACCTGGGCCTTGAACTTCGTGTGGGGTGTTATAGTTCCCGGATGTGCCAGCACCTGGCCTCTCTCCACATCCTCACGTTTAATACCTCTGAGGAGTACACCGATGTTATCACCAGCCTGCCCCTCATCGAGCAGTTTCCGGAACATTTCAACTCCCGTCGCAATGGTTTTCACGGTCGGCCTGATTCCAATGATCTCCACTTCCTCATTCACATGGACCTTGCCACGGTCGACCCTGCCAGTCACAACGGTACCACGTCCGGAGATCGTGAACACATCTTCAATGGGCATGAGAAAAGGCTTGTCGACTTCCCTCTTCGGCTCAGGGATATAGCTGTCCAGGGCCTCGAGAATCTCCACGATACTCTTGTTTGCCACTTCATCGTTTGGATTCTCCATCGCCTGAAGCGCACTGCCCTTGATGACAGGAATTTCATCACCGGGAAACTCGTACTCGGTGAGGAGGTCACGGACCTCCATCTCCACAAGCTCGAGCAGCTCGGGATCGTCCACACGATCGACCTTATTGAGGTACACAACCATTGCGGGAACACCGACTTGGCGTGCGAGCAGGATATGCTCACGCGTCTGAGCCATGGGGCCATCATCTGCAGCAACGACGAGAATCGCACCGTCCATCTGTGCCGCACCGGTAATCATGTTCTTCACGTAGTCAGCGTGGCCGGGACAGTCGACGTGGGCATAGTGCCTGTTTTCTGTCTCATACTCGACATGCTGTGTGGCAATGGTGATGCCCCTCTCCCTCTCCTCAGGTGCATTGTCGATCTCTTCGAACTTCTTGGCCTGGGCGAGCCCCTTGTTCGATAGGTAAAAAGTCATTGCGGATGTCAGTGTTGTTTTCCCGTGATCAACATGACCGATGGTTCCAACATTGACATGGGGCTTCGTCCTTTCGTATTTTTCCTTTGCCATGTAGACCTCCTCTTCGTTCTTTGTACCCCGCGGAACGAAGATACCTGTGTATTTTTCAAAACTTGATCAAGGTAATATAAATTACTGTCAGCATCAATACTTAATTCATCCCGTCTTAGGCCACCGTAAATCGGCGCTTCACGCCACTCATAATCTCCTCGGCAACCGAAGCTGGCACCTCATCATAGTGGAAAAACTTCATGGAGTAGTTCGCCCTTCCCTGACTCGCCGACCTGAGCGATGTTGCATAACCGAACATGGCTTCGAGAGGACATCGTGCTGAAATGACCTTTCCCTGCTGCCGATCCTCCATACCGGAGATCTTGGCCCTTCTCGATGACAGGTCTTTGATGACTTCACCCATGTACTCTTCAGGGGTAAACACATCGACCGACATAATCGGTTCCAGCAGCACCGGCTGAGCTTTGCGCACACCCTCCCTGAAGGCATGCGCCGCCGCAATCTTGAAGGCCATCTCCGAGGAATCCACCTCATGATAACTCCCGTCGAGAAGCACGGCCTTGAAATCTATCATCGGATACCCTGCCAGAACCCCGTTTTCAGCAGCATCTCGTATCCCCTTTTCGATGGCCGGTATGTATTCCTTGGGGACTGAACCTCCCACGATGCGATTTTCAAAGATGAATCCTGCGCCCGGATCAAGCGCCTCGAATGAGACATGCACATGGCCGTACTGACCGTGGCCACCGCTCTGTTTGATATGTTTACCCTCGACCTTTGAAGTACCACGAATAGTCTCACGATACGCCACTTCAGGCTGCCCGACCAGGGCCTCCACACTGAACTCCCTCATCAGGCGATCAACGATGATCTCGAGATGAAGCTCACCCATTCCCGAGATTATGGTCTGACCTGTTTCGTCATCAGTACGGACCTTGAATGTCGGGTCTTCCTCCGAGAGCTTGTGCAGGGCCACCCCCAGCTTGTCCTGATCGCTGTTTGACTTCGGTTCGATGGCAATGGCTATAACAGGTTCGGGAAACTCCATCTCCTCGAGAATAATCGGTTTGTGTATATCACAGAGGGTGTCGCCTGTGGTCACTGTTTTCAGTCCAATTGCAGCTGCGATGTCACCGGCCACCACCTCTTTCACATCTTCCTTCTTGTTGGCATGCATCTGCACGATCCGGCCGATCCTCTCCTTACGGTCCTTGCCGGAATTGTACACCGTCTGCCCCACCTTGATGCTGCCGGAGTAGACCCTGAAGAATGCCAATTTCCCCACATAGGGATCGGTCATGATCTTGAAATTGAGTGCTGAAAAGGGCTCGTCCGTTCCCACCTTTCGCAGTGCCATCTCCCCCGTTTTGAGGTCAACCCCCTCAACGGGTGGCATAGCGACGGGTGAAGGGAAGAAATCAACAACGGCATCGAGCAGCTTCTGCACACCCTTGTTCTTGAATGCGGAACCGCAGAGAACGGGAAAAAGTGCGCACTTAATGGTTGCCTTTCTGAGCACTGCCTTGAGTTTGCCGGTCTCCAGTTCTTTTCCCGATAGATACTGCTCCATGAGTCCATCATCGAAGTCACAGAGACTCTCGATCAGCTTCTCGCGGTACTCTCTGGCCTGTTCGTGCAGCTCATCGGGAATGTCGATCTCCTCAAAGGTGGTTCCCATGTCCTCTTCATTCCATTCAGTCGCCTTCATGGTGATGAGATCGACAATGCCCCTGAAATGCGCTTCCCTGCCGTACGGTATCTGTATCGCCACAGCCCGGACTCCGAGCCGTTTGTGAATCATACCGAGCACATTTTCGAAGTGAGCCCCCTGACGGTCCATCTTGTTTACAAAAACAATGCGGGGCACCTTATACCTGTTTGCCTGAATCCATACTGTTTCACTCTGTGGTTCCACGCCGGAAACAGCACAGAACACGGCAATGGCACCGTCGAGCACGCGGAGACTTCGTTCAACTTCTGCAGTGAAATCCACATGACCGGGTGTATCGATGAGGTTGATTCTGCTGTCACGCCAGTAGAATGTGGTTGCAGCACTGGTAATGGTGATACCCCGCTCCTTCTCCTGTTCCATCCAGTCCATTTCCGCATCGCCGTGATGGACCTCGCCAATCTTGTGCTTCCTGCCCGTGTAGTAAAGCATACGTTCAGTGAGCGTGGTCTTCCCGGCATCGATGTGGGCCATGATGCCTATATTTCTGTATTTATCTATTGAAAGTGTATCAGACATCTCTCTTTACCATTTGTAATGGGCAAAAGCCTTGTTTGCCTCTGCCATCTTTCGCGTATCTTCCTTCTTCTTGATGGCTGATCCTGTGTTGTTGAAAGCATCGATGAACTCATCGGCCAGTTTCTCACTCATGGAGCGCCCGTGTCCTGCCCGGGCAAAGCTGATCAGCCATCGAATAGCCAGTGCGACCCTTCTCTCCGGACGCACCTCAACAGGGACCTGATAGGTGGCTCCCCCCACTCTCCGCGATTTTACCTCCAGTTCCGGTTTCACGTTATCGAGTGCCTTGTTGAACACCTCGAGCGGCGGTTTTCCCAGTTTTTCTTCGATGATCGCGAAGGAATCGTACAGAATACGCTGGGCGACACTCTTCTTGCCCTGCTTCATCAGATTGTTGATGAATTGCGCTGCGAGATCCGAATTGTACACCGGATCAGCAATGAGCGGATACTTCTTTGTTTCATGTCTTCTGGGCACCCTATCTCTCCCTCACTACATATTGCTGTTAGATCTTTCTCTGCTGACAAAAAATGAACCGGTTTGCACAAAAACCGGCATCAGTCCAAGGGACCTATCCGACTCAGCCGGTGGTTTCACCTTGCATAATCTGGAAATGTGTTAATCGTGCTGACTTATTCAACCATTGTCCAGAATAGGTTCAGCAAACACTAAGCCTTCGGTCGTTTGACACCGTACTTGGAGCGGGCCTTTTTACGGTTATCCACACCGAGCGTATCGAGGGCCCCGCGTACGATATGATACCGTACACCGGGAAGGTCCTTTACCCTGCCCCCTCTGATAATCACCACAGAATGTTCCTGCAGGTTGTGGCCGATTCCAGGGATATAGGCGGTAACCTCAATTCCGTTGGTAAGCCGCACTCTGGCGACCTTGCGAAGTGCCGAATTCGGTTTCTTCGGTGTGAACGTCATGACCCTGGTACAAACACCTCTGCGCTGCGGGCAGCTCTGCAGAGCAGGTGCACTTGTCTTTTTCAACTGCTTCTTTCTGCCCTTCCTGATCAACTGATTCACTGTAGGCATTTATACCACTCCAACTCTCTACTCGGATACTGTATTGCCATCCAAAAAGGACATACTATACCCTCTTAAAGGACACTCGCATGAATATACCGACTTTAGATCTTCTTGTCAATAATTTTAAGGGGAATTTAGGAACAGAGGGGGCTCTTTTTTACGTCCTGTGGTATCCGGATGCACCTAGAATACTACGCCCCCCACCTCTTCCTTTGTCATAATGGTCCTGCCCTCTACCTTTTCCTTGATATCCTCGGGAAGTTCAAAGTCCCCCGGCTCCTCCTTGTAGAGCTCAACTTCCTTATAATCCTTAATCCCCGTACCGGCAGGTATAAGGTGACCGATTATGACATTCTCCTTCAGACCGCGGAGCTTGTCCACCTTGCCCTTGATGGCCGCATTAGTGAGAACCCGTGAAGTCTCCTGAAAGGAAGCTGCAGATATGAAGGAATCAATGTTGAGCGCGGCCCGTGTTATACCAAGCAGGACGGGTCGTGCTGTTGCCGGGCTGCCACCGAGTTGGGTAACCCGTTCATTCTCAGCCTTGAACCTGAACTTGTCGATCTGCTGTCCTATGATGAAATTAGTGTCACCAACATCGACAATCTCCATCTTGCGAAGCATCTGCCGCACAATGACACCGATGTGCTTATCGTTTATGTTTACACCCTGGAGTCGGTATACCTCCTGTATCTCATTGACAAGCCAGCTCTGCAGGGCCTGCTCACCCATAACCTGCAGGATATCATGGGGATTTATCGCTCCTTCACAGAGGGGCTCTCCCGCCTTGACCTGATCGCCGTCACGTACGGTGACATGTTTTCCCAGGGGCACGAGATGTTTGTATTCCTCGTCGTTCTCATCGGTCACGATGATCTGCCGCTTGCCCTTGGAAATGGATCCGAACTTCACCTCGCCGTTTACCTGTGCAATCACTGCGGTGTCTTTTGGCTTGCGCGCTTCGAATAGATCCGCAACCCTCGGTAAACCACCCGTAATATCCTTCGTTTTCGCCTGGCCGCGCGGAATTTTTGCAATGACATCACCGGCCTCCACGACCTGATTTTCACCCACATTGAGGTAGGAACCGCCGGGAACATTGTAAGTCTCGAGCTCATTACCCTCCTTATCCGTGATAAGGATCTTCGGCTGGAGCTGTTCATCCTGAAAATCAAGGATTATTTTGTTCACCACTCCGGTGACCTCATCCTTCTCCTGCTTCATGGTTGTTCCCGGTATGATCGATATAAGCTGCACCCTGCCCGAATGCTCAGTGAGGATAGATTCCGAAAAGGGATCGAACTTGGTCAGTGCACTCTTTGCCATGACTACGTCATTTTCCTTCATCATGATCTCTGACCCGATTTTCGTCGTAATCTCATAGGGGTCACCGAGCAGATAGAGCACGCCGCCCTTGACCATGACATGGGCACGTTCCTGCGCCTCGATATCGGTCTTGTCCTTCTTCAGTTTTGCAATGACCTGACCGGGTTCAACGATATCTCCCGTTTTGACCCGGGGCGTAACATCCTTGACAGGATACTGATGGTATATACGATTCACTACAATGGTTGCCCTTCTCGGCACGACCCGGCGTTCATCCTTCCTCTCGACAATGTTACCCTCGATCTTGCGGATAAAGACCGGATAGTTGAGGCTGATGGTGTTCTCCTCCGCCTGACGGGCCGCCGTACCGCCGATGTGAAAGGTTCGCATCGTGAGCTGTGTGCCGGGCTGGCCTATCGATTCGGCGGCGATGATGCCGACCGCTTCGCCGATTTGTACCGGTTGTTTGTTCGCAAGGTTCCGCCCGTAGCATTTCACGCACACACCGTGTCCCGATTCGCAGGTCAACACCGTTCGGACCTTTACTATGGTAATGCCGGCATTCTCGATTTTTCGTGCAATCTCCTCTGTTATATTTTCATTGGCATCGACAAGGATATCTCCGGACCGCGGGTCGATTATCCGGTCAACGGTATAACGCCCGACTATGCGGTCGAAGAGAGATTCAATGATATTGTCCTCCTCCTTGAGCGCACTCACCACTATGCCATTGATTGTTCCACAATCCTCCTCCGTGATAACCAGGTCCTGTGCTATGTCCACGAGTCTCCTCGTGAGATAACCGGCATCAGCTGTTTTGAGGGCCGTGTCGGCAAGACCCTTACGGGCACCATGGGTGGAGTTGAAGTATTCGAGAACAGTCAGGCCCTCCTTGAAATTCGATTTGATAGGCAGTTCGATAATTTCACCGGAGGGTTTGGCCATGAGTCCCCGCATACCCGCGAGCTGCCTTATCTGTGTCTTGGAGCCGCGTGCGCCCGAATGGGCCATCATGTACACGGGATTGAACCCGCTCTTGTCCTTTTTTAAATTGTCCATCATGACATCGGAGATCTTCTCATTTACGGCTGTCCATATGTCAATGATCTTATTGTAACGCTCCTCATTGGTTATGAGGCCGTTACGGTATTGCTCGTATACCTCGGCGACCTCACGTTCGGCCTTCTCAAGGTGTTTCTTCTTCTCACTGGGGATCTTGATATCATCCATGCCGATGGTAACACCAAAATGGGTCGCATACTTGAAACCTATCTCCTTGATGGCGTCGAGCATTCGTGCAGTCACCGCAGACCCGTTGTTGTCATAGCAGCTCGAAACGAGCGCGTTGAGCTCCTTCTCCCCCATGGGATAGTTCAAATAGTCTATCTCGTCAGGCAGTATGAAGTTGAACACTGCTCGTCCAACGGTTGTCTCAATACGGTCCTCGCCCAGACGAAGGAGGATCTTGTCATGAAAGGTGCATGCTTTATTCTCGATTGCCGCAAGCACTTCATCCATGGAGCCGTAGATCTTCACCTTCTTCTGTTCCGTGGAAGGATCATCCTTGGTAAGATAGTATATCCCCAGCACCATGTCCTGCGTCGGGCCGACGATGGGAAGACCGTTTGCCGGGTTGAGAAGGTTTTTAGACGAAAGCATGAGAACCCATGACTCGATCTGTGCTTCCAGGGACAGTGGTATATGTACCGCCATCTGATCACCGTCAAAGTCTGCGTTATAGGCATGGCACACGAGCGGGTGAAGTCGAATGGCCTTTCCCTCCACGAGAACCGGCTCAAAGGCCTGTATTCCCATCCGGTGAAGTGTGGGTGCACGGTTCAGCAGTACAGGATGTTCTGCCACCACCTCTTCAAGCACTGACCAGACTTCCGGCGCACGGCTTTCAACCATGGTCTTTGCCCTTTTGATATTGTACACAATTCCCTTGTCAACCAACTTCTTCATGATAAAGGGTTTAAAGAGCTCCATAGCCATGAGACTGGGCAAACCGCACTGGTGCATTTTGAGTGAAGGGCCAACCACAATGACCGATCGTCCCGAATAATCGACACGTTTTCCGAGCAGGTTCTGACGAAATCTTCCCTGCTTTCCCTTCAGCATATCGGAAAGGGATTTCAGGGGCCTGTTTCCCGGTCCCCGCACTGCCCGTTTCTTTCGCGAGTTGTCGAAAAGCGCATCAACTGCTTCCTGCAGCATGCGCTTCTCATTGCGAACGATGATCTCGGGAGCGTTGAGCGCAATGAGTCTCTTCAAACGATTGTTGCGGTTGATGACCCGGCGATACAGATCGTTGAGATCGGAGGTGGCGAAGCGCCCTCCATCAAGCTGCACCATGGGCCGGAGCTCTGGCGGGATGACAGGTATCGTGTCCATGATCATCCATTCGGGTTGATTGCCCGAATCACGGAAGTCCTCGACGATCTCGAGCCGCTTCAGGAGCCGCTTATCGGTCTTGAGCCCCTTCTCCATCATCTTTACCCGCAGTTCACCGGACATCTGTTCGAGATCAAGGTTGGAAAGCAGGGTCTTTATTGCATCGGCCCCGATTCCAGCAGTGAAGCTCATGCCGTAACGTTCACGGTACTCGTTGTACTCCTCCTCCGTGAGCAGCTGCATGGATTTGAGATCCGTGTCGCCCGGTTCAATGACGATATACTTCTCGAAGTAGAGCACGCTGCGCAGTTCCGTCATGGTGAGGTCGAGGAGCAGGCCCATACGGGAGGGAACGCTCCTGTAATACCATATGTGCGAAACCGGTGCCGCCAATTCGATGTGCCCCATGCGTTCACGACGAACTTTGAAATGGGTTACCTCGACACCGCATCGGTCACAGACAACGCCCTTGTATCGGATGCTCTTGAACTTTCCACAGTAACATTCGTATTCTTTTGTTGTCCCGAATATTCTCTCACAAAAAAGTCCGTCACGTTCCGGTCGCAGTGTCCTGTAATTGATGGTTTCGGGTTTTTTCACCTCTCCATAGGACCATTTGCGTATAATTTCAGGCGAAGCAAGCTTGATCTTGATCTCTGCAAACTCACTCAGACTTTTCATAGGTCTCCCTCTTTAAAGGATTGAAGTGAATCCACTTTTTCAAAGCCTTACTGCTACATCCGGGAATCATCCAGCATCTTGGCACTCCGGGTGGACTGGATGATCTCTTCGTCTTTTTCAGTGAGTGGTATCTGGTTGCTCTCGTTAGCGAAAACCGTGATATCGAGCCCGAGACCTCTCAATTCCTGTACGAGAACGTTGAAAGATTCCGGAATACCGGACATGGCAACGTTCTCACCCTTTACGATTGCTTCATAGATTTTCGCCCTGCCCGTCATATCGTCCGATTTAACGGTGAGCAGTTCCTGGAGATTGTTTGCTGCACCGTATGCCTCCAGCGCCCACACCTCCATTTCACCGAGCCTCTGACCGCCGAACTGTGCCTTGCCCCCCAGGGGCTGCTGGGTCACCAGTGAATAGGGACCGGTTGACCGGGCATGTATCTTGTCGTCCACCAAATGTGCGAGCTTGAGAATATATATGACGCCGACACTGATCTCGTTTTGAAAGGGCTCTCCCGTCAGACCGTCGTAAAGCGTGGTCTTTCCGGATTTTGGCAGTTCGGCTTTATCCAGATATTCCTCAACCTGCTCGATGGTAGCGCTCTCGAAGACGGGGGTACTGAAATACATCCCCAGTGTTTTCGCCACCCAGCCGAGGTTCGATTCGAATATCTGTCCGAGGTTCATTCGTGACGGGACACCGAGCGGGTTCAAAACGATATCCACGGGTGTGCCGTCCGGAAGGAAGGGCATATCCTCCTCGGGAAGTACCCGGGAAACAACCCCTTTGTTTCCGTGCCGTCCGGCGAGCTTATCACCCTCCTGTAGTTTGCGTTTCTTGGCGATGAATACCTTGACGACCTCTTCCACGCCGGGGGCAAGCTCGTCGCCATCCTCGCGCCGCAGCCTCTTTATATCAATCACCGTGCCCTCGGTACCATGCGGTACCCTGAGCGAGGTGTCCTTGACATTCTTTGCCTTCTCTCCGAATATGGAGTTGAGCAGCTTGTACTCCGGAGTAATATCGGTCTCACCCTTGGGTGTTACTTTTCCAACGAGTATGGAACCGGGTGACACAGGAGCACCCACACGTACGATACCCTCATCATCGAGATCAACAAAGGCCTCCTCAGATACGTTTGGTATATCGCGCGTGATGTTCTCCATGCCCAGCTTGGTCTCCCGCACCTCCACATCAAACTCCTCGATATGAATAGAGGTGAAGAGGTCCTCCTTCACAATCCATTCACTGATCAGTATGGCATCCTCGTAGTTGTAACCCATCCACGGCATGAAGGCCACAAGTACGTTGCATCCGAGAGCAAGTTCACCGTTGTCAGTAGCAGGCCCATCGGCTATGACATCCCCTGTCTTCACCTGGTCACCTATATTCACGATCGGTTTCTGGTTGAAACAGGTGTCCTGATTGGTACGCTTGTACTTGATGTGCCTGTAGGTATCCAGTTCATTGCCCTTTTCAGGTTTGATACGGATTTCGGTGGAATCCACATAGTCAACGACGCCGCCCTGTTTTGCCCTGACGACAACCCTGGAATCAATGGCCGCGAGCTTTTCAATCCCCGTTCCGATGAAAGGAGCCTCCGGCCGTATAAGCGGCACAGCCTGCCGCTGCATGTTTGAACCCATGAGTGCACGGTTCGCATCGTCGTGTTCGAGAAAGGGAATCAGTGCCGTTGACACACTGATGATCTGTTTTGGGGAGACGTCGATGTAGTCGATCTCCTCCGGGTTAACGTTCAGGAACTCACCAGTTTTCCGGGCAGCCACATACTTCTGTACGAAAGACCCATTTTCGTCGATCTCAGCGTTGGCCTGGGCGATATTGTACCTCTCTTCGTCCATGGCCGTAAGATACTCGATTTTGTTCGTGAGTTTCCCGTTCTGCACCTTGCGATAGGGTGTCTCGAGGAAACCGTAGTTATTGACCCGCGCATAGATTGACAGCGACACGATCAGCCCGATATTGGGACCCTCGGGGGTCTCAATGGGGCACATTCTCCCGTAATGCGAATAGTGAACGTCACGCACCTCGAAACCGGCCCGTTCTCTGGAAAGCCCGCCAGGCCCGAGGGCATTCAGCCTTCGTTTGTGAGTCAGCTCTGACAGCGGATTGACCTGATCCATGAACTGCGAGAGCTGGCTGGAGCCGAAGAATTCCTTGATCGCCGCCGTAATCGGCTTGATGCTGATGAGGTCCTGCGGTCTGATTGTATCGGCTTCTTTGATGGACATCCGCTCCTTGGCTATACGCTCCATACGTGCAAAGCCGATTTTCAACTGGTTCATGAGAAGCTCACCAACTGATCTAACGCGCCGGTTCCCCAGATGATCGATATTGTCTATGGCGCCTTCACCGATATGTACCTTGATCAGGTACGTCATGGTATTGATGATGTCTTCCTTCCGAAGCACCCGGTCATCTACATCGTCTCCGTATTCGAATCGCTTGTTGAGCTTGTATCGCCCCACCTCTCCGAGGTCATACCTTCTGGTGTCGAAGAAAAGGGTGTTGAGATCGCGTTCAGCATTCTCCAGAGTAGTCGGCTCTCCGGGATGTATGACCGTGTAAATTCTGGTGATCGCATCCTCCCTGGAGGGTTCATCCTTGAAGGGCTCATCAGAGCCCTTTGGAAAATCCTCCTTATCGAGGCAGTTTATGATCACCGTTGAATTAAGGCTCTCAGCAGCCTCAAAATCGATAACCTCAATCTCCTTGATTCCCGCATGGAGTAGCGAATCGAGCGTTGTGGGGATCAACCGCTCCCCTGCACGCAGGAGTTTCTCGTTTTCCGCCTTTCCAAAGTAGGACTTCGCCGAATAGTGATTGTTCAGTGTTCCCGCTGCAATCACATCCTCACTGAGACGCTCCTTCTTTGTTTTGTAGAAGAGTTGTAGGACCTCATCCCGCGTCTCGAATCCAATGGCCCTGAGCAGCATGGTCGCGAGGATTCTTCTCTTACGGTCAATGCGGATATAGAGAAGCTCTTTCTTGTCCTCGAGCTCGAGCTCAAGCCAGGAACCGCGATCCGGTATGATCCTCGATGTGTACATCTGATCCTTCTCTTCATACCCAAAAACGACGCCTGGCGAACGGTGAATCTGGCTGACCACCACTCGCTCCGCACCGTTGATTATGAACGTCCCCCGGTCGGACATGAGCGGAACATCCCCCATGTACAGCACTTTCCGCCGTATCTCACCGGTTTCGGTGAAAATCAGGTCGATCGTCGCTTTCAGGGGAAGAGCGAAGGTAAGCCCCTTCTCCTTACATTCTATCTCTGAATATTTGAGCGAATCAAAGGTGTAATTCTCAAATTGCAGCACCATATCCCCATTCGGGCTTTCAATGGGGAAGGTGGCTGCAAACACAGATTGCAGCCCCTCGTTTATCAGTTCCTGACCGGCATCGATCCGCTTTTTCTGAAGAAATCGCTCATAGGAGTTGAGCTGGATTTCTATAAGGTTTGGGATCTCTAAGATTTCCTTTTTCTGTTTGCCGATGAGCACTCTTTCCCGTTGTTTACTCATAGGATCCTCTTGGTTAGTTGGTTCGTATGTTAATGAGATACAGGCAGGTAGTACAATTCTGTTCTTGAAGCACTATAGACAATACATCGGTTCTAGAAGAAAAAGGTGCGCCCTGTGAACCCGCATTCCAGAAAACAGGATGTATGGAGCAGTTCACCTTTTTCATTAATATCCGGTATGTACCACGATATTTAACGCATCACAGCCATTCCGCACCATGCGGACCATGCCTCTTCCCCGGTATGCACTTGTTCGTTGAAGTTTACGCGTGTCGATCCTGAGGCAGAGTGTACCACGTAATATACAATACTATCAGAAATTTGTTAAATTCTTTATATTACTATCTTTAACTCTTGCGAATAGCTGCCCCAAGCACCTATTTCAACTCGACCGCTGCACCAGCCTCTTCGAGCTTTGCCTTTACCCCTTCAGCCGTTTCTTTGTCGACATTCTCGACAACCGGTTTCGACATTCCCTCGACAAGTTCCTTGGCTTCCTTTAAACCCAGATTCGTTGCGGCACGCACCTCTTTGATGACCTGAATCTTCTTGTCACCGATTGCCGTGATGAATACGGAGAATTCAGTCTTCTCCTCCGCAGCTCCGGCATCACCTCCACCAGCTGCCGCAGCTCCGGGAGCAGCAGCCACAGCTGCAGGAGCCGCTGCAGAGACGCCAAACTTCTCTTCCAGAGCCTTTACGAGCTCTGCAAGTTCGATAACGGACATTTTCTCAATAGCCGAAATCATATCTTTCTGTGTCAACTTTTCATTTGCCATATTATCTTCTCCTTCCCTGTATACACGAAACAGATGCAGGCAAACACGGTGAAGACATCCGTTCCGCTAGTTCATATGTTATACTATTCCTCTGAAAGTTTCGTAGCGCAGGTATTTCCTGCGGTGCGAAAGCTTTAATAAAGTACAGCGCGGCGAGCACTGATAAAAACTCTGTGTTGGTTGCAGCTAATGGCCGTGCTGTGCTATTCCTCTGAAAGTTTCGTAGCGCAGGTATTTCCTGCGGTGCGACCAACGGAAGTCCCTTTGGGACGACCAAAGGGAGTGCCCTTGGTACGAAAAGCTTTAATAAAGTACAGCGCGGCGAGCACTGATAAAAACTCTGTGTTGGTTGCAGCTAATGGCCGTGCTGTGCTATTCCTCTGAAAATTTCGTAGCGCAGGTATTTCCTGCGGTGCGACCAACGGAAATCCCTTCAGGGACGACCATAGGGAGTGCCCGTGGTAATGGCGGAAGCCTGCAGAAAGCCGCGCTGTATATAGCTTACTCGGCCTTGCTCTCCTCAGCCTTGACCTCTTCTGTGGCCTTGCTCTCCTCGGCCCTAACCTCTTCCTTAGGTTTGCTCTCCTCCACCGCCTTGAGGATTCTTACAAACTTCGAGAGAATACCAGACAGCACCATAACGAGTCCCCGCGGAGGAGCATTAAGCAGTCCCAGGACCTGTGCAATGAGCGCATCTCTCGAGGGGAGCTTCGATATTTTCGTGATCTCCTCTGAGGAAAGCAGAGTCCCGTCACTGTATCCGCCCTTGAGCTCCAGCGTGGTCTCACCGGCGGAATCGACCAGAACCTTGGCGATTTCAGACAGGCCCGTGTCGAAATAGGCAAGCGCAGTAGGATTGACAAGAAACTGGTCCAATTCTTCATATCCGAGTTCCTGAAACACTCGCTTGACGAACCTGTTCTTCACCACGTGGTAATGCGCACCCTTTTCCCTGAGGCTGTTGCGCAGGCCGTTTATCTGCTGGACATTGAGTCCAAGATAATCGGTGAAGATGAAGCTGTGAAAATCCTTCAGCTCCTCTCTCAGAGCCTCCACTTTCTCAACCTTGTACTTCTGGGCCATTTTTGAGCTCCACTCATATACACGAATCGCCTATCAGGCGATTGCCTTATGATCGACCTTGATCCCCGGACTCGTGGTCGATGAAAGATAAATCGATTTTATATAGTCACCCTTGAGGTCTTGGGGCCTCTTGGAGAGAACACCTTCATACAGTGCCTTGAAGTTTTCGAAGAGTGCGCTGTCGTCCATTGAGAGCTTACCGATTCCAAGGTGTACGATTCGCGTTTTATCCGCCCTGAACTCCACACGACCCTTCTTGAGCTCCTCGACGGTTTGTTTGACATTGGCGGTAACCGTACCTGTTTTTGGATTGGGCATCAGCCCTCTCGTACCGAGGAGTTTTCCGATTTTCCCCACATCCTTCATCATGTCCGGCGTTGCCACAGCAACATCAAAATCAAACCACCCGCCCTTAATCTTCTCGATCAGGTCTGTGTCACCGACAAAATCGGCACCTGCCTCCTCGGCTTCCTTCGCCTTTTCAGCCTTTGCGAAAACGGCAACGCGCACCGTTTTCCCGGTACCGTGGGGCAGTACGACCGTGTCACGTACATTGTGCTTCTGGAGAATATTCAGGTTTATAGCTATTTCCACGGTGGCATCGAAACTAGCGTAGTTGACCTCACGAAGCAGCTTGATGGTCTCCTCAAGTGGATAATCCCTGCCCCCTTCGATTTTCTTCAGGTTCTCGCTGTATTTCTTTCCCCTCTTCACTGCCTTCCCCTTCAGCTTGCGGTATCCACACCCATACTTCTGGCAGTACCTGCAATTATCTTTTTCGCCCCTTCCAGATCTTTCGCATTGAGATCTGGGAGCTTGATCTTGGCAATTTCTTCGAGCTGTTCGTCGGTGAGCTTTCCCACCTTGTTCTTATTGGGTTCCCCCGATCCCTTTTCCAGATTTATAGCCTTTTTGATAAGTGTCGCTGCAGGGGGCGTTTTGGTAATAAAGGTGAACGATTTGTCTTCGTACACACTTATGATAACGGGAATGATCGTTCCCCTCTTCGATTCTGTCTGTGCGTTAAAGGCTTTGCAAAACTCCATGATATTGACACCATGCTGACCGAGTGCCGGTCCAACAGGAGGTGCCGGGTTAGCCTCACCAGCTGAAATCTGAAGCTTTATAGTACTGCTTACGGTCTTTGCCATGATGACACTCCGTTCCTATCTTTCTATACGTACACACAGAACTCTGAACATAATAATAGATAATGTTACGGTCAATTACATTCTGATGATTCTTTGATTTAGATCTTTTCGACCTGAAGGAAGTCGAGCTCGACGGGTGTGGACCTTCCAAAGATCTCTACGCGGATCTTGATTTTCCCTTTCTCATTGTTGATGTCCTCAACGGTACCCGCAAATGATTTGAATGGACCATCCACAACTTTCACAGACTCACCCACGGTGTACAGTAGCCTTGGTGATACAGGTTTTTGCCCCTTTATCTCACCCATGCGCTGAAGAATATTCTTCACGTCATCGGTTGAGAGGGGCACTGGCTTCTTGTTTCGACCCGATCCGACAAAGCCCGTTACACCGGGAATCTTCGTAATGACGGAGAGGATGTGTTTCCACTCATACTCGGGCTCATCAGGTATGTTCATCTCAATGAGAATGTAGCCGGGAAAATACTTCTTCTTAGAAACCCTCTTTTTTCCGTCTCTGACCTCCGCAACTTCTTCCGAGGGCACCTTGACCTGATATATGTATTCACCAAGGTTCTCGTTTTCCACAAGATTTAAGATGCCCTTTTCAACCTTGTTCTCGTAACCAGAATATGTATGGAGAACATACCAGTTCTTCGCCATTTCAACCACCAATAATTGCAAACACAACTGTCTTGATCACATAGTCGACGAGGGCAATGACGCCCGCAATGATGAGGATCGATATGATAACCACCCGCGTTGAAGTGAGGACCTCCTCTTTCGAGGGCCAGCTCACCTTTTTAAGCTCGGCCCTCGACTCCTTCAGGAAATTGATAATCTTCTTCAAAACGCGCTCCTCAACTGGTAATAATGAATTTGTATCGAGACAGGCATTGAAATAAGAAAAAGTAACAATGCAGGCCAGGCAGGATTCGAACCCGCAACATCCGGTTTTGGAGACCGGCGCTCTACCAGTTGGAGCTACTGGCCTAGGTGCGTCACCCTATTTGATACTGCTTTCCTTATGAAGTGTATGTTTCCCACAAGTGGGGCAGTACTTCTTGAACTCGAGTTTCGAGGGTGTACTCTTCTTGTTCTTGTCTGTCGTGTAGTTTTTCCTCTTACAATTTTCGCATACAAGAGAAATGAGCTCTCTCATGCCCTCATCCTCTGATCATAGTATGAGCCCACAACCGGAATTGAACCGGTGACCTCGTCATTACCAATGACGTGCTCTTCCTCCTGAGCTATGTGGGCAGATGATATGGGAATGGCTGTTCCGGTGTGAATTTAGTATAAATAATGCAAAAGTCAAGAGATTTAGCTATGCCTGGGATGCCTTGCCGGCCCCCTGAGAGAACTCTGTAACCTCGGCAACCTTGCCGGAATGCGGGAGCATCTCACAGGTACCTTCAAAAACGACTCCATCGGCCATTTTCAGCTTCTTTGTCTTTATATCACCGTACAGCTTGCCCGTGGGCAGCATCTCGAGCCTGTCATCTGCCTCCACATTGCCCTTTACCTCGCCTGCAATCACGATTGAATGTGCCTTAATATGAGCCCGAACCTTGGCATTTTCACCAATCATCAGATACCCTTTTGAAATTATCTTGCCCTTGAAGTTACCCTCAATCTTTATTGAGGTGCTGAATTTCAATGTGCCATCGAAGCTCGTTGTCTCGCTGAAAACGGTTTCGACTTTCTCACTCTCTTTGATATCCGAGTATTCGTCCTTCTTGGCCATGGGTCTGCCCCTATTTGGTTGTCATGGTGAAAACACCATTCCAGTCGGGAGGTGGAGGATTCTTACCGAGCTCTATGCATCGTGTGATATAGAGCTTGGTTGGACCATCCGCAGGCTCAAGCTCAAGTGCCTTCTTGAAATGGCTCAGGGCCTCTTTAAACTGCAACTTTTTGTAGAGTGCAAGACCCTGATTGTAGTGATCGAGCATCTCCCGCTTACTGCTACTCAGCATGATGTTACTCCTCGTCCTGTAATACCTCCATCAGTGCTCTGTACCTGCACTTCATGTCCTCGATTCTTTCAAGCTGTGTCCTGCCTGCCTCCACCACTTTCCGGATGAAGGGGTCAGCATTCTCGCTGCCTCGCGATTTCCCGCCGCTCCTGTGAAGCTCTTTTTCACCCCATTCGATCATGTCCCTTGAGAGACTCTGCGCGCTTTCAAGAAAGAGGTTCAGCGACTTCTGAAAATCATCGATAAATTCGAGCTTTTTCTCGTATGCCTTCAACTCGTCCCGTATGGAACCCACCTTGAGCACATTCCTGATCCGGGCCAGTATCTCGATGAAGTTGAAGGGCTTCATAATATAATCTTCGATTCCCAGCTCCAGCATATCCACTTTGTCCCTGATATCGCTGACTGCGGTGAGTACAATTATGGGAATCTCCATGGTCTTACTTTCCGCCTTGAGGCGTTTGGCAACCTCAAACCCGCTCATATTCGGCATGAGAAGATCGAGGATGATGAGGTCAGGCGTGAAATTCTTCAGTTTTTCAAATACCTCCTCCCCGCTGCACGCAGTTTCCACGTCGAATCCCAGCTTGGTGAGCATAACCTGAAAAAAATCGACGTTGACCTTCTCATCATCAGCGACGAGAATGTGACCACTGAATGTTACGTCCGTTTCTATCATGATATTCCGCACATATCCCTGTTGCCCTGACGCATGCAACAACTATAAGAACCCACAACCTTTTAGGGTGAACTATAGAGATGCATCTCTATAGTTCGTCAGCACGATGTTTAATAACAACATTGTGTCATGTTTCAATGATGGATTAGATAATCAACTCTCACCCTTATTATTCACCCGCCACTAATTATGTCAATAAATTTTTTAATCAGAAGTATCAGGGCACCTATGAGTGACAGAGGAAGGAACATGAGGGGAAGCACATCTCCATACTTTGTGTAGAAGGTAATGATACTGCTGTCAACTATATCCACGTCGCAGACAAGCACATCGCTTTTGAAGAGGTCCAGCTGCGCGTGTGGCCGGCCATAGGGATTGACGCAAATCGTAACCCCGCCGTTGGCGGCACGCACCAGGCTCCTGCGGTTTTCAATAGTTCTGAAAACCGATATGGAATAGTGTTGAACTTCTGCCTTCTCACTTCCTGTCCATGCGTCATTGGTAACATTGATGAGAAGCTGGCTGCCGCGAAGCACGAACTTTCTCGCCAGATTGCCGAAGACATCCTCGAAACATATGAGAACATTGAAACGGAAATCCGAATCATGATACACCTCATACCGGTCTCCCGGCGTGAAGTCTCCAGCCCCTGCATCCTCGAGTATCCTTACAACAAAGGGAAACAGCCGTTTATAGGGAAACCATTCTCCAAAGGGAACCAGGAGGATTTTACGATACCTCCCCTGCAGAACACCGTCGTTGTAATACACGGCGACGTTGTAGTAGTTGCCCTCCCCTGTTGCTGTTCCATCGAACTCGAGGCTTCCAAAGATAAAAGGCCTGTGTAGGGAGGCCGCAAAATGGTGAACCCGCAGGGCATAGGCATTCTCCCTGTGCAGGTAATACTCATAGGGAAAGGGGACTGACGATTCGCTCCAGACAACCAGGTCCGGCTCATGCTTCAAGGCGTCGGTGGTCAGGTCTATCTCGAGCATGATGTTTTCGCGAAGCTGTGGGCTCCACGGATCGAAGTTGGCCTGAATCAACACAAGCCGCTTTTGAGCATAGTGTGTACGCTTCTCTTCATGAAGTTTCAGAGCACCCCAGCCCATGGATGCAAGCAGAAAAAGGAGCACGACGAATAGGTGCGCATAGCGCTGCATGAGCGTGGTGTCCGCGGCATTTGTCCGCTGCATGAGCTTGACGATCACCGCAGCAACTGCGGCGTTACAGTACAGAATGAGCAGGTTTATACCCCATACACCAAACATGCTCGAACTCTGTATGAGCAGGAGGTTCTTATACTGCGAATAACCCAGTATGCCCCAGGGAAATGCCAGAAAACCAATGGTCTTCACATAGTCGATGGTGAACCATCCAAGGGCCAGTGCAACAACCCTGAAGGAGCAGTAGGGGTTTTTTTTTGAAGGAACAGAGTGAAACAGGAAATGTGACAGTATGACTGCACCGACCCAGAATACCATTTCACCGAATACACCGCCAGACAGTGCCAGTGGGTGCTTGTACTCCTTCATCCAGTAGAGATAGATTGTGTTGAACAGCACACCGGTGACCAGGGCGGCCAGGAGGGTTTTCTTCAAACTGGAGGTGGTCAGGATGAGGAACAGCGGAACCAAAGCCACCCAGGCGAGAAAGGAGAAACCGGGTTGTGGGAAAGTAAGTATAAGCAGGAGGGCGGAAAGCAGGGAGAGAAAGAACCACCCCGCTCCGGTGGTAAAAAACGGGGGCTCCGTAGATCTATTCCGCATAGGTGAACTGTGCATGGAGGATAGGCAAAGAGGGACAGTTATGAGAGGTCAGCCAATCTTATTCTTTGATATTGCCTTCAGGTCCTTTCCCGGTCTGAAATAGGGGACTTTTCGTTTGGGAACCTTGACTGAATCACCAGTCTTTGGATTTCTCGCCTCACGCTCCTCTCTGGTTTTTACTTCAAAGGTTCCAAAACCACGCAACTCAATGTGTTCGTTGTTCCGCAGACCCTCTTTAATGATTTCAAAAAATAGATCAACGACCCGGGCGATATCCTTCTTTGTGAGACCCAGTCTTTCATTGATTTCTTCAACGATGTCTGCCTTTGTCAAAACGACCTCCCTCTCTTTACCCGGAATGATTCATCGAAGCACGTCAACCACCTGTCTTCTCTCCTGATAGTAAACAGGTTCCTCGATCAAAGCAGACTGTGAAGAGAACGAGCTGCTTAATGCATACGAACAAAGATTATACATACATTAAAATAAATAGCAATACGAATTTTACCCCATTTTTCATTTTTTTTAATTTTTAACAGGATATAGAGGGAAAATTCTATCTGCAGGGTGTGAAGAAAGAGGATTTTCTTGCCTGCAGGAACTTCAGGATACTTATTCGGACGTTTTCACGTCTTCCTTTTCTTCTGATGCAACATCGCTCTCCGCTGCCTTGGCAGGTTTCGCTTGCCTGCTTTTTACCTGCTTTTTTACCGGTTGGGGAGCTTCACCGGTATGCTTCATTCTCTGTGCCATTTTCGTTTTTTTACGGGAAGCGGTATTTTTATGCAACACGCCCTTGGATACGGCCCTGTCAACCACGGATTCATATTCCCTGAACAGATCATCTATGGTGTCTGTCTTGTTCCCTTCGATTGCACTTTCGAGTTTTCTACGGGCTGTCTTGATTCGCGATTTCCACGACCTGTTGCTCATTCGAGCCATTGCATCCGTGCGGATGCTTTTTTTCGCCGATTTAAGCTGTGCCACTCAATCCTCCCGAAATTGATTTTTACGACGGTACAGAGTATATACTATGTAAAGCCACTGTAAGGTATACCCAAGGCCCTTTTTCGTCAAGCCTATTACAGTGTTCTCGGTGGAACCGGCAATGGATATGAAAAAACGAATACTCGACATGCCTCAGAAACCTGGCGTGTATATCATGAAGGACGGTGCCGGAAGGATTCTCTATATCGGCAAGGCAAAAAACCTCAAGAAGCGGCTAACGTCCTACTTCCGGGGAAGAATTGAGAATAGCAGGACACAGGCCCTCATCACACATGTCAGCAGCATCGAAACCACCATAACGGACAATGAGATCGAGGCACTGATGCTCGAGAACAATCTCATAAAAAGATATAAGCCGAATTACAATATAGAATTAAAGGAGAACAATCAGTATCCCTATTTAAAAATCACAAAAGAGACATACCCGCGCATTGTCAAAACGAGGGTACGGTCAGATGACGGTGGGCTCTACTTCGGCCCCTACACAAATGTGAAGAACCTGAACCGGACCATACGATCGATAACGGATATATTTCCCATACGGCGCTGCTCCGTCAACCTGGACAAAAAACCGAGAAGCACACCCTGCATCAACTATCACCTGAAAAAATGCGCATGTCCCTGCTGTGGGTACATCAACAGGGAGCAGTATAACTCCATGGTGCATCAGGTCATGATGTTTCTGAAGGGACAGAACAGATCACTGCTCAGGCGTATCGGAGATGAGATGGTACGGGAGGCAGGAAATCAGAACTTTGAGCGAGCGATTGAGCTCAGAGAGCGGTACAGGGCAATCGAGCATCTGCTTTCAGAACAAAAAATCACCTCCACCAGGCCGGAAAACGATGATGTCATCGGCATGAACTGCTCGGAAGATACCTGTGCCTTTACCGTCATGAAGAGGCGGGAGGGGAAGATCATAGGCAAAAACGATTACACGGTGCATGTCGCTTTGGGCAATGTGATGGAGCAGTTTCTGCTCCTCTACTACGAGGATGCCGTTGATCTTCCCGACAGGATACTCCTTCCCTCCAAACCCGAATCCAAGGTCTCATTACACGAATACTTCAGGAAACGGTTCAACAAGAGTATCCGCATCTATGTACCACAAAAGGGGGTACCACGCAGGCTCGTCGACCTGGCATGCAGGAATGCCGAGCAGCACCGAAAGGAGGAGATATACCGTATAGAACCAGCCCGATCGCTCGGTGAACTGAAAAGGGTGCTCAGACTCGGGCGTTCTCCCCACACCATCGAGGCCTTCGATGTGGCAACCACGCTTGGAACCTTTTCAGTCGCTTCCATGGTGCAGTTCAGCGGCGGTAAACCTGACAAGAAGCAGTACCGTAAGTACAGAATCAGATTTGTGGAGGGACAGAACGACATCGAGATGCTCAAAGAGGCGGTGGCACGCAGGTATCAGAGGGTCCTGAACGATAAAGGTCTTCTCCCGGACCTTATCATGGTCGATGGTGGCCGATTACAGGCACAGGGTGCCCGGCACATACTCGACAATCTGGGCTTACAGCGTATTCCTGTTATAGGACTGGCAAAGAAGCATGAGGAGATCTACCTTCCCGATACTGAACAACCCTTACGTCTCGAAAGGAGAAACGAAGCGCTCAGGCTGCTCATGGCACTTCGAGATGAGGCCCACCGCTTTGCCAATACTTATCACATTACCCTGCGCTCGAGAGAAGCCCTTTTGACGAAATTGAAAACCCTTCCGGGGATAGGCGACAGCCTCGCCCTGAAGATACTCACCGCCCTTCAAGACTCAGACAACCTCGTCACTATAGGTTCGTTATTGGCTGTGAAAGGGCTGGGAACGAAGAAGGCATCCGACGTATACCAGCTTCTCACCGAAGAATAAACAGGGTCAAACAGACTGCCCCCTTAACTCTTTGTATCCTCAGACTGCTCCTGCTGCGGCTGCGGGCCTTGCGGTGCGGTATTCTGGGCCCTTTGATTCTGAGAAGGGTTTTGCTGATTCTGCTGTGTATTCGGAGCCTGGGGACCCGTGCTGTGCGGCGGGTTCTGATCTCCCTGCTGCATCGGTCCCTGCTGCACCGGTCCCTGCTGGTATTGCGGTCCCTGCGGATACTGCTGCTGACCCTGATAGTTCGGAGGTTGGTTCTGAACGTATCTTACCCTGTTAGCGCTCTCATCATCGTCATCTTCGAGTCCCTTTACCGTTTTCTTGAACTCCTTAATGCCCTGACCAAGCGATCGGGCTATCTTGGGCAGCCTTGCTGCCCCGAATACCAGTAACCCAACAATCAATATGATGACGATTTCCTGAACGCCAATTCCCCCAGCAAACATGATGGAACCTCCATAGGGTATAGTACCTGTAGTGTATATGCTTTTCCTCTCAATAGCAAGATAAAAATCATGGTATACCAAATGCCACAATTACGCCGGCTGTGTGCAGGGGCCGGAAAAACATCGAAAGTTACCGATTTATTTGAAATTCAATCCATTATGTACAAAAATTAAATCAGGTCCAAAACCTCAATAACCTCCGACGAGAATATAACAGATGGTAGTGAAGACAGAAAACATGGGAACTGTTCTCATCATCGAGGATGAAGAGCATTTCAGGTCCTACCTTGAGAACATAGTGAAACGCAAGTTCCGGTACTACTCCGCAGGTTCCTGGAGCGAGGCGAAAAGCCTGCTCTTCGAAAACAGTATCGATATTGTTCTCGTCGACCTCCGGCTACCGGAGGTTCCGGGAAGGCAGATCGTTGAAACGATCAATCACGAGATGGGTGACAGGATCAATGTCATTGTCATTACCGGTTACGAAAACGATTGGGAAGACCAGTGTGCACTTAAATGCGGGGTACACTCCTATTTCAGAAAGGGTACCTTTAAACCCGTCGACCTTTTGAATGTGATGGATGAGTGCATCGAATCTAGAAATGTTCTTAATCTTGGTAATACCATCTCCTCTGAAGAGGACTATCTTCCCGCGCGGTCAAGGATCGCGACACTGAGCAAACTCTACGAGTTCACCAACAAGCTGACATCACTTGACAGCCTCAACGATGTGATCGACACCACCATCAGAACGATACAGAACATTACAGGCTGCAGCCGGATTTCAGTCATGCTTCTGGCCGCCGATGATCAGTACCTCTACATCAAGCGTGCCATCGGACTCGAGGAGGATATCATCAAATCAACGCGGATACGTGTGGGAGAACACATTGCCGGCAAGGCCTTCCATGCTAAAAAGGCCATATCCTCGAAACCGAGGTCCCATTTATATGACCGGTACTTCAAGTACAAGATGAGCGGTCCCTTCATGAGCATACCCCTGATCGAGGTGCCGAACAAGAGAGGGACGAAACCGATCGGTGTTATTAACCTCACCAACAAGAAGGGCGGCAAGGCTTTCACCGAGGGGGAGAAGCACCTCCTCTTCCACCTTGCCAATTCGGCCTCGATTGCTATCAAGAATGAATTGAGAAAGACGGCACTGCAGAAGGCCTCAATCGATACACTCATACTCCTCACCAATGTCCTCGAAGCCAAGGATACATTCACCCAGGGCCATTCGATACGCGTCAGTGAATACGCATGCGCGATTGCTGGCCGATTGGGTTTCTCCGATGAGGCCCTCTCGGAAGTACGCTACGGTGCCCAGCTGCACGATATTGGAAAGATCGAGATACCTGATTCTGTGCTCCTGAAGAGAGGTTCGCTCACCCTGAGCGAATACCGAATTATGAAACGCCATCCAATTACCAGTAAACGCATCGTGGACCATATCGCCTTCTTTGATCACATCAAGGGACTCTTCCTGCATCACCACGAACGGTTCGATGGCAGGGGATATCCGGACGGCATTAAGGGCAGAAACATAGAGATCGGCGCCCGAATCATCGCCGTTGCCGACGCCTATGATGCCATGACGTCGGACAGACCCTACCGAAAAGCCATGTCACAGATGGAAGCCGTTTCGATTCTCAAGAGGGAACAGGGCTATCAATTAGATCCTGACTGCGTCGATGCCTTTCTGCACTACCTGAAGGCATCCTAGCGCATACCCCTATCATCATCAGCGTCTCCTCCAATTGTCTTGATTAATGAGGGCGAACAAAAAGATACAAAAGATATCGCTACGCTAGCGCTTCGCTAGTCGAGTTTTTCAAATACACCGTACTGAACAGAAATACATACGTTTTAAAAACGTTTTTGCCATGAATTTACTAGAAGTTCGCCAGCACTATGCTCATTTGAACCAAATGTAATATTCTTTTTGTTGACGGGTTGGAAACTTGACATTTGCCCTAATTAACCATTCTTTATATTATTATACCTAACATTGAACCCCCAAGGAGCTGGTTATGAAGAATATCGAGAAGTTCAAAGCGGTGTCCCACCCCATCCCCCCGACATCCAAGGCATGGCGCATCTATGGACAGGGCATGGAAAATTTCGGTGACAACAAACAGCCCACAGAGATACCTGTACCGGAACCGAAGGATGACGAGCTTCTCGTCAGAAACGATGCGATCGGGCTCTGCTTTTCAGATACGAAGATCATAAAATTCGGCCCAAATCACCCACGTATCAAGGGGAGAGATTTGAAGAAGGATCCGGTCATCCCTGGCCATGAGGTTGCACTCACCATTGTCAAGGTCGGAAAAAATCGTCAGAAGGACTACAAAGCCGGTGAGAGGTACATCATACAGGCGGACGTACGATACAAAGGCACCACTCCTTCCTACGGGTATGTGCTGCCCGGGGGACTCTCTCAGTACGGTATCATCGGCAGAGAGGTCCTTGACGGGGACGACGGCAGCTACCTCATTCCACTGCACAACCAGACTCTCGGCTACAGCGAGCTTGCCCTGGTTGAACCATGGGGATGCGTGGTGGCAGCCTATAGAATCGCCCACCGGCACAGTATCCGTGACGGCGGAACCCTGCTCATCGCGGGTAACGGTATGGATAAGAAGGAGTGGGACTTTACCGCACTGTTCAGAGAAAGCACACCTGCCCGCACAATCTTACTCGATGCCGAAAAAGGGACTCAAAAAGGTGTTCGAGATGCGTTGGAGGGCGGAGAAATTGAGGTTACACAGGGACCGACTGTCAAACAGCTTTTCGAAAAACATACGGGAGGTGCCGGTTTCGATGATATCATCATCCTCGGTGACGCGCCGGACCAGCTCATCGAGCAGGCCGGCGACAGTCTGAGTAAAAACGGTATTCTGAACTACATGGTGAGCTCTCCCCAGAAGCAGGTAGTCAGTATCGATGCGGGAAAGGTGCATTACGATGTCATCGCCTTCATAGGCGGTACGGGCACAGATGTGAACGAAGCGTACACCGCAAACCCCGATTACACGATCCGCGGAGGAAGCGTGCTCATGATCGGTGCGGGCGGACCCATGGGACAGATGCACATAAAACTCGCCATGGAACAGGAGGATGCAGCCAAAACGATCATTGCGACCGATATTGACGACCAGCGAGTGGAAACGCTGAAAGACAAGTTCGAATCCCTCGCACAGGAGAAGGGGATCGCATTCCACATCCTCAACCCCAACAATTTTGCCGATCCGTCACAGTTCCGAAGCCGTGTCCTGGAACTGAATGATGGTGGCCTCTTCGAATATGTGGTCTGTCTTGCCGCTATCCCTCCTGTTATAGAGGATGCTGCAAGCTACCTGGGTGATAGGGCGGTACTCAACATCTTTGCCGGTGTATCAAAGGGCACCATCGTGAAGCTCGACGTGAAGGAGGTCGCCACAAAATCCGTGCGATTCATCGGGTCAAGCGGCTCGAGTCTCGACGATATGGAGTTCACGCTCCGCAAGCTCGAAAGGGGTGAGCTCGACACGAACAGCTCGGTGGCCGGTATTGCCGGTATGAACGACGTCTGGAAAGGCATCGATTCTGTACGAACGGGCAGCTTCGCCGGGAAGATAACCATCTATCCTCACATTCGAGATCTCGACCTTGTCACACTGAAAGAGCTGAAGCAGCGGTTCCCAAACATCACCCCGCTTCTTGCAAAGGGTGGAGGGTGGACCCGGGAGGCTGAGGAGGCATTCCTCGAGGAAGCGCTCGATCTGGAATAGCAGGAGCAGACGGAATGAGTGAGAAGAAATGCAGGGTTACCTTTGAACCAGAGGGCAAGACAGTCTACGTGCCCGCAGGTACGACCATTTACGAAGCCACGGGCGAGGCAGGCATCATCATCAATTCACCATGCGGGGGCGCGGGAGTCTGCGGCAACTGCAAGGTAACGGTAATACGGGGCGAATACGAGCAGAAAGGTTCAGAGCGTTTCATCACCGACAAGGACCTGGAAGAGGGGCATGTTCTTGCATGCCGGACGCGTATCATGAGCGACACGGTTATCGAGATTCCCCTGTCGAGCAGGCTCTTTGAACAGAAAATCCTCACGGAAGGGATCGAGGTTCAGCTCAAGGTTTCACCCAATGTGCAGAAGGTCTTTATCACCGTGGACGAACCCTCCCTGGAAGACCAGCGCTCCGATCTCGACCGGGTATGGGACGCCCTGGGGCTCGGCAATCCCGGACCGAATGTTCCAGTGGATGTGGTCCGCAGATTGCCGGAAAAGCTGAGAAAGGCCGACTACAGCACCACCATTGTGCTCAACATGGACGAGATCATCGGCATCGAGAGGGGTGATCAGTCCGACAGGATTTACGGGGTTGCCTTCGACATCGGCACCACCACCGTTGTGGGCTATCTCATGGACCTCAAATCGGGAAAGCAGCTGGCCGTCTCCTCTCAGACGAATCCGCAGACCTCCTACGGTGATGACGTGATCTCCAGGATTCAGTACACCATAACGAACAAGGACGGGCTCGACGACCTGAATGAGCGTATCGTTTCCTGCCTCAACGATATCATCGCCGACCTGGTAGATCAGGCCGGCATCGAGAAGAAGTACATCTACGAGGTAACCACCACGGGCAACACCACCATGAACCACCTCTTTCTCAGGATAGATCCCCGGAACCTGGCACTGCATCCCTATGTGGGAGTTATCCGCTCGAATATGGACGTACGAGCAGCACATCTGGGCATGCATATCAACCGGTACGGAAAAGTGTACACCATGCCCAACATCGGCGGATTCGTGGGCGGCGACACCGTGGCTGTCATACTTGCGTCAGGCATGCACAAGAGCGAAGAGTTGAAGTTCGCTCTGGATATCGGCACCAACGGCGAACTCGTCATGGGCAACAGGGACCGCATCATCTCATGCTCCACCGCTGCAGGACCTGCATTCGAGGGAGCACGTATCACCTACGGGATGCGGGCAAGTGATGGCGCAATCGAAAAGGTGCTCATCGGTAATGGTGCCGTAAAGATCAACACCATAGGAAACGCAAAGGCAATCGGCCTGTGCGGAACCGGACTCATCGATGCCATTGCAGAGCTCAGGAAAGCGGAAGTCATCAATACGAACGGCAAGCTGCTGAAGCCCGAAGAGCTTCCCGACTCCATACCCGATTACGTGCGTGAACGTGTCATCGAGCATGAAAAATGGGGGGCCTGTTTCATTCTCGCCCGCGCCGATGAATCGAAAACCGGAGAAGACATCCTGCTCACCCAGAAGGACGTGCGGGAAACACAGCTTGCCAAGGGAGCGATCTTCGCGGGCTATGAACTTCTCAAGAAGGTACTTGGTGTCAAGAACGAGGACATCACCGAAGTACTTCTGGCAGGGGCCTTTGGAAACTACATTCGCAGGCATCAGGCCAAGTTGATCGGCCTGTTGCCAGACATCCCTACGGAGAAGATCAAGTTCATCGGCAACGCTGCCGGTGCCGGGGCAAAGATGGTGCTGCTTGCCAAAGAGATGCGCGAAGAAGCCTGCGATATATCCCAAAACACCGAGTATATTGAACTTGCCGTCAGGTCAGACTTTCAGCGGGTATTCGCAGACTCCATGTTCTTCCCCAAGGCCCTGAACAACAGCTGAACAAATGTACGCGATCAAGGACATACTACGGCTGGAAGGGGTCCGGCACGGGGCTGTACAGAATCGACAGGGGTTGTCAGCCGTATAGGGTGTTCGGTAGCTGCCGGCACCTACACAGTGGTCCTGCCCTATCAGGCAGAGGGGGAGAGTATTTTTCGAAATCGCCCTATGTTGTCCCGCAGGCTGCCTTCCGTGGAGAATATCGAAGAGGTGCCTGTCACAAATACCCCCGCACCTGCCGCGCGCATTGCTGGAGCGTGTGTCCAGCTTACATTTCCGTCGACCTCGATCTCCACATGCAAACCTGCACGCTCGACCCACGCGGCACTTGCGGCAAGTTTTTCTATAGTTCCGGGAACAAGTGATTGTCCGGCGTAACCTGGATGCACGGTCATGACATTCAAAAGCTCCACCCCCGGCAGGAAGGGCTTCACCCAATCCAGTGGAAGGTCCGGTTTCAGTACAAGCCCCGGACGTAAGCCCGAATCCTTAATACGCTGAAGGGTCTCAGAGGGCTGGGGATTAATCTCCGGATGGAAGGAGAGCACTGATCCGGTAAAGGGCGAAAATGTATCGATATGCTCGTCGGGGTTGTCGATCATGAGATGTATGTCGAGGGGTATGTCGGTGTACTCGTAGAGGGATTTGCAGAATCCAACCCCCAGGGTGAAGTTGGTTACGTAGTGCCCATCCATGATGTCCATGTGCAGGTAGTCGATCTGCTCATCAATAAAAGTATCCACCACATGCTTCAGGTCGAGGAAATCGGTGCACATCATGGATGGTGCTATTTTACACATGTCCACATGGATCTCCTTGCGCTGTGCCGATCCCATCATGGGGAAGCAGGGCCGGAAAAACCGAAAAAAACAGTGTGCAGAATGGGTTCATGGGCCTTCCCTCAGGGCTCGATCACGACCTTGAGGGCGCCTGTTGACGGGTCTGCCTGCGTTTTCACCGCATTGTTGAAATCCTCGAGTGGGAAACGATGGGTCACGAGCCGCTTACCGTCGATCTTACCGGATACGAGAAAATCCCTTGCCGTGAGATATTCTCTGTACGCAGAGCTCGTCGCACCGTGTACGTTGAGTTCGTTGTAGTGAATGAGGTTGAGATCTATGGACTGGGCGGGATCTGACTTGGGCATTCCCGCAAAGATGGATATATGCCCTCCCCTGCGCAGAGCCTTCATTCCGATGGGAACGAGGAACTTGACCGATGCCGCAACAATGACAGCATTGGCACCCCGGCCGTTCGTGTGGTCCATAACCCACTCCACGGGATCGACCTCTAAGCTGTTCACGAGATTGTCGATCGGTAAACCAAGCTTTTTATGCAGGTCCAGCCGCTCCTGGGATACATCCATGATCGTGACCGTTGGCACGCCGGTGGCCTTGGCCACAAGGCTGTTGAGCACACCGATAATACCGCCGCCGAACACGACAACATGCTCCATATCCTCCATGGGGATGTAGTTCATCCCGTTGACGCAGCAGGAGAGCGGTTCGATGAGGGTGCCCACTTCAGCAGGAAGGTCCTCTGGAACGGGGATCAGGCATTCCTGATCGACGCCCGATTTCGGCATAATCATGTACTCCGCAAAACCGCCGTTGAATTGATACCCGATGGCCTTGAATGTGTTCTCGCAGAGGTTTTCCCTGTGTTCCGCGCACATCTGGCAGCGGCCGCAGCCGATAACTGTCTGCACAATGATGCGGTCTCCCTCCCTGACCCCCCTGACATTCTTTCCCAGACTGTGCACCCGGGCCGTGATCTCGTGTCCCACGATGGGGACATCCACGTGCTTTTCACCGCTCAGAACCCGCTGATCGGTCCCGCACAGCGCGCAGGTCTCAATCTTCAGAAGCACCTCGCCATCCGCCGGCTCAGGCGTGGGAACCTCCTCGACCTCTATGACTCCCGGTTTCTTTATGACTGCAGCTTTCACCCTCTAACCTCCACTGATATGTTTACTCAAACATGCCCTATGCTCTTGACTTCCCGCCGGTAACGTTGATGGTGGTCCCATGTACATATCCCGAGCGCTCGGACGCGAGAAAACAGACCACATTGGCGACCTCACTGAGTCTTCCCGTGCGTCCGAGGGGTATGGACACCTTCTTGTAGCCAGCCCTGAGCTGCTCGACGGTTATCCCCCGTGTATAGGCAAGGGCCCGCTCGTACTCATCGGAACGCAGCGGCGTTGCCTCGAGTATGCCAGGTGCCACACCCGTCACGCGAATGCCGTATTTCCCCAGTTCCTTGGCCCAGCTTCTGGTCAGCGTATAGACAGCGGCCTTGGTCCCTGCATATGCGCTCTGGCCTTCCGAGCCTTCCGTACCAGCCTCTGAAGCCATATTGATGATTGCGCCTCCTTTGCCGCTTCGGATCATCTCACGGGCCGCAGCCTGGGCGCACAGAAACACGCCCTTTTGATTGATGCTCACCACCCTGTCCCACACCTCTTCACTGAGCTCCTCCTTACCGGCAGGGTCAACGAGCAGCCGCGGGATATTGATGCCAGCGTTGTTCACGAGAATGTCGAGGCCCCTGTAGGTGTCGAGCACCTCCGCTATCATGGCATCAACACTCTCGCGGCTCGTCACATCCACCTTCACAGATATATGTTTTCCTCCAAACTCCCTGCCCAGGTCCTCTACAGTTTGATTCCCCCTGGTTTCATCGACGTCGACCACGACCACATGTGCGCCTACCTCGGCAAACCCTTCACAGCAGGCCCTTCCGATGCCCGAGGCACCTCCCGTAACAATAGCTACTTTGCCCTTCAATCCCAACCAGTCCATAGAATCCCCTTTGCTTCATTAATATAATATTGGATGTACGTGAGATCCGTTGTCCTATGGATAGACGCAAGAGGAAAAGGCCCTCTTTCCTCCCCCCCCGATGGAACATACATTAATAATGATTGGTGTGAAATGCAAATTCAACAGGTCCCCTCCATGCACTACAACTATTTCGGTTCGCGTTGAAACGCCGGTTTCGCAGAGTACGTGTGGGTGCCGGAGCATGTTGACCTGCTCCATGTGGCAATGACAGAGCCCTGTGCTGTCTCACTGCACGGGATACGGAAGCTTCGAGTGTCCGGGGGTGAGAGAATTCAGGGTAACAGCTCGAGCAGGAGTTTACACAGGATGAGCTGACCCTGCCCGTTCATGTGCAGTCCGTCCTGTTCCAGTACATCCTCCCCATAGGCCCCGATGCCCTTTGCCAGGTCGGCAAGTTTGGTATCTAATTTTTTTGACAGATCTCGGATAAAATCATTCGTCTGATCGATGCGCGCCCTGTCATAGCTCCAGTTATTATCGGGGAACTGACCCTTCAGACGTACATTGTCCACCGATGGAAGGGTCACGTTGATGACCTTCTTACCCTCTTTCAGAAGACTCTCCATTATGTAGTGCATGTTCCGCTTATATTCATCGAGACTGATCTGGGCCATATGGCTTCCATCGTCCAGTTCCCGGCAGTCGTTGGTACCGATGAAAACGACGGCCCATTGGAACTCCTGATTCATAATGGTGCCATAGAAGCGGTCGATCAGGTCGCTGGTGGTATCACCTGAGATTGCGCAGTCTATGACCGTACGTGTTCCCTTCCACAGATGATTGAGTATCTTTACCCAGCTCTGTCGGTCAGAGGAGATGGAATCCCCGATTGCAGCGATCCGATAGGGAGCCTCGAAGGGTTTGACCTGTATCTTGTTCACAAGCTCTCCGACAAATTTCTCGATATTGCGCAAAAACACCTCATCCACCCTCTTCAGTTCCTTGAATTTGACCCCGTACATCTGAGAGATGAATTTGATGTCATCGTCCTCGATGAGAAGGCCGAGCCACTTGTGGAGGTTATACTTGTGCATGAAATCGAGTTCATAGGGCAGATGCTCCATTAAAACACTCCTTTGTCACGTATAGTTTGACATGGGCCATTATACCCTCAGTCAGGCACACTGTAAACATATTATTACGTGTCACTCGCCTATGTGTTGTATAGGAGGCATACTCACTACCCGAGCATGTCATTCAACTTCGTCCGGTAGTAATAAAAATCCTCCCATCCAATCTCGGGAGGAATGAGATGGTCTCCGAAGGGTACATAACCGCCGTACTGAAGCACCTCGCGGACAGGCTGAAGAATCTCATCGATGCGTTTACGGCCGTGGCGTATTTCAGATTTGGGTATTCCTCCCATGAGCTGCAGCCGCGGGAATGTCCTCCGAACCTTCACCAGGTCCATACCGCAGCTCACCTCAATGGGATACATGCCGGTCACACCAGCTTCGATGAAAAGGGGGATGAGATCAAAGCAGTCCCCGTCAGTGTCAACGAAGATTATCCGGACGCCGTGCTCTTTCAGGAAGGAGGTGAGCCTCTGATAGTAGGGAAGCATGAACTCCCGTATCATGGCAGGTGAGACCATGGAGCCGGAACCGGCGGATATGTCCTCCCAGATAACCACCATGTCCACATCGGTCTGTGCAAGCACTTCCTCGTACACGGCGATCCAGAGCTCGGTGAAGGTGTGTTGTACATCGTGAATGAGATCGGGGGCATCAAAGTAGTTGTAGAAGAGATGTTCATATCCTATGAGCTGTGCCAGGGTCCCGAAATAGCCGTGAGGGTACCCACCCAGCACCAGAGGGAAATCCCTGTTTCTGTAGATTTTGAGCAGATCCTGCCAGTTTGACGGAAAGCGGTCGGCCACATTATCGAGCCGAAGACGCTCACCCTTCAGCTTTTCCCAGGTCTTCCAGTCCCTGATGACCCACTCGATACCGGGGGGTATGACGCCTGTCTTCTTCAGGAACATCCTTTTCACACCATCGATGTCCACATAGGTGAGATACTCATCATCCTCCCTGAGAATTTCAAGCTCGAACATGGGTTCAAAGAGGAGATTCACGTTCACCAGGATCTGCCCCTGGTCCATACCGAGCATGTCCCTGACATCATTGTCCAAGGGGAACCCCTGCGTCGGCCAGTACAGTCCTCCGCCGATGACGGCAATACCGGCTGGAAGCCGCTTCCCCTTGATGGAGTGCCAGCAGGGATTGTAGAGGGATGCAGTGGGTGTGCTTATCCTCTCGGGAATACGGGGAGGGTTTTTCTTTTCAAGCCCCTCTTCATACCAGCGGTTTATGGTATCGCCCCAATACCCGAACTCCCACTTCGGGGGGCACACATCCCTGTTGAAGTTGAGCATGACCTCTAAAAACCGTTCCCGTGCATTCATGATTGGCCTCCCCGTACCAAACCCGTACCGGTTTCAATCGATATAGAAAACCTCTTCCAGTTCCTCCATCTCAGGCCCCAATTTGCCTGTATCTTCCTTTATAAAGTATCGCTCCATCGCCTTCTGCCACCGTTCGTTCACCTCCTGCTTCCCGATATACTCGAAGGCAGCTGCCGGATCATCGGCCTCAAAATAGGCGAAGAGGGTTCCGTCCTTCCTGAAAAAGATGGAGTAGTTATGAATACCGCTGTTCCTGATCGCTTTTGCCATGTCCGGCCAAATCTCGTCATGGTCCTTCTTATACTCCTCCTTCAACTCAGGCCTGATTCTGAAAATGGAGGCATATCGCTGCATTGTAGTATCTCTCCCTTCCGCAGGTTTACGTACATATCAATTCACTGACCCAAGGGGACTGAATGCTCTTTGTGGAACCCTGTTCTTTTCTCCCTCTGCGAGTGAAGGCTTCATCTTGAACAGTGCAGGACTTTTAAGCTCCAATCAGGCGTGCACAGGCTACTGCCGCACGACCTGCCGCTTCTTGATGGCCATGAGTCGTGCAGCGTCGATGGAGATGGCAAGGATGAGAATGGCACCCTTCACCACCTCCCTCCAGTAATAGGAAATACCGATGGTCTCCTGCAGGTGGACCATGCCGTTTCGAATGACCCCGAGAATGAGCACGGAGATGATGACCCCGAGCAAATTGCCCTTGCCGCCGGCGAGGCTCACGCCGCCGAGCACCACGGCGGTGATGACCTCAAGCTCTGAGCCGAGACCCGCATCATCCCTGCCCAGGCTGAGCTGTGCAACAAGAATCATGCCGGCAAGCGACGCCATGATACCCGACATGACATAGGCGGAGAATTTGATCCGCGATGTATCGATACCGGCCAGTCGTGCGGCGTACTCGTTGCTCCCCACCGCATATACGCTCCTGCCGTATCGCGTATACTTCAACACAAGCGACATGACCACATAGAGCACGATCACATAGATGAACGTAATGGGTATGAGCTGCGCCTCCTTCGGAAAGTAGCGGCGTGCAATGAGGAGAAAGTTCTGGTCGAATATCCTCCCAAGCTTCAGTGACTCGATGTCCAGTGCGAACCACGACGCCATACCCCGGGCGAGGGCCATGGTGCCGAGCGTGGTAATGACCGGATTGACGCCCACCTTGGTGATGATGACACCGTTGAATGAGCCGAATAGGGCCCCGATGCCGAGACAGACGAGAATGATGGACCAGGCGGGAAAGCCCATGTGATGGAAGAGTGCCACATTGACCGCAGTAAAGCCAAGCACTGAACCCACGGATATATCGAGTCCGCCGACTAATATGACAAAGGTCATGCCCACAGCCATGATTGCGATAATCGGAATGTTGCTTATGATTGCCTTGAAATTCGTATAGGTGAAGAAGTAGGGCGTGACAGCGCCGAAGAGCACGACAAGAATGAAGAGCAGTACGAGTAGAGCAGGCACCATGCTCTTACCGTAGATAAAGATCTCGGCAAGCTTTTCCTTGAAGGTAACTCTCCTTTCCCCTTCCATTGGGGCCGTGGTATCAGCCATATCTCTTCCCTCTGCCTTTAGTAGGATCTCTTCTCCCGCACCTCATAGAGTGAGACGACGAGAATGAGGATGACACCCTGAAAGACGCGGATGTGCACATATCGAAACCCGATCATGGTAAACCCGTTATACAGCACCCCCAGTATCAGAACTCCTGCCAGAGTGCCGAGTATATTGCCCTTTCCGCCTGCAAGGGATGTTCCGCCCAGAAGAACCGCCGTAATCACGTCGAGCTCACTTCCCGTCGCGTGCTGAGGCATGCCGACCGCACTCTGGCCCGTCAGGATCAGCCCGCTGATGGACGCCGCGATACCGCTGATGAGATAGGTGATAAACTTTACCTTCCTTATGTTGATGCCCGAGAGCTTTGCCGCCTCCTGATTGGCGCCGATACAGTAGATCTTGCGCCCGAACTTCGCCTTCGTCATAACGATCGTGAGCGCGGCGTACACCACGATAAAGAGTATCAGGGGGAATGGCATCTTTGCAATGGTTCCCCTGCCGATGAAACCGACCACGTTTTCAAGGATGAGTATGGACCGGCTCTTGGTCAGCACGTAGCCCATGCCCCTTGTAATGGCCATGGTACCGAGTGTGGTGATGATGGGGTTCAGGTCAAGCCTCGTGATGACGAACCCGTTGAAGCTCCCGATGGTCGCACCGAGCGCCAAGGCTATGAGTATAATGAGGCCGATATGCGGCCCCTTTTCCAGGTTGTAAAGATAGGCAACGAGGCAGGAGGTGAGCGCGATGTTGCCGCCTATGGATATGTCGAGCCCGCCCATGATCATGACCAGCGTCAGGGTGCCCGCCACAATGCCGCTGAAGGCTATGTTTGTGAGCATGGAGGTGATGTTGTATATGGAGTAAAAGTCCCTGCTCAGCACCGCGAAGGCCGCAACCATGACGATGAGGAAGATGAACAGAATCGTGTTGCTGGAGAGCAGAAATCTCTTCTCCCCCTTCTGCCTTGAGAGTACCTCCGATGCTTTTCCCATATTGCGCTCCTAAATCGTTGCCGCATGCAGGAGCTTTTCCTGCGTTGCTTCATTGCGGTTGAACTCACCGGTAATCCTGCCCTGGCAGATAACGATGATGCGGTCTGCCATGGCAAGCATCTCGGGCAGCTCCGATGATATCATGATGATGCCGGCACCCTTCTCGCAGAGGCTTTCCATCATCTGATATATATCGACCTTTGCACCCACATCGATACCGCGCGTCGGTTCGTTCATGATGAATATCCGTGAACCTGTCTCCAGGAGTTTCGCGAGAACGATCTTCTGTTGATTCCCCCCGGAGAGCGAATTCACCTCCGCATCCAGGGATGAGGTCTTGATATTGACATCCTTCACCCATTTCTGTGCATTCTTCCGCTCGAATTTCTTGTCGATGAAGTAGCCGTCACCGAGATTGTCGATGTTTGCCATGGTGATGTTGTTGGACACTGAAAGCGTGAGAGCGAGTCCTTCGAGTTTGCGATCGATGGGCATGAATCCCATGCGCTGCTTCAGTGCCCGGGCTGGATTGTTAACCAGTACCGGTTTCCCGGATATCTGGATGGTCCCGCTCTCCTTTTCATCGATCCCGTAGATCGCTCGAACGATGTTCTGCCTGCCCGAGCCGAGCAGCCCAAAGAGACCGACAATCTCCCCCTCGTGAACGGAAAAAGTAATGTCTTCCACAATACCGCTGACGGTGAGTCCCTGCACCTCGAAAAGGGATTTCCCGATCGGAACCTCCCGCTTGGGATACATATCCTTGAGCTCCCGGCCAACCATCATGGTGATAAGACGTTCCCGCTCTGTTTCTTTGGTATGCTCGGTTCCGATGTACTTCCCATCCCGTAATACCGTTACCCGATCCGTAATCTCGAAGATTTCGTTCAGGCGGTGTGAAATATAGATGACACCCACCCCCTGTAGCTTCAGACTCCGTATGATATTGAACAACGAGACCGTATCCTTCTCACCCAGAGCTGCCGTGGGTTCGTCCATAACCAGAATGTTTGCGTCCTTGTATATGGCCTTCCCAATTTCGATAATCTGTTTCTCGTGTACAGTCAGATCACCCACGATCTTCTTCGGATTGATATCCACAAGCATCCTCTGGAGCACGGTTTTTGCATTCCTGTTGAGGGTCTTCCAGTCAACGGTACCAAGTTTCTTTTTTGGAAGATTTCCCACGAATATGTTCTCCGCAACGGAAAGCTCATCGAGTGTATTGAGCTCCTGATAGATGACGCTGATTCCCATCGTCTGCGAATCTGAGGGTGAATGAAACTCCACCTCTTCGTCGCTAATGACGATTTGCCCCTTATCCTTGGAGTAATCTCCCGCAAGGACCTTGATGAGAGTGGATTTCCCTGCACCGTTCTCGCCGAGCAGGCCGTGCACCTCCCCCGCCTTGAGATCGAAACTCACCTCATCGAGGGCAAGAACGCCGGGAAAGTGTTTGGATATATTCTTCATTTCCAGCAATCTGTCTGCCATGACGAACTCCATGTGCATAACGGCCGACTGAGTGTTTTCAGCCGGCCGTCACACAAGCTTCATTCTACTCAGGGTACCACTCGTCGATGTTGTCCTTGGTGATGACCACGTTTTCCACGTAGATCCACGGTGGAACCGCTTCACCTTCGAGCATCGCACAGACTGCAGGAACAACATACTCACCGTAATGTTCGGGAAAGAAGGCGATACCGGCATCGCTTTCTTCCCTCCTGATCTGGGACTGGCCCAGTTCATCCACACCCAGGGTGATGATGATGATATCGTCGGGGTCCCAACGACCGGCGCTCTGCAGTGCGGCGATGGCGCCAGCCATGGTCTGCTCGTTGATCGACGTCATGGCGATCTTCCGAGCATTGGGATGTGCCGCAAGCACGTCGTCCATGGCCGCCTTTGCCTGCTCGGACTGTCCCATGCCGCCGTCGGCCCGGACGATCTTCTCCTCCGCTTCCATGCCGAACTCCTCCACCAGCGCTGCGGCAAATCCTTCAGACCTCAGCATGGTCACATCACCGCCTGCAGGCATCTGCAGCAGCACCACCATGTCAACGGCATCCCAGCCGTCCCACTGCTCCTTGATGAGCATGGCCATGTGCTTGCCGCCTATGGTTGCGACCTTCCAGTTGTTCACACCCATGAAGGGTGAACCCGGAACGGGCACGTCGATGGCGAGTATGGGAATACCAGCCGCACCGAAATTCTGGGCGACTATATTGTTGACCTTGGCATCGGACTGGAACTCGATGAAGAAGTCAGGACGCTGGGCTAGCATGATGTCCGCGTTTTTCAGACCGAGTACCGAATCATACTGGTTGTCCATGATGATCATGTCATCTTCCGAAAAACCTGCCAGCTTCGCCTGATAGATGATGTTGTTCTCAACAGAAATGCAGAAGGGGAGCGTCCCGAAGATGTTCGCAAATCCGAGCTTCTTTCCCTCTCCCGGGTTTCCCGGATAGGGCTGTTCTTTCCCGGCCGCTTCACGATACATCTCGAAGGTGTCGTACAGTCCCTTCTCAGCCACATACTCCTTCGACTCTTCGGCAACGTCCTCCTGGGGTGCAGGCTCCTCTTTGCCGCTGCCCGCAAAGAGGGCAAAGGCACTGAACGCAAAGAAGAGCACAATCAGTACAACGATCAGTTTTCTCATGTATAAACCTCCTTAAAAGTTTGGAATCCCAAAATTTGGAATCTCACTGAATACTATTGAAACCTCTTTTCTCCCATCACCTCCTCACGTATAAATATGGCTGAAAAACTCAGGTGCTCCCTTCTCCGGAGAGCGCTTTCTCGATCACCTTGACCGCCTCATTGGCATCCTTTCCATACAGGTCGATGTTATTGCGGTCTGCAAACTCCCTTGTTACCGGTGCGCCGCCGACAATAGTGAGCACCTTATCACGCAATCCCACTTTTTTCAAGGCTTCAATTTGATCGGGAATACTGCCCAGAGTGGTAGTTAGAAGGCCCGAGTAGCCAACCACATCGGGTCTCTGCTCCTGAACAGCCTCGACGAAATCAGCAGGGGCATTGTCGATGCCCAGGTCCACCACCTCAAAACCATTCCCCTTCAAGAGCGCAATGACCATGTTCTTGCCTATGTCATGGAGGTCGCCCTTTATCGTACCGATGACAACCCTTCCCCTGCTCACCCTCCCCTCGCCCTTTTCCATGAGCGGCGTGAGTACCTGCATGGCCTCCTGCATGGTGTGTGCCGCGAGCAGCAGGTCGGGAAGAAAGAGTTCGCCGGTGGAAAATTCCTCACCCACCTCCCGGATTGCGGGCGTCATCGCACCATCGATGATATCCGCGGGCTTGTTGCCCATATCCAGGGCATTCTGGACAAGATCCGCGATCCTCTCCTGCTCTCCCCTGTATATGACATCGAAGATGTCCTGAAGGGCTCCCGGTTCTAACCCCGTGCGGCGATCTTCATGCTTTGCCTCATGGGCGGTTTTTTCCATATCAGCATCTACAGCCTTCGCCGCTTCCTCGCCCGTGAATGTCCAACTCCCCTCCGCGTAGCTGCCGTACCGGTGGATGGCATTGACCATAGCCACGAAGTTCTCATGGGGTATATAGTTCACGATGCTGTGGCTCGAGGTCGCCACATAGCCGCCGCCGGGCTTCAGCACCTCCATATGGGCCTTCACATCCCGCTCCACATCCTCGGGCGTACCGTGGGCGAGCGGAAATTCGATATCGATGTTCCCCGCCAGGCATACCAGGCTGCCGAACCGCTTCTTGTAATCGCTGTAATCGATGCCGTAGGGGTCCATGGGCTGAATGCAATCCACACCGATATCCGCAAGCCAGGGAATAATATCATCGATCTTTCCGTCAGAGTGAAACATCACCGGAACGCCGCTGTTCACTGCCGGTTCGATTATGCGCTGTAGATGGGGAAGCCACATCTCTTTCATGATTTCGGGCCGAAGGAAGAGCCCTGTCTTGAAGGCCACATCATCGGCCGGCCAGATAAAATCCACTCCCTCCTCCAGAGCACGTTTCACGAACTTCACCCAGAACTGTGTGCTGATCTCCAGAAGCTCCTCGATAAAATCGCGGTCTTTGTACACCAGGGTCATGCAGTCTTCCATGCCGATCATGAACTCGTACAGGGTTTGAAAATAGGCACCGAGAAGCACGCAGAAGCCCACCTTCGTACCCGAGCGATCAAGCTCCTGGCGATATTCCCGCACGTACTGCATCTTTTCCTCGATATCATCGTCCGTTGGAGGCACGATGCGTTCTTCGAAATCCCGCCGCGATTTGATGCTCCGGTCTGCGGCAAGTGACAGGTGGCCGTCTTCATGGCGCAGCTTGAAGGGAGTCCAGATCGCTTCCACGATCATTGCATCCTGTCCGATGATGCCGCAGACTTCCAGATAATCCTTCGCATGCATGGGCCGGGCACCCTCCGACTCCTCGATCCCTTTCGCCGGGTCGCCTCCGATTGCCAGGGTATTGCCCGCATAGCGGCCAAGAATTTTCTCCACATGTTTGTCCTCGATGAGAACCTCGAAGTTGGGAACGCGGTCAATCTTTCGATGCTTGAACGCATCGAAAAGGCGGTTGATATCAGGTTCTCCCTTATAGGGCTCGAATTTCATCTTCCCTCCTCTACGAAATCTTATCCCGTCACCTTGTCCTCGACGGGCTGTTCCGTTGACTCCCGGATAATGAGTCTGTTTTCAAGCTCGATGTCCCTGTTGCGGACATGCCGGTTCTCAATTCTCCTGATAAGCTGCTGTGTGGCCTCCCAGGCCATCCGATCGACCGGCTGTGCCACCGTGGTAATCCTGGGAGAAACCAGGGACGATACACTTATGTCATCGAACCCCGCAATGGCGATTTCGCCCGGCACGTCGTATCCGTTGTCGTTCAAATATTTGAGTACACCGAGAGCCATGAGGTCTGTCACCGCTATAATTGCTGTGGGTTCGGCCCTGGCAAGAATCCTTCCCGTTGCCTCGAAGGCCCCCTCAGCAGTCCACTCGCTTTCAACAACGAGTGCTTCATCGATATCAAGCCCCTGTTTCTGCAGCGCGGCTACATACCCCTCATACCTGCTGTTTCCCACGGGATACTTTTTCAGAGACCTGATGATTGCGATCTTTCGGTGCCCATTCTCAATGAAGTATTTCGTCAAGCGTCCAATACCCTTGAACCCATCGGTGTAGACCGATGATACGGGCATTCCCTGGGAGGGCTGGTCCATAATGACCACCGGAAGCTTTTTTGCAAGCTTCACGAGAAAGTCCCGATGCGCCGTGACGCTCTTGTACCAGCACATGATAAGGCCGTCGACCTGCCGCCTGAGAAGCTTTGTGATATATTCCCGCTCACGATCGGGATCGATGTCCGTGGAGCAGATAATCGCAATATACCCGTGATGTCTGGCAGCAATCTCGACATGTTCCAGGAACTCTGCATAGTAGAGGTTCTTGAAATCGGGAATCACCACACCGAAAGACTTCGTACGCTGTGCCCGCATCCCCTGGGCCAGAATGCTCGGGGTGTAGCTGAGCTCCTCCATGACACCGCGCACGCGCCGTTTCGTCTCCTCATTGACCAGTTCGGGATGGTTGAGAACACGCGAAACCGTGGTCTTGGATACTCCCGCTCTTCTTGCAACATCGAAAATGGTAGGCATTCTTGTCTTATTTGATTAATTATGGTATCGGTTTCATGAAAATGATACCATAACAGAGATTGCTGTCAAGCAAATAATTAGTGCGTGGTGAATAATAAGTTATTTTGAATGAAACCTATAATGTTTGTTACATAACGCCTTGCAGTGCGACAAGATAAGCACTAATTATTGAACTGGTGGATAATTCGTAAGAATTAAGCCTGCTTCGCAGGAGATACCACCAGGAACTAATTAAGAAATGTGTCCTCTTAATGTATTGGGTATGTGCCGTGCTCGCGTATGGTTTGAAGCATGACCTTGTAGAGGGCAGGGTCGATGCCGGCATGGAGGGAGTTGCTCGTCGATATGATATGGCCTCCTCCGGGTGACCCCCTGCGGATACAGTCACGCACCTCCGCCTCCACTCTCTCGGGTGTGCCGTCTACGAGGGTGTGCACACAGTCAATATTCCCCTTACGGGCAATGCGGTCACCGTACTGCTCACGGATGTACCCGATATCCATGGAACCGAGCGGGTCAATGGGATCGAGGCAGTCGATGCCCGCATCTACGAGCATATCCAGTATGGGGGTGAGATTTCCATCAGAGTGTTTGATCACGTAGAAGCCGAGCTTCTTGTATCCCTGCACGACACGCCTGAATTCTGGGTATAGAAACTGAGCGAACATCTCCGGCGAGACAAAGGGAGCTTTGTTGTCAGCCATATCGTCACCTATGCCGATGATCTCGATCCCACGTTTCTTCACCAGCCCGGCAAGCTCGAGGTTGTAGTCCACGGAAAACCCCACAAGCTCACGGACGAGCTCAGGTGCCGTTATGAATGATATGAGAAAATTGTCGAGCCCCATCATGTCGCGCGGAAAGGAAAATATATCGTGCAGGTTGACAATAACCGCCCTCTCCTTGCCAAACCGCTTAACAACATACTCTATATTTTTAAAACGAATGGGTGCATCCAGGGGAGGCGGGACGTACTTTTTGAAGCTCTCCAGATCGGTGATGGGATACCCGACTGACACGGGATATTTATCCATACCGGTGAGGTGGCGTCTGATCTGAAACTCGTCCACAAAGGTGTCCTCATCAATGACCTCGATTTTTTCATAGGAGGGCGAGCAACAGACGGCGTCGTGATCTGCTGCCTCTACAAAATCGAAGACATCCCCTCCCAGAACAAAGGAATCGATAATGGGCTGCGAAACCTTCCACTCAAAGGTGGGCAGCCGGTCCGGTTCTCTTCTCTCCAGCACGGCAATGATTCGTTCCCGCGATGTCATTATCTGGGGCTCTTCCTTTCACGGGCTACAGAATTTTTCCAGCGTTTGTATATAAAATATCTCTGTACCGGTACGTCAGATACCAAAGATGGACTTTGTCATGTCGACCCATTTACGAAGCCGCGGCCTGTCGCCTTCAATCGTGTAGAGGTCCCGGACGAGGATCTCCACATTGCAGTCTTTGGTTGCGGCATAGGTCTTCTTCATGTCCTCTTCCATGAGTTCCCAGTCGGGCTGTGCCCCGCTCATATAGGAGGGTGTGGGTTTGCGTGAATAGACATACTTCTTACCCAGCATCTCACCAACTTTCTCGAAATCCGCCCACCCCGAAACCGATACTGACCTGAGATTGGGAATTGCCTCCATAATGAGCTCGAGCCTGTCGTCAACGGGCTCACAGCAGCCGTAGTACACAAGACCAAACCTGGAGCTCAACTGTGCCAGATAGGGGAGCACGAATTCCTTGTACATCTTCGGTGATATGATGGTCGCCTCCTGTGATTCCGCCCACCCCCACAGATGCTTTAGCGTCACCTCTCCCTCATAATCGGGCGGCGGCAGATCGGACACGTACCCGTAGCTCCGCGGACCTGCCATCTGACTGTCCGTATTCACCTCGATAAGTTTTTCCCTCTCGAGAAACTCGAAGAGCTCCACCCGGTCATCGTACATGAACTCCATCAGCCAGTGTATCGTGTCAGGTGCATCGTACAGCCAGTAGAGAAGACCGTCGTTCCCGATAAAACGATACACCTGCCAGGTAAGACCGAAGAAGAACATGCCCGTCCACTCATTATTCCCCAATTCACCCGCAAATGGATCATAGTTTGCGACCTTGACGGGGAGCATGTCGCCCATAAGATCCTCGAGCATTTCCTTTGACTTCATCGTCTTCTCACGATCAACAGCAAAGGTTCGTTTCTTCAGTTTTTTGATGTCCTCCGGTTTCTTGATCGGAAAGTTGAAGCTGTAGCCCAGAGACTGATCACCCTGTGCCGTGGTGGCCGGTTTCATCTCCACGGGAACCCCGAAGTCGGAGATGTCGAGCTGCCATCCGATTCGATAGTAGGGCTCGAACACGATGTCGTCTCCCACCTCCTCTGCATGACGCACATTGTCAACCATGTTCTTCTCCACTGCCCGCAGAAAGGTATCGGAGCAGCGTAGCTCGGATGGGGAAACATATCCCTCGATGGGAGACGTCTCCACTAAAATCACCGGCCGTTCGGATTTCAGGTCGTGCACAGCCTTCCACAGCTTTTTCCGCTCATTCATGACTGGCTGAGATGCAAGCTCCATCCACTTCTTGGCCAGCTCTCGAATAGTATTTCTATCCTTTGCCGCGATCATACCTGCTCCTCACAACCCCTATTAGAATGGTATCGGTTTCATGAAAATGATACCATAACCGCGAATTCTGTCAAATATTATTTTACAACCCGGTCTTCCAGATGCAGGTAGGGAAGCTACTCTGAACACCCCAGCGAGACCACCTGTCCCTTGATGATACAATCGCGGTTTTTCAGAACTCCTCCATCATTAAACGTACCCTATCCGCAATCCTCTCCGGCTGAGGCACGTAGAGCTTTTCGAGCACAGGTGCGAAGGGTGCCGGCGTATTTGGAGCGGCGACCCGTGTAACCGGTGCGAGCAGATAGTCTTGGATGTGCTCACATACCTGCACACCTATCTCGGCCCCCACGCCGCCCTGCTTCGGTGACTCCTCAACGATCACCACACGGCCCGTCTTGCGCACCGATTGGAGGATGAGTTCCAGATCGAGTGGCCAGAGTGTACGGGGATCAATGACCTCGCAGGATATGCCCTCCCCCTCGAGCATCTCCGCCGCCTTAAGGCTGAAGTGCATCATGAGCAGGCTTGCGATGATCGTCACATCCTCCCCTTCCCGTCGAACAATGCCCTTGCCGATGGGCACCGTGTAATCCTCCTCAGGTATCTCCGATGAGGCATCAACCGTTCCCGATTCCGCCCGTATACCCTTGGAGCCGTACAACAGTTTGTGCTCGAACATGAGAACCGGATCATCGTCGCGCACCGCTGACCTGAGCAGTCCCATTGCATCGTAGGCCGTTG
>CBFDDP010000008.1:0-46835 GCA_965603595.1 uncultured bacterium
TGTGAGTGGTGTTTACAGGGGCAATTCAATCTGTGTGAGGACTATGATTATGTTGGTTCCAGGTCTGATGGCGCCTTTGCTGAATACATGAAGATACCGGCATTCAATGTGGTGAAGCTGCCCGATAATGTGGATTATGAGTCCGGTGCCATGACAGACCCCGCAGCAGTTGCACTTCATGCTATTCGAAGAGGGGGAGGTATTCGAGTTGGAGAAACTGTTGCGGTGCTCGGTGCCGGTCCAATAGGAATGCTGGTTTGTCAGTGGGCAAGGATAAAGGGAGCCCGAAAAATTATCGGTACAGATGTAGTGCCCCAGAAGCTTCGTATCCTTAAAGAAGTTGGGGCTGACGTCGTTATCAATGCAAAGGATGACGATGTAGTCGATAGGATAATGGATGAGACGGGGAGAGTTGGTGCTGATGTGATATTTGAAACGGCGGGTTCTGTACAGACCCATCTTCAATCCCTGGTGGCCGCAAGAAAGCGGGGCAGAATAATACATATCGGCAGGGCCTATACCGATATATTGCTCCCCGATGAGGTTTTTACGCAAATATTTCGTCGCGAGCTGAGAGTGTTTGGTGCGGTCAACTCAAACTTCTCACCCCATGACCATGAGTGGAAAACCACGGTGCAGTACATGTCAATGGGAAGGCTCAATACAAAACCTCTTATATCACAGAGGCTCCAATTCTCACTGATACCTGAAACCTTTCGTAAAATGTACAACAAGGAGATGTTTTACAATAAGATTATCTTTACACCCTAATCATAAATCTCGATCGGGAGCTCCATGATGAAAGCTGCTGTACTAACCGGTGTTCAGAGTATAGAGGTGAAAGATGTTCCGGAGCCTGAAATGCCTGACGGCGGACTTTTAATTGAGGTGGCAACCTGTGCAATTTGCGGTACCGATGTGAAGATGCATCGATATGGCTATGCTGCTGCCCTGCTGCCCCTTATCCCGGGTCATGAGCTTGCCGGAAATATTGTTCAGTCATGCGCTGTGGAGGCAGGATATAAGGTGGGTGACCGGGTAACGGTCAATCCAAATATACCCTGCGGCACCTGTTTCTACTGTACCCGCGGGCTTCAGACCGCCTGTGACAACCTTTCAATCATCGGTGTACACCGTGATGGTGGTTTCGCGAAGTATGTCGCCGTTCCAGGGCAAGCGGTAAAACAGGGCTGTGTTTTCCACATTCCCGAGCATGTCTCATTTGAGGAAGCTGCACTTATTGACCCTGCTTCATGCGCAATAAACGCTGCTGAGCTTTCGTCGATAACTCCGGGAGATGTGGTGGTAATCATTGGAGCTGGTCCCGCGGGGTGTCTCAATGCCGAGGTGAGCAGGGCCCGCGGTGCCTCAAAAATCATACTCATGCAGCGTTCACCCCGAAGGCTTGAACAGGCAACTTTTACCGAGGCAGATGTGTTTGTCAACACATCGGAAGAGGATGCAGTAAACAGGGTGCTTGCTGAAACAGATGGACGAGGTGCCGACGTGGTTATTGTAGCCTGCGCTTCAACAGAGGCTCAGGAGCAGTCTGTTAAAATGGTCGCAAAAAGGGGGAACATCAATCTCTTTGGAGGCCTGCCCAAGGGAAGCCCCTCCATACAGTTTGAATCAAACCTCATTCATTACAAGGAATCCTATGTCACCGGCACGCATGGCGGTTCAAGCCGCCATTGTGGTATTGCCCTGGATATGATCTCTTCGGGCCATATCAAGGCAAAGGAGTACATCAGTTTTACCTTTGACTTGGCCGACTTTCATGAAGCACTGCAGAAGGCTGAACATAAGAAGGGTTTGAAGGCTTTTGTCAGGCCAGGATCCGAATGACACACTGAAATTGTTAACCCTGCTGTTATCATGTGAGAGGATTGCCGACAATGCGTGTGATACTTATTCGTCATGGACAGACAGATTGGAATGAAAGCGGTATTTTCAGGGGCAGAATAGACGTAAAGTTGAACCCCAATGGTATCAGACAGGCAGAAATTATTGGAGAGGTGCTGAAGAATGTTCACATCGATGCGGTCTATTCCAGCCCCCTGTCAAGGGCGTTTGACACAGCAACAGCCATTGCACGATACCACAGCTTGACAGTAGAGGTGTATGAACCTATTACTGATAAAAATTTTGGCGAATGGCAGGGGTTGAACCGGTCTGAAGTCGAATCGCGGTATCCGGTAATTTTTGGGGTATGGTTATCAGCTCCGGAAAAGGTTGAAATACCGAATGGCGAAACACTCTCCCAAGTGAGACAACGATTGGTGGTCGGGCTCAAGGAGATACTTTCACGTCACCCGGAGGGAACGGTGGTTCTCGTATCCCATGGGTTGACCAACAAGGTCTTGCTCTGTGCAATGCTTGGCTTGGACAACTCTCATTTCTGGAAGGTAAAGCAGGACAATGGGGCGATTAATATCTTTAAATATTCTGGGAATGGCTCGAAGGTTTTCCTGATGAATGAGACCACTCATCTCCAGTCAATCGGAGAGATTGTCGAGGATATGAAAAAAATCGAAAACCCACTCGGGTAGCACCTGTAATTCATAGAAATAGTGGTGATCATAAAATCTAAAGGGCAGCATACATTTGGAGGCAGTTCTATATGTCAGAGATACTTCTTGGAGTAAACAACTGTTTTGCCATTGGCAGGTATTCGGAACCGTCAGCCTGGCTGGGGATTGTGAAGAATGAATTGGACCTTGAGCATGTACAGTTCTCCTACGATTTGCTTGATCCTGTGATCATAGACGATGAAACCTTTCAAAGCAAATGTCTGGAGATTAAGAAGCTTGCAGACAGCATAGGGATCAGCATAGATACGGCAGTAACCGGCGAAGCGGTACACAAGTTCAACTGTCTCCTGGATCCAGATCCGGCCTTGCGAAAGTGCTATCTTCGCTGGTTTGAGAAAATGATACGGGCGGGCGGCCTGCTTGGAGTGGATGGATCAGGTGTGTACCTGGGAACCTTGAGTCAGACAGATCATGAGAACCCGGAACGCCGCAACTACCTCATCGAGGTGCTGTTGGAGGAGATTACCCATCTGACAGCAATCGCCAGGGAGTCGAATCAGAAGCACTTTCTCTGGGAGCCCATGTCGGTACCGAGGGAGGTGCCATGTACCATTGACGAGACCAAGGGCATGATTGAACGGGCAAACGAGTTTTCACATGTACCCGTGAGGCTCTGTCTCGATGTGGGGCATGGATATATTCGATCAGGAGACCCTCGAGACAGTGATGCCTATGCATGGCTTCGTGAGCTCGGGCACCTGTCCCCTGTCGTGCACATGCAGCAGACTGACGGCAAGGGAAGCAGGCATTGGCCTTTTACGGAGGAGTATAATAAGATTGGCGTCATTGTTCCCGAGCGTATCTTCGAAACGATAGAAAAAACGGGCATAGAAAAAACCATCATTGTTTTCGAGTTTTTCTATTCTGCTCACGCGATACCTGATGAGAGCGCAATAGACAACTTGAAGACGAGTGTCGAATACTGGCAGAATGCTCTGCACAAGGTGTATGGATGAGCCGTATCAACAACACTGAATCAGGGATTGGTAGAAAGGTATGATCAATCGAAACTCCCCAATCCCCCTGTACTATCAATTGATTCAGGAAATAAAGGACCAGATCGAGTCGGGAGTGTATGAACCGGGAGACACCATACCAACGGAAATTGAGCTCATGGAGCAGTTTGATGTCAGCAGAGCCACGGTTCGTCAGTCGATCCTGCATCTTGTGAATGAGGGCTATTTGAGGCGCATCAAAGCAAAGGGAACATTTGTCAATACAAGGCCCGAAAAACCCAAATTCATTGGTACCCTGAAGGGGTTTGCACAGGAAATGACACAGAAGGGCATAGCCTTTTCAACCAAGGTTCTCCAAAAGCACATCATACCGGCACCTCTTAAAGTTTCAGAGAAGCTCAACATCGCCACAGAGAACCCTGTGTTCCATCTACATCGTCTCAGGTTCATCCACCACGAACCTGTGTTGATTGCCAACAGTTTCATCCCGGAGCAGCTCTGCCACCACATCGAGGAGATAGATTTTGAGCACAATTCACTCTACGATGTATTGGAGAGGAATTACAGGATTACGCTTCATCATGGACGGCGGGATTTTGAACCTGCAATGCCTTCATCGACCGAAGAGGTGAGGCTACTCGGTATTTCCTCAAAGACACCCATTCTCTATGTGGAAAGCCTTGTGTATACGCAGGACAACACCCCTGTTGAGTATGTTGAGATCAAAATGAGGGGGAAGTTTACGGTCGACCTCATACAGCCCTTTTAATTTCGCCGGCGGGCACTGATTACCTGATTCCTCCCCGACTCTTTTGCCCTGTACAGGGCTTTATCTGCAGCCTGAATCACGGTAACGATACTTTGAGAGGTTGATGCCCGGTGCGCCACACCGCAGGAAACGGTTACGGATATCGATTTTCTTTTTCCGATGTGGATCTTGAGGGCCGCTACGCTTGACCGGACATTTTCTATGAGCGGAATTAGCTCGCGGGTTTCCATTTTTGGAAAAAAAATGGCGAGCTCCTCACCTCCGTATCGACACAGAATACCGTCCGGCACCACTTCCTTCTGAATGGTCTGTGCAACGCTGATCAGTACGCTGTCGCCGGCCTGATGCCCCCAGGTGTCGTTCACCTTTTTAAAGTGGTCGATGTCGATCATGGCAACGCCGAAGGGGGGTGTGGTGTTCAGCCTGGACTGCTCCTCGATGATCCGGCTGCAGAAGTTGCGGTTGTATATCTGTAATAGCGGGTCATAGGAGACACGGTGCTCAGTTCTCGAAAACCAGTGCACTACGATGCCTGCAATGAGATAGAGCAGTGCAGCCATGAAGATGGGTTGCGTCAGCTGCGGTTTCGGTATTCTTCCCATCAATACGAGTATGACAACTGCGTAGAAGTAGGAACACCCGGTAATGATGCCGCCCAGGTGAAACTCTCTTCTTATGAGGAGGAAACTGAGAAGGAGTATGAGTATGGGCCAGTAGACAAGTGTCCAGGTCAACGTGTTAGACGGCCCTCCTGGAAGGGTAACGGGGATCGGGAGCTTTTGGAACATTACGAGAATCATGAAACACAGCTCACCGCTGACGAATATCCAGGTCATGAGCTTTGTGGTGCGGTATTTCGCGTAGGAGGGGAGCAGGGTAATGAGAAGAAGATTCAATTGTGAGAGAGCGGCGATTAGGAAGGGGGACGGTCCTTTTGTAATGCCGGGGAAAAGCGGTACAAATAATATGAGTCCGAGGAGGGCAGCGAGGTAACAGTGAAGGTACACCTTCAGGTTGTGCACACGCGGATAAGAGAAATGTCCCAGGAACAGGCAAAAAAAAGAAAGACCTGTGCCGGCGTAGGGGACAGCAATCATTATGTTGCTGAGCACATCAGGTGAGAGACGGTTAGATCCAAGGAGAAGAGAACCGATCATCAGGGGGGACAGCAGGAAAATGGCAAGCCCCCACCGGTCCTTCTTCGATCTCATGCATGCTCCTCAATCTTACCTGAGACAGTTTATGTCTATAATTATAGGAGATTTATGAGGGAAAGGAAAAATATTCCCTCTCCAATTATGGTTCGTGCTATATTGGGATTGCTATGAGAGTGTGTCCACAAAAACAAGCCATCCTCATTCCTGGTATACTCATACTGATTTTCGGTCTTCCCCTGCTTTCACTTGATTGGGAGGTAAGGTTTCGGCAGCGCATGTCTTCCTATCATTGTTTCGCCGATGAGTACAACCCCTTTAGTAGGGACCTTGGACGGGGGGTGTTTCTCGTGGCGAGCAGGAACCTTCTTGATCCAAACTTTTCGCAGACAGTGGTTGTCCTTATCGAATATAGTTCGGAGGGTGCGGTGGGGCTTATCATCAACAGGCAAACCGACATAAAGCTTTCAAAGGTTTTACCGGATATGAAGGCTCTGCGCAAAAGGAAGGACACCGTGTTTGTGGGAGGACCTATGGGTGTTGACCAGCTTCTCATTCTGGTGCGTTCAGGCAGTAAGCCTGAGGATTCCTATCAAGTAATCGAGGATGTGTACCTGTGCTCGAGCCTCGATGTTTTGGGCGACATAGTGAGGCGGAAAGCTGGTGGTGGGGAATTCAGGGCCTATGCCGGTTATGCCGGGTGGTCACCGGGACAGCTTGATTCTGAGGTGGCACGGGGCGACTGGTATGTTATCACTGCAGAGACTGAAAGCATATTTTCACAGGCACCGCAGGAAGTATGGCCTCGGCTCATTGAGAGAAGCACAGCCCAGTGGACAAAGGCGATAGTACATCGTGAGGCGAGAGCTTTTATACAGATGGAGGTAGCGTCGAACAATGAGTAATGCACGGTGTCTGCTCGGTATCGATCTCGGGACTTCCAGCGTCAAAGCCGTGGTCATTGATGAATCCGGTCGGCTCCTGAACACCGGAAGCAGGGAGTATGGTATTCAATCCCCTCAGCCGGGAATGGCAGAACAGTCGACGGAAGACTGGTGGAATGGTACAACCGCTGCTGTCAGAGAGGCTGTCGGTACAGTGGGGAAATCGGTGTGTGCAATTGGCCTCTCCGGTCAGATGCACGGTACCGTTTTGGTTGATGGGAACAATGAATCTATAGGATCTGCCATTATATGGGCTGATCAGCGAAGTATCGAAGAGGTTGATGAGTTTGCATCTCTGGTGGGAAAAGAAATGCTCGCAGGAACAGCCGGGACCGCTCCGGCAGCGGGTTTCATGGGACCGACACTGCTCTGGATAAAAGGCCATACCCCGGAGTTACTCGAGAAAAGCCGGTATTGCATGCTCCCCAAGGATTATATCAGGCTGAGGCTTACCGGTGAGTGCGCAACTGAGGCCAGCGATGCTTCTTCAACGGCCCTGTTTGATGTGCGCAGGAGATCATGGTCACCAGATATCATCGGCAAAGTGGGCCTTCCCGAAAATCTGTTCCCACAGGTGCTCGAACCTGCACAGGTTGCCGGGAAGCTCCGTAAAGAGGCCGCGGAGGCGCTGGGACTTCCAGCCGGCATTCCTGTTGCTGCGGGATGTGCAGATCAGGTGGCTCAAGCTGTGGGAAACGGGCTCATTGAACCGGGCAACGGCTCCGTCACCGTGGGAAGCGGCGGGCAAATATTCATCCCGATGGAAAGGCCGATCCGGAACGAGGAGCTCAACCTGCATATATTCTGTCACGCTCCCTCGAATCGCTGGTATATTATGGGTGCCATTCTGACTGCTGGACTGTCGCTGCGGTGGTTTCGCGACCTGTTGGATCTGAGCGGGGAAGCCGATGCCTACGATCGGCTGTCCGCATTAGCAGGCAGTGTAGCGCCCTGTTCAGAGGGAGTCCTCTTTTTGCCCTATCTCGCTGGTGAACGGTCACCCCTCATGGACCCCCGGGCACGGGGCTGTTTCATCGGGCTGACACTGCGCCATGGACCGGCCCATCTGTCACGTGCAATCATGGAGGGAGTGGCATTTGCCCTCAGGCAAGTTCTGGACACGATTGAGAAGCTCGAGGTGCCTGTGGGCGATATGCTTGCTGCAGGCAATGGAATGGCCAGTCCCATCTGGCGTCAGGTTGTCGCGGATGTGCTGAACAGACCGCTCAGTCTGTCCCGGGACAGTGAACAGGCAGGGAGGGGTGCCGCCATGATTGCCGGTATCGGTGTCGGCATATACCGCGACTATGCGGAGCTTATGGAAATCATTCCTGGCGGACAGGATGTGACGGATCCAATACCCTCCCACAGGGACTCCTACGAAGACCAGTATAGCCGCTTCAGTATGCTTTATCCCTTGCTGAAGCCGGTTCTTCATGGTCTCAATTGATCAACCTTGAAGGAGTTTGATGATGAAAGACCGTATCCGCTGGGCCATTCTCGGCACCGGTAAGATTGCCAATCGTTTTGCCACTGCATTGAAGAACATTCCGGAAGCTGCTGAACTGACAGCCATCGGTTCCAGAAACAGTGCATCTGCTGAGGAGTTCGGGGACAGGTACCAGATCCCGAAGCGGTATGCCGGTTACGAGAAGATGGTTGCCGATCCGGATATCGATATAGTATATATCGGTACGCCTGGCGTGTTCCATCGTCGAGATGTCTCCCTGTGTCTCAATGCCGGAAAACATGTACTCTGTGAAAAAGCATTGACTATAAACGCCTCTGAAGCAAAAGAGCTCATTGACCTTGCACATTCGCGGAAGCTCTTTCTCATGGAGGCAATGTGGACCCATTTCTTTCCGGTACATATACATATTCGCGAGCTGCTCAAGGAAAAAGTGCTCGGTGAGCTTCGGGGATTGATCGCACCCTTTATCGCAACGGTACCGGCTGATCCGACAAACCGTTTTTATGATGTCAGCCTCGGTGCTGGAGTACTTCTCGATCTCGGCTCCTACGGGATATCGTGGGCGTACAACCTCTTTGGAGCACCCGAAGAGGTCAAGGGCATCGCTTTTTTCGGAGATACAGGCGCAGATTATCAGTCTGCCTGTCTGCTCCGTTTTAAAGGGGGACAGATAGCAACGGTGACTTCATCGATGATTGCCTACGATGTAAAGGATGCTATTGTGTATGGCACAGAGGGAAAGATCGTTGTACACGATCCCTGGTACAAACCGGCCGCATTCACCCTTTTTCGAGAAGGTGAAAAACCCGAGAAGCACGAGTATCACCTGAATGGGTATAACGGGTACGAGTATGAAGCGCTTGCCGTTATGGACTCCATCCGGGCTGGAAAGACTGAGTGTGCAATCGTCCCGCTCGATGACTCCCTGGGGATCATGAAAATACTCGATGAGATTCGTAAGCAGTGGGGATTTACATACCCCTGTGAAAGTTAACAGTATGTCTGAACGCTCACCCACCACGACACTGATCATTCTCCTCGTATTTGCGATGATTGGCTGGGGCGGTTCCTGGACATCGGGAAAAGTGGCCTCACAGCTCACCAGCGCGGAAATTATCATCTTCTGGCGGTTTCTTATCACAGTATTGTCCATGGTTCCCCTCATGATCATACAGCGTGAATCCATGAAGGTTGAGAAAAAAACCTTTCTTCTCCTGCTATGCGCGTCAGTTCTGCTGATTGCCTACAACATATTCTTCCTCGTGGGTGTCAGGATAGGGTATGCGGGTGCAGGCGGCGTATTGGTAACCACACTCAACCCTGTTATGACTCTTGGATGGACTTCCATTTTCTTTCGGAAACGCCCCCGTAAGCTTCAGATAATCGGCCTCATTCTGGGATTTGTCGGCGGTGCGGTCATTCTCAATATATGGCGAATCAGCTACAAAGATCTTCTGGACAGCGGAAATATCTTCTTTCTTTTCGCACCTCTTGCCTGGTCGCTCCTCACTATTTTGAGTCAGAAAATCCAGGAGAAGCTCACCTACATGGTATTCAGTTTCTATGTCTTCGCCTTCGCCACAGTGCTCAGTCTTCCCCTTGCTCTTATGCATGGTTTATGGCCTGCAACCGATCAATACCTGGCACTCTGGGCCAATATCGTATTCCTGGCGATTGTGGCCACCTCCTTTGGCGCAACGGTCTATTTTCATGCATCCAACAGACTCGGCAGCCAGAGGGCGAGCTCTTTTACCTTCCTCATTCCCGTGATCGCCGTATTGATCAGCTGGCTTGTACTTGATGAGACGCCTCTCCTAACGACCGTTATAGGGGGCGCGCTCTCGATTGCTGCAGTGCAGCTGATCAACATGAAACAACCAAGTAAAAAACTGTAGAAAAGTGAGTGTGCCCTGTTATGTCTCTGAGGTTTACATGTGTAATTCTCGACCACGATGATACAGCGGTTGATTCCACCGCTTCGATCCACTATCAGGCACATGTGGAGGTGATGCGTATACTCAGGCATGATCAGGAACCCATCAGTCTGGATGGATGGTTCTTGAAAAATTTCGACCCGGGAATAATGGAGTATTTAATCAACGAGCTTCACTTCGATGAAACCGAAATCGAGAAGGAGTACGAAGTCTGGAGGGATTTCACCACATCTTCAACCCCTCATTTTTACCCTGGCTTTATTGAAGCGCTCATCAAATACAGGAAACGTGGAGGGATCGTGGCAGTGGTTTCGCACTCCGAAAAGGCCCTAATTGAGCGGGATTACCTCAGTCACAATGGTCCCGAACCTTTCATGCCGGACATCATATTTGGCTGGGACTATGATGAGAGCAAACGAAAACCAAGCCTCTATCCTATCCATGGAATTATGCATACATACGCTCTTGCGGCGAAGGAGATGCTCGTGGTCGATGACCTCAAGCCCGGTGTGGTCATGGCCCAGTCGGCGCACATCCCGGTGGCCGCTGCAGGGTGGGGGCACAGCATACCTGAAATTCAGCAGTACATGAGAAATAACTGTATAGCCTATTTCGACAGTGTTGAGGAGTTCGAATCTTTTATACTCACCTGAGCGCCTGGTCCTTGTTTCGAATGCTCTTTTCGATGCTTGTAATCCTCCTTATATTCGTAATCCAACAGGTGAGTGTATATGATACTGGGGTCCAAACGATTTTTCAGAATACACACGAGGAATACCGATGAAGCGTCACTCCGCAATTGACATCCCGCGAACAATGGCCGAGCATGGTCTCTACCAGCCCTTTTATGAACACGACAGCTGCGGCGTTGGCTTCGTTGCGAATGTTCAGGGTACTTCCACACACGATATTATCAGGCAGGGCACGACAGTTCTGAAAAACCTCGTTCATCGAGGTGCCGTTGGCGGCGACCAGAAAACCGGTGACGGTGCTGGTATGCTGGTTCAATTACCCCATGGCTTTTTCAAGAAGGTGTGTGAGGGCATGGATGTCGAGCTCCCTGATCTCGGCTGTTATGGGGTCGGTATGCTCTTTCTTCCCTTGGATGAAGGGCAGAGAAAGATCGCGAGAATGATCGTTGAGGAAACGGTCACACGGGAAGGCGGCAGGCTACTGGGCTGGCGTGACGTTCCACACTGCCCGGAATGTCTCGGCAGTATGGCAAGAGAGACGATGCCGCATATCTCGCAAATACTCATAACCTTCGAAGGGTTGGGTGGTGATGCACTGGAGAGGAAGCTCTACATATGCAGAAAGGTGATGGAGAACAATGCGGGCAGGCAGGGCTTCAGTGTAGATGATTTCTATATTCCGTCCCTTTCCTGTAAGACGATTGTGTACAAGGGGTTATTTGTCGCACCCCAGTTTGAAAACTTCTTCCCCGATCTCAAGGATCCGGATATTACAAGTTCCTTCGCGCTTATTCATCAGCGCTACAGCACAAACACATTTCCATCCTGGCCTCTGGCGCAACCCTTCAGGTTTCTCGCACACAATGGGGAGATCAATACGCTCCGGGGAAATATCAACCGTATGAATGGTCGTGAAGCGACGCTTTCCTCCGATCTCTTTGGCACTGAGATACAGAAGCTTTTTCCTATTATTAATCCTTCTTTAAGTGATTCTGCAATTTTCGACAACGTGTTCGAGCTCCTCGTGCTTGGCGGCAGGTCAATTCAACACGCAATGATGATGATGATACCTGAAACCTTTGGTGAGCGCTATCACATCAGTGCCGATAAGAGGGCCTTCTACGAATACCATGCGGCAATCATGGAACCATGGGATGGCCCGGCATCCATCGCCTTTACGGACGGCATCAGGATTGGCGCAGCCCTGGATAGAAACGGCCTGCGGCCGGCGCGGTACGTGGTGACGAAGAAGGGTATGGTTATACTTGCTTCCGAGGTCGGTGTCCTTGATATACCGGCGGAAGATGTGCTTCGCAAGGGCCGGCTGGGCCCCGGGAGAATGATCCTGGTCGATACGAAGATAGGCCGGATACTCTACGATCATGAGATAAAGGCCCTGGTTTCTCGCCGCCAGCAGTACAGGCGATGGCTCGACAGGAACAAGATCGAGTTAAGGGGCCTTTTTCAGGTCCCGGGCCCGGTACAGTTTGAGCATGAATCCCTTGAGACGAGGCAGAAAATATTCGGGTACACCTTGGAAGATATCCGCATGCTCATCACCCCCATGGTGGAGAATGCACAGGAACCCGTCAGTTCCATGGGAAACGATGCTGCTCTTGCGGTACTCTCGGACAGGCCCCAGCTTCTCTACAACTACTTCAAACAGCTCTTTGCCCAGGTGACCAATCCCCCCATAGATCCTTACCGTGAAAGCCTTGTCATGTCTCTTATGAGTTTCATCGGAAGAGAGGAAAACCTTCTGCAAGAGACACCGCAGCATTGCCATCAGCTGAAGCTCCCTCATCCGATTCTCTCGAATGACGACATGACCAGGCTTCGTGTTGAGAACATCGAAGGCCTTCGTGCCGTGGTGCTTCCGATTCTTTTCAATACAGGGGCGGAAGATATGGATGCGGTTCTCAGCACCCTCTGCAGGAAGGCTGAGAGAATGGTTGATGCCGGTGCATCACTCCTCATCCTGAGTGATCGCGGTGTTAGTCCTTCGCAGGCCCCCATTCCGGCACTTCTTGCCACATCGGCCATACACCATCACCTGATTCGCGCCCAGAAGAGACACCTCGTTGCAATAATCCTTGAAACCGGAGAGGCCCGGGAGGTCATGCACTTTGCCACGCTTATAGGCTTCGGGGCAAGTGCCATTAACCCGTACCTCGTCTTCGAGACCACCCAAGAGCTTGTTGAACAGAAAAAGCTTCGACCTGATCTTGTACCGGAATCGGCAATTGAAAACTACATTAACGCCGTTAAGAAGGGACTGCTCAAGATCATGTCCAAGATGGGGATTTCGACCATTCGGAGTTATCGGGGAGGGCAGATATTCGAGGCAGTGGGGCTGAGTGAAGAGCTGGTTGCTCGATATTTTCCCGGCACCTCTTCGAGAATTGGGGGTGTGGGTATTGAAATTATTGCCCGTGATGCCTGCCGGAGGCACGCACAGGCCTATGCGACGGGAACACCCGATGGCCTCGATTCAGGGGGGGATATACACTACAGAAACCGCTCTGAAAAGCACCGTCTCTCTCCCGAAGCCATCGTTCTGCTGCAGCGAGCCGTACGCAAGGGCGACTATGGCCTTTTCAAAGAGTATTCTAGAGTCATCAATGACACAAGCAGGAACCTGTGTACCTTACGCGGCCTCTTTGCATTCAGGAAGACCAGGCCGATACCGATCGAAAAGGTTGAACCTGTCGAGGAAATCGTGAAACGGTTCGTCACATCGGCCATGTCCTTCGGTTCTATCAGCAGGGAAACGCACGAAACAATGGCCATAGCCATGAACAGGCTCGGTGCCGCAAGCAACTCGGGTGAAGGAGGGGAGGACGACGAACGGTACAGGGCTCTCAGCGGAGGTGATTCCTCGAGAAGTGAAATTAAACAGGTCGCCTCAGCAAGGTTCGGTGTAACGAGCAATTACCTCGTGAACTGCCGTGAGCTTCAGATCAAGATGTCACAGGGAGCAAAGCCTGGCGAGGGCGGTCAGCTTCCAGGACACAAGGTTGATGAATATATTGCAAAGGTACGCCATTCAACATCGGGTGTCATGCTCATTTCTCCACCGCCCCATCATGACATTTATTCTATAGAGGATCTCTCACAGCTCATCTTCGACCTGAAAAATGCAAATCCGAAAGCACGGGTTTCGGTGAAGCTTGTTGCCGAGGTCGGTGTAGGTACGGTGGCTGCGGGCGTGGCCAAGGCAAAGGCGGATATGGTTTTGATTTCCGGTCATGACGGCGGAACAGGGGCATCGCCCATCTCATCCATCAAACATGCAGGTATACCGTGGGAGATTGGTTTGGCAGAAACACAGCAGACCCTGGTAATGAACAATCTTCGTGACAGAATCAGGGTGCAGACGGATGGGCAGCTCCGAACGGGAAGGGATGTGGTCATTGCGGCCCTCCTCGGTGCAGAGGAGTTCGGTTTCGGAACAATTTCGCTGGTAACGCTTGGATGTGTCATGATGCGAAAATGTCATCTGAACACCTGCCCTGTGGGTGTTGCAACACAGGACCCGGAACTGCGTAAGAGGTTTGCCGGTAAACCGGAGCATCTCATGAATTTCATGCGTTTCGTGGCCATGGAAATGCGCGAGATCATGGCGAAGCTCGGATTCAAGACTGTAGATGAGATGGTCGGACGGGTGGATTTACTCGATGTTGGCAAGGCCATGAGTGGTTGGCAGGACCGGGCACTGGATTTTTCGAAGCTTTTTATGAAACCTGAAATAACCAAAAGTGGTGCCCTTCGTTGTGTTAACACTGAAAAAGCCGATCTCTCAAAGTCTGTGGACAGCAAGCTCATACAGAAGGCGAGGACTGCACTCGAGAAGGCTTCACCTATTCATATTGCACTATCCCTTCGCAACAGCAACCGTACTGTTGGAGCAATGTTGAGCTCCGAGGTTTCGTCCCGTTACGGGTTGGCGGGTCTTCCACCCGATACGATTCGATGCTCCTTTACGGGTTCTGCGGGTCAGAGTTTCGGTGCATTCCTGGCACCCGGTATTACCTTCGAGCTCGAGGGGGACGCGAACGATTACTTTGCCAAGGGGTTGTCAGGCGGTAGGATCGTCGTATATCCTCCGAAAGAGGCAACCTTCCGGCCGGAGCACAACATAATCACCGGAAATGTCAACCTGTACGGGGCAACCAGCGGAGAGGTTTTCATCAACGGTATGGCAGGCGAGCGTTTCGCTGTTCGAAACAGCGGTGCAACTGCCGTGGTTGAGGGGGTTGGCGACCATGGCTGCGAGTACATGACAGGTGGAACAGTCGTTGTACTCGGACGGACGGGTGTCAACTTCGCAGCCGGCATGAGCGGCGGTATTTCCTATGTACTCGATGAAGATCAGCTCTTCGATACGAAATGCAATCTCGAAATGGTGGATATAGAACCCCTCATGGACAGCAAGGATATTAAAGACCTTCACACATTCATAGAACGGCATGTGGAATATACGGGCAGCAGATATGCACAGAGAATACTGGATCACTGGCGCGAGTTGCTCCCACTCTTCGTCAAGGTGGTGCCTATTGATTACCGGAAGGTGCTGGAACGAATGAGGGAAAAGGAGGCGGGTGAAACCGAACAGATAGCAGTGACGGAAGAGGTGTTTATCTGATGGGAAGTATACGAGGGTTTTTGGACCATCCGAGGGTCGATGCAGCCTACAGGCCCGTGCAGGAACGAATTAGCGATTACAGGGAGTATGTGCGTAAAATCCCCGAACGGGACCTCATGATTCAGGGTGCGCGCTGTATGGACTGCGGCATTCCCTACTGTCAGTCCTCTCGCGGATGTCCGGTCCTAAACCTCATCCCAGAGTGGAACGACTATGTATATCGCGGCGAATGGCGTGATGCGCTCATCCGGCTCGAAATGACGAATAACTTTCCGGAGATTACCGGCCAGGTATGCCCGGCTCCCTGTGAAACGGCGTGTACTCTGGCGATAAACAGCAGTCCCGTTACCATCAAACAGATTGAGCTCGCTATCGTTGAGCACGGTTTTGGCATGGGCTGGATTGGACCCCGGCCGCCAGCGAGGGAAACCGGTCGCTCGGTTGCGGTAATCGGTTCCGGTCCCGCAGGGCTTGCGGCAGCGCAGCAGCTGCGTCGTGTAGGTCACCGTGTAACCGTGTTTGAAAAATCTGACCGTGTCGGTGGTATACTTCGATACGGTATACCTGACTTCAAGCTCGAGAAGAACGTTTTAGACCGGCGTCTCGAGCAGATGAAGGCCGAGGGAGTTCAGTTCCAGTGTGATGTAACGATCGGTGAAGATATTTCCGCCAGATACCTACACAAGAGCTACGATGCCATACTTCTGGCCACAGGTGCCGGTGAACCGAGAAACCTTGTGGTGCCCGGCCGGGAACTGGGGGGAATACACTTCGCAATGGAATACCTCACCCAGTCGAACAGACTGGTTGCGGGTGATCTGCATCTCGATGAAATAATCTCAGCACGAAACAGGAGAGTCCTCGTTATTGGGGGAGGGGATACAGGCTCCGACTGCATTGGTACGGCAAACCGCCAGGGGGCGAAGGAGGTGCACCAGGTCGAGATTTTGCCGCAGCCCCTTCAATGGGACAAGCCATGGAACCCGGAATGGCCTGACTGGCCAAATATTCTCAGGACATCAGGGTCACATATGGAGGGGTGCAAGCGCCGCTGGTCTGTATTAACCAGGGAGTTCATCGGCAGCGATGGACAGGTTGCGGGTGCCAATTTCTCTGAAGTGAAATGGGAAAAATCGTCTCCGGATTCACCCCCAGCGCCGGTAGCAGTATCGAGAAGCGAGTTTTCCCTGGAAGTTGATCTCGTTCTTCTTGCAATGGGTTTCCTGCATGTCAGGCATGACAAACTGCTCGATGATCTGAATATCGAGCTTGGTTCCAGGGGTAATGTGGACATACAGAAGAACTATGAAACATCGGTAACCGGGGTGTTTGCAGCGGGTGATGCACACACAGGAGCGTCCCTGGTTGTACGGTCTATCTTTCATGGTCGAATGGCCGCTGAAGCCATTGATGATTTTCTGCGATAGAGTTTTTACAATTTATTGAGTGACTGTCAGGAGTAAAACATAAAAACCACTCAGCTTGGAAATTCGGACATGCATATTACCCCGATCGGCCTGGGAGCCTGGACTATCGGAGGTGACTGGAAATATGGTTGCTGATGTTGAAGAGGTTCGATTGATACCACATAACCAATAGGGTACGTGCCGATGTTCTGCGTGCGTGCTGTGATCAGCAGCATTTGACCTTGTACCCTTATATAACTTTCACACAGGAGGGGGAGTTACAATGAAACTGAGACCTGCGGATTTACAGAGGGAACGCTACGATTTTCCGGAGGGTATGCTTTGACTTGTGAACTGGCGCGAAGTCGAACCGGATCCGCCTGGAAGATGGCCGGGAATATACGGCGATCCCGAAACAGAGCTTATCATCTGCCGTGAAACCATGGGATCGAAGCAGACCGTTATGGGACGCTCGGTGTATAAGCCCGGTTCCTATCATGAACCGCACTGCCATCTCTATTCTGAGGAGTTCATATACTGTCTCAGTGGCAAAGTTGTCGTGGGGATGGGTGACAGGGAATACCTCTTCACGCCGGGAGATGTGCAGTTTGCAGCAATAGGAGAGATACACTGGCTCCGTAATCCTTTTGATGAGCCGGTGGAGTTTCTCTGGATATACAGTGGATGCGCAATGCCCATGGAGAGCGGCTATGCCACACCTGACAGCTTTGAAGACGCGATGAAGGCTATGAAGAAGAATGAAACTCCCAAATAGGAGGTTCCAGTGGACGAGCTTGTACAGAAGGCGAAGGATGTGAAATCCCTCTTTGATCTGAGCGGACGTGTAGCGCTGGTGACAGGCGGCGGGAAGGGTCTGGGAGAGGCCATGGCCCTTGCACTTGCCGGTGCAGGCGCTGATGTGGTAATTGCCGGGAAGACCCAGGAGAACAACCAGCGAGTTGCCGATGAAATAAGCTCGATGGGGCGCCGCTCATTGGCCGTTGAAGTTGAGGTGAGAGAGCCAGATCAGGTAGAACGTATGGCTGGTGAAGTGGCGAAACAATTCGGCCGGATAGATATACTGGTTAACAGTGCAGGGTACGCGGATGTGCAGCCCATTGCAGAATTTCCTGTCGATACCTGGGAATATATAATGGACGTGAACGTCAAGGGAACCTTTCTCTGCTCCCGGGAGGTTGCGAAGCTTATGCTTTCCCAGAAACAGGGGAAAATCATAAATATTTCTTCCCTGCAGGGTTTTGCAGGACGTGCAGGAGATCCAGCCTACGCGGCAAGCAAGGCAGCTGTCAATCTGATGACCATGTCGATGGCCTGTGAATGGGCAAAGAATGGCATTTGCGTCAATGCCATTGCACCCACATGGTGCTGGACCGACCTCACGTCCCCCTTTCTCCGTCAGAATGCCTTTTATGCTCAGCTGGAGCAGAGGATCCCCATAGGCCGCGCCGGAAACCGTGAAGACCTGTTCGGTATCGTCGTCTTTCTTTCATCGAACGCCTCCAATTTCATAAATGGCGCGATTATTCCTGTGGACGGCGGGGCCATTGCTTCTGATGGATTTCCAACGGTACCTCCAGCAGAGGAATAAAGGTGTGGGGGGTTGAGGTGAGCGGTGCTGGCGTGTATTGCGTGCGCTTTTCAAAAACTGAGTAATAATAATAAATTTTCTTGTAAAATATATATTACCTGGGTAAAATCCTATAAAGTTCCCTAAGTGTACATATTAACTTCCTGCTTTCAAAAAAGGTTTCCCAACGAAAGAGGAGGCTAACATGATTCCATGTTGTATGCTTTACCCACCTTAGTGTCATCTAAGATGAATGGTATTCCAAACCCATAATCAGTGTGAGGAAAGGAGGAGCAATGAAAGGGAATACATTTTTTGCAGGCCTTGTGGTAATGGTAATCATCTACGTCGGTCTGTTTCTCGTTGCATGGATTGCCCCGAGGAAGAGACAGAAAGCCGAGGGCGGTGCGCTGAACTCTACCGATCTCTTCCTCGCCGGTAGAACCATACCGCTATGGATGGCCATCTTCACCATGACCGCCACATGGGTGGGCGGTGGATACCTTGGCGGTACCGCAGAGATGGTATATGCCTGGGGACAGGGCTGGGCACAGGCTGGTTGGGGATACGCGCTTTCCCTCATCATTGGTGGTATTTTCTTTGCCAAGAAGATGCGTGAGCACAACTTCACCACCATGCTCGACCCCTTTGAGCAGCGTTTCGGCAAGGATGGTGCCGCTATACTGTACATCCCGGCACTGCTCGGTGAGATTTTTTGGACTGCGGCAATTATGGTCGTGCTGGGTGCATCCTTTGCAGCCATTCTTGGTGTGAGCCTCGTTTCAGGCATTCTCATTACAGCAGCAGTCACCATCGCCTATACGGTGATAAGTGGATTGTGGGCAGTTGCATACACCGACGTTGTTCAGTTGAGCATGGTTATCGTTTTCCTGCTTATCGCGGTGTTCGTTGGTACTCCCAAAGTAGGTGGCTGGAACAGCATGTGGGGTAATTACAACGAAGCATGGGGCACACTTGGCGCAGGATTTATCAAAGGATATTTCCCACCCCTGAATGCTGGCAAGGACCCCAACTGGGGGCCGTGGATTCTGAACTGGTGGGACTACGGGCTGCTCTATGTCTTCGGCGGCATCCCCTGGCACTGCTATATACAGAGAGTCCTTGCTTCCAAAAATGGACGCGTAGCGAGGTGGATGAGCATTGGAGCCGGGATTATGGCATTTCTCATGGTCATCCCGCCAACACTGCTTGCGGTAATAGGGTACAACTTTGATTGGGCAGCAATAGGAGTTACTACCCCGGAATGGGCCGTTCTGATTCTGCCCTATGTGCTCAGGTACGTCATGCCACCTGTAGTTGGCGCCCTGGGACTCGGAGCGGTTGCTGCAGCTGTTATGTCCAGTGTTGACTCCTCGGTGCTGTCAGCATCGTCAATGTTTACCTGGAACATTTATAAAGCGTTCCTCAAACCTGAAGCAACCGACAGGCAGCTGAAGACAACTCTGCGAATAACCATCGTTATCATCGGAGCAATCGCAACGGCGCTTGCCCTGACGTTGAAGAGCACCTACACGCTTTGGTACTTCTGCAGCGATCTGGTATACACCATGCTCTTTCCATCCCTCGTTGCAGCTTTATTTTTCAAGAGAGCGAATAAAATTGGGGTGTATGCCGGTATATTGGTCGCGATCTTTCTCCGGTTCATGGGAGGTATACCTGAGTTCGGTTTCAGCCCGATCTTCAAGTACTGGATCTATTCCGCGGAATATGACACGGTTCTGTTTCCCTTCAGGACCATGGCAATGATCGTCGGTTTGATCACCATCGTTGTTGTGTCCAATCTGACTCAGAAAAGTATGCCTGCACGGCCACTGAAAAAGATTGAAGTTTAAACAAAGGTAGCGGGGGTCGAAACTCTGGCCCCCGTAATCCTTACAACCTCCGCAGGAAGAGAGGTATGTCATGGTTGAACAACTGGACCTCGGAGAACTGAGAAACATCGTTGAGAATCTGGTCGCAAGCGCTCAGGTTCTCCAGGAAGCCATCGACAGAAACTATGTTTCCGAGCACCTGAGGACAATTCTATCAACGCACTACGATATAGGTGAGCTCACCGACATCAAGAAACTCGATAGGGGATATGTCAACGTCAGCTATACGATAAAAACAAAGAAGGATGATCGTGAACGCCTCTACTTCCTCAGGCGCTATAAGAGAGGAATTCGTGAAGAGGAGATACGGTTCGAACATTCCATTGTAAAACATCTCATGCGTAAACACTTCGACCTTGCAGCGGGCATAGTATTTCGAAATGATGGGGGCACCTATGTAAAAGAGATCGAGAAGAGGGACAACGAAAGCGGGGAAGTATACTATGCAATTTTTGAATTTTTGACAGGTGAGGATAAATACACGTGGGACAACCCCTGTTGCAGTGAATGTGAGCTTGCCGATGAAGCCCGGGTTCTGGCACGCTATCACAGTGCTGTACACGATCTCAAGTACGAGGGGAGGCGTTACGAGGCGAAAATCATCGACCTTCTACCTACCATTGCTGGAAATTTAATGAAGTATGCAAAGAGGGCGGGTGACACGAAATTCGACGCCTATTTCCTCAAACACCTCGATTACACGCTCAGGATCATCGATGAAACGCTCGGTCAGCTGAGAAGAGATGAGTATGGGCAGATGCCGCAACTGGCCATACACTCGGATTACCATCCGGGAAATCTCAAGTTTAAAGAAGATTCAGTTTGTGGCCTCTTCGATTTCGACTGGTCAAAGATAGACGTCCGTTGCTTTGATGTGGCCCTTGCTGTCACCTACGCGTGCACCACCTGGGAGGGTAAGGAAGACGGGGACTTCATGCTGGACAGGGTACAGATCTTTCTCGATGCGTATCAGGACGAATCAGGGAAGGCAGATGGAATTGGTCCTCTGACTGAAGTAGAGACAAAATACCTGCCAATCATGATCAAGGCGAGCAATATATACGTGCTCAACTGGGATGTGGACGACTTTTACATTAAGAAACCGAATCCCTATGAGTATCTCACCTACCTCCAGCACAATGTGAGGGCCATGCGGTGGATAGAAGGCAACTGGGGGGATCTGGTATCCACTGTTGCAGAATCGCTTTTTGCGCATAACTGACAGATAAAAACCTGCCGATTAACCGTTGCAAACTGCAGGTCCGAAGGTGTAACCATAACTCAGCTGGTGACTGCCCGTGAAACCCTGGCTCCTGTACAGCCTCCTGACCCTCGTGCTGTGGGGTTTCTGGGGGTTCATGGGGAAAACTTCTTCACAGCATATTCCTGACAGGACTCTCTTGTTACTCGGCTCTCTCGGATTTGCACTCACCTTCCCCCTGGTCTATGTGCTGTTCCCCAGAGATCTCAGGTTCAATGTTCGCAGCATACATTACTACAGTGCGCTGTTCAGCGGTCTCTTTGCCGGAATAGGAGTGATATTCTTTTACAGGGCCCTCACTATGGGAGACGCTTCGAAGGTTGTTGCATTTACAGCCATGTATCCACTTATTACAGTGATCCTGTCCCTTATCTTTCTCCACGAATCGATAACTATCTACCGGGCAATCGGTATTATGTGCGCTCTGGCGGCTGCTGTTTTTCTCTCACTCTGAGAGATGTGAAAATATGTAAACGGGTGTCCCCATACCACACTGTGGGCCTTCTCAATCCTGCCAGCCTGCATCCCCGGAGACCAGACCCTTGAATCGTGATCGTATCTGCTCGTCCGTATCGAGCGAAAAAACGGCAGGATTGTCCTTTGTCAGTATCTCCTGCGCCCGATGCAGTGCCCGTGCTGCTGCATCTTTTCTGCCGGCAGCTGTCCAGGTCTCCCTCATGTCACGGGTTGCAACATCGGGGAAAAAGGAAGATGAACGCATGTGCTCAATGGTGTGTGTACTGTCCATATAATTACCACCTGGCCCGATTTTACCAATCAGATTAAGGGCGAGGTCTACTTCACTGTACGCTATACCGCGTATGAGCCGTTTGAGCATCATTGCGATTTCATCATCGATGACAGCCTTGGCAAAATCGAAGGTCATGAGGCTTCCCAGCAGGCCTCCCATGTTAAACAGGTCAGCACCTGCAAGCAATGCAGCTGTGGTGTTCATACCTGTTTCGTAACCTGACTGAGCATCATTGACATGAGCATTGGTGAGCCCGATATAACCTCCTGAAGGTACATTATAGTAATGTGCCATCTGGCTGTGCGCCATCTGCATGATTCCGGTTTCAATAGCTCCCGGAACATAGGCGCCTGTGCGCATGTCGGCGACTGTTGAAAGCACTGCATAGATAAGGGGGGTTTCCGGTTGAATCATCTGCTGCATCACACCCAGTGCCAGGAATTCGGCATTTCCGAGGGCAAGGCTTCCGACAAGGGTCATGGGTGAGGTGATACCGGCATTGGGTACAATGGTCCCATATACGGGCAGTTTTTCCTTCGTGAGATACGTGACCGCCTCAGTGGATTCAATGTCCATGGTGAGCGGTGATACAACAGGGCAGTAGTGATGGTTGATAAGCGGGTGCTCTCGGTAGGCTTCCTCACCGCCTGCAATAATGAAACCCAGTTCGAGAACATCCATCAGGTCCTTCATATGCGGTGTATTACTCCGGACGGGTTTGAGGCAGTTCTTCAGGGCCGGATAAAAGCGTGAGAGACTGAATTGGTCTTTTGGAGCATCGTCGGCAAGGGTCGATATTGAAAAGATGTCGAATCCCCTGAGCTCGTTGATGAGGAACGCAATATCTGCAATATCCGATGATGTTGCGCGCCGCTGCACTCCGGATTTTCGGTCGATGATGTTTGGGGCCGAGCTTCCGGTGACAATCACCGGTCGGTCATGTGGTAGGGTGCGATCGAAGTCCGGGTCTCGACCGGTAAAGGTAAACTCGGGAACGAACAATCTGCGATACTTTTCAACTACTTCTCTGGGTATTCTGACAAGGGAATGTTCAGAATCCACACGGCATCCATGCGCTGCGAATATCTTCCGTGCCCCTTCGTTCCTGACCAGCATACCTACCACTTCGAGTATTTCTATCGATGCTTCATGAATACGCAATACTTCTTCCTGTGAGAGGAGATCAGCAAAACGCATATTCCCACCCCCTTTTACGCTTATCGTGATTTCGATATATGTGTATGCACTGTTTCAAGCGGATTGCTCAGAAGCATGACCAGAACTCGCGCTGCACCTGTGCCACAGTTTCGATGATGCGGTCCGTTGAGCGATCATGACCGGTTATTTCAGCTGTTTCGTCTTCAGCCTGGCGTGTACCTGCCAGCTGTTCAATGACTGCACGGACACTATCACGAAGTCCGCTCAGACTGTACCCGCCTTCCAGAGTGAGAAGCAGCTTTGCTTCGGTGTGTTTGCGGGTGATGTGCTGTATTATCCCTGTGAGGGCGGCATATCCGTCGAGTGTCATTTTCATGCCACCGAGCGGGTCATCGAAATGTGTATCGAATCCTGCAGACACAAGCACCAGCTGGGGTTTATAGAGATCTGCAATCGGTTCCAGTACTTCCACGAAAATCCTGGAAAAATCAGCGTCACCATAACCCATACCAAGCGGCACGTTCACTGAGAAACCTCTTCCCGTACCGCTTCCTGTTTCTCCGAAATCTCCTGTTCCCGGGTAGAAGGGGAATTGATGGGTCGAGAAGTAGAGGACCCGCTGATCGCCGTAGAAGGAATGCTGAGTGCCATTTCCGTGATGGAGGTCCCAGTCAATGATCAACACACGCTCGAGAGTGTATTTTTCGATGGCATACAGTGCCCCGATCGCAATATTGTTGAACAGACAGAAGCCCATTGCCCTGTTCCCTTCGGCATGGTGTCCCGGTGGCCTCACAAGTGCGAATATGTTCCTCATGCTGCCTGACATGATCAGGTCGATGCCGTCGAGCACTGCTCCGGCAGCGTGAAGGGCAGCATTGAAGGAGTCTTCTGAGGTCTGCGTATCCGCGTCAAGATAGGACTGAGGTATACCTGCAGTTTCGGCGACTCGATCAAAATGAGAGGAAGAATGAATGAGAGTTATTTCTTCCCTTTCGGCCTTTCGGGATTGCAGCCGTTTGCAGAGTCTGCTGACTTCATCCTCCTCGAGCATGCTGTACAGAACTTCCAGGCGCTGTGGACTCTCGGGATGAAAGGGGCCTGTCCTGTGGGCGATGAAAATGGGATCTACATAAACACCAACTCTCTCCATTGATGCAGTGTCCTCCCGTCCCTCCATGATCAACTGAGCTTCCTCCTGTACTGCATCGGTAGCACACTCAATCTTATAGCAGCTTGAGAAATTGGGCAAGCCCATATAGACTGGGGTATATGATAACATGTATTCAATGCGGGCAAAATCCGGCGGCAGCGTCATTTGCGATCTGTGCCCATTGCATGCGCTCATATCCTCACAGGGAGAGATTGATGGAACTGCATAGGAAGGGGAGGGAGCAGGTCGATCTACCCTGCAGGCCTCCGGACCATCCTGAAGGAATACAATGCCGGCTCTGTGCCAACAGCTGCAGAATGGGGGAGGGCGAATATGGTTTTTGCGGCCTTCGGAAAAATGAGCAGGGTCAGCTGGTTGAAGAGTCGGGCAGGAAAGCCGGGCTTGCTCATACATACCTGGACTGTCTTCCTACCAACTGCTGCGCATCGTGGTTTTGCAGAGGGTCGAAGGAAGATGGGTATAATCTTGCGGTCTTCCTCTACGGATGCAGCTTCGACTGTCTCTATTGTCAGAACAGTGAACACAAATTGTTGGAAAAAGCTTCCACGCTCCCGGTTGAGCAGCTTGTTGAAAGGGCAGCAGACCCACGGGTTGCCTGTGTCTGTTTTTTCGGAGGTTCACCGGAGCCGCAGTTTCCCTTTGTACTTGAGGCAGCAGAACGGATTTCAGTTCAAAGTAAACATAAGAAACATATATGCTTTGAGTGGAATGGAAGTGGAAATCCCTTGCATGTTCGGCGCGCGGTCAGCCTTGCACATGACACGGGAGGTACGGTAAAATTCGACCTCAAAGCTTTTCATCCGAATATACACGCAGCACTATGCGGTGTCGAGGGGAGTGCCACCATGGAGAATTTCACTCTTGCCTCGAATCTGTACCCCCATGAGGATGTACTCACTGCCACAACCTTACTCGTTTCCTACTATGTGGATGAGATGGAGGTTGAGGGAATTGCCTCAGCTATAGCATGCGTGAATCCACGTATACCCTATTCACTCCTCGTATTTCACCCGGATTATTACCTCGAAGACCTTCCTGTTACACCTCGGGGGCAGGTGTTTTCCTGCTACGATGTAGCAAAAACACACCTCCAGAGGGTGCATATCGGGAATAAGAATCTATTGTAGGGTTTTCATGCTTATTACAGTTTCAGGCCGGGGGCGGGTTACTCATCCCAGAGCATTTTCTGGTCCCCGTTGGGATGAAAGGCGCGGCTTCCATCACCGTTCGCTTTTCCGAGGTAGGCGTACTCATCTGCAAGAGAGGGAGCTATGCGCTTAAGTCTTGCGTAGGTTTTGTTCGCCTCCTCCTGTTCTCCCAGTTTCTGGTAAACCCGTGTTAGGCCCAGCAACACTCTCGGGTTGTCAGGTTTCTGCTGATACGCCCGTTCGTAATACACCAGGGCCGCCTCGTACTCATCTTGTAAATAGTAGACGTTTCCAAGATTCATAAGCGAGGGGGCATACTCCTCGGTTTTAAGAACCCGGTTGAACGCCGAGATCGCCTTTTCGTCGAGACCATATCGGGCGTAGAGTACGCCAAGCCTGTTGACAGTGTTTGCGTTGCCGCCGGATCGATCGATTTCGGAGATCAGTTTCTGTTCTCTCGATGAGATCTCACGGTTGATGAACCGTTGAACCTCTGCAACATACTCTCGAACAACTCGGTCGCTGTCAGGCAGTGTCAGTGTCGAACTGCCGAAGAGACCGACTGGCTCGTATATCTTCCATGCGTCCTTCGTTGTGAAGAGGGATGCGTTTTTCCGTGCTGAATAGTCACGCCACTCCTTTGAACCGATGAGCCATGCTTTCAGGAATCCGTCCTCTATAATCGTTGTCTCCACAGGCATCCACGCCCTGCCGTCCATGAAGATGAGATCGGCCTTGTTGTCGAAGTGGTGTTTCGCTTCTTCCTCACTCATATCGAGGGAGAAGGCGGTGAGTATATGGCCCGGTAAGGTGATGAACGCGGTGTCGATGCCGACCGATTCGAGCAGCGCGTTGTACAGTATGGAGAGGTCGTCACAGTCACCAGCCTTGTACTCGAGTGTCTGTTTTGGGAACTGAAGAAAATCCACGGAGAGCTTGTTCTGTGAGAATTCCCTGTGAGGGGTCGTCGGGTCGATCACATAGCTCATACCGTAGAGCGACAGGGTTTCGTGCAGTGCGATTGCCATGAGCAGGTTTGAGTTGAGTGACCTGCTTGCCTTGCCCTTTATCATACCGGCAACGTTCTTCGAAAATTTCAACACTGCAGTGTCTTTTGCTGTGACAAATGATGCTACCTTGCGGTCATCGTCCCAGGTTGTTGCATTCCTGTTGTGTATGCGTATGGTACTGACGAACTCCTGTGTGCATGATTTTCCTTCAGCGGTATATTCGATACTGATCTTGACTGAAACCTTGTTCCCTTCAGAAATTTCAAGCACACGGTTGGTGAAAAGCCCGAAGAGAAGGACGTCACTTTTCTCTCCCCGATCCAGCTTTGAGGGTGCACGGCATATTTTCGGGTTGTCCATGTACTGTTTGATGAAGAGGCTCACCTGAATATTTTCCACTGGTGTACTGCCGTTGTTGCGCAGTACAGCCCTGCCAATTGGGTGTTCGTCGTAGTATTTATAGAACACAGGATACACAGCGTCGAACTCTATGTTTTCAATGGCTACACTCGGCCCTGTTGTCAGTCCAATCCTCAGCTCACCCATGGGAACACCCGCGGTATCTTCCGTTGACGAACCGCGGAATGGGTTTTCCTTCATGGTGAGTGCATAGATTTTATCGTTGGTTGGATGCGCCAGTCTGAAGTTACGGTAATCGTATGAAATGCCGTCCGAGGTCTTTTTCTTGCTTGCCAGTACTGCCGCTCCGGTACTGTCCCGCTTGAGATTTCTAGCTTCTGAGGGAGCAATGCGCAGCTGAGCTTCAGTTCCAAAGACCTTGATCTGATAGATCTGCTTATCAGCATCGTAGGATTCCAGGCTGTCCACCGGTGCGGTGATTTCACCGGAGCGTTTTTCCTCAGCACCGAAATGCTGCTCGGTCATCTCCTGCAGTTCGAGCAGAACATGGCTGCTCAGCTTTTTCATGCGGAGATCGTACTCATCACTCGTCTCGAATTCATCTTTCGGTGCAATCAACGCATCATCAATGGCAGCCATGATTTCCTTGCTGCTTGAGCTGTTCACGATACGTTTCTGGGCCTGGGAAAAGGGAAGGGAGAGGGCATGTAAAAGTGAAATGACAGGGTCAGGTCCCACTCCATCTAAACGCCAAAATACCGCCGTTTGATCACTCGAACCTGTTGCAAAAAGTCTGCCGTCTGATCGGAATGAAGCATCAAAGACATTGTCGTTGTGCCGGTAAATATTATGGATTTCCTTCCAAATATCTCCATGCTCACGGCTCCAGATCCGAACGGTACCATTTGATATCGCTGCTGCGATAAACATGTTGTCCGGGCTGAACTCTACACTCCACATGCCGCCTGATTTGTGCTCTAATTTCTGTGCTTCCACATACAGGTCGCCATCCAGTTTCCAGAGCGTCATGAGATTGGTACTCCCGGAGGTGAGCAGCTTGCCGTCATGAGAAAATGCGATGCTCGTTACATAGTATTTATTATTCGAGAGAACCTGGTGCTTTCTGAAAGAACCATCCTTCATCTTCCATATGATGATGTTCGAGTCATCCCCGGCAGAAGCCATGATGCTCGGGTCCGGGCTGAAGGTGATGTCCCTGATCGGTTTCTCATGTTCTGTGATAACCTGGTGTTTTTCAAACTTGTTGTTTTCCCATTTCCAAACAATAACCTGTTTTTCGACACCGCATGAGACGAGACAGCCCCCATCGGGGCTGTAGGAAATACCGCTGACATAGTATGGATGTCCATCCAGGGCCTGCACGACCTGCAGGGTCTCCAGATCGAGAATTCCAATATCTCCCTGTGACTTGTATCGGGTAAAGGCCAGGTATTTCTCATCGGGAGAAAAGGCGAGTTTTCCGCCGACATTCTTTCTGTTGCCCTGGCTCATCCATAGACGATTGAACGCGCGGTCGAACAGATACACCGTGTTATCACCCACGGTAACAGCGAAATAGGTTCCGAAGGGAGAGAATCTGACCTCGCGTACATAGTCATCGAAGTTTTCGAGTGTCTCTATCTCGGTAACACTGAACTCAGTGGGTCCCGCAAAAACAAACAAGGGGAGAAACAGAACCAGGGTAATGCTGAGTACAATTTTCACAGAATGTACCTTCTGTCCAGGCCTCTGGTGCTATGATCTGTGCACGCTGTCCCTGATGAGCATCTTTGCACTGCCTATGATACGCTTCCACTGAAGTTTTCGCTGATAGAGACTGCTTATGAGTTTCAACTCGCTGTAGACGACCTCGGCTGCTCTCTCTATGGACGTGAGGGAGGGGGTCTTTCGTCTCTTCTTTGCGAGGGCCCTTTTAAATTTTTTATACACAGGCCTCTTATATCTTTTCAGTGTTAAAGTGGCATTTGTTGTAAACTGCTCGAGCTTGTTCTGTCGCATCTGTTCATTTTGTGAATTGAGCACGGCGAGGTACTGGTTGACCAGGCTTCCAAGCGAAAAAAACTGTATGCTCAACCATTTTTCACGGTGGAAAACCCGTTCGAGAAGAAGAATAAACCGTTTTTTCGATTTATACATCATGGCAAGGGACTTTTTTGCTTTCTGCTGGGCGACCCCAATTATCCTATCTGTTCGTTTCCCCTCATCGGATTACGGGTATAACCGTAAAGGTGAAGCTCCTTTTATGTTTTTGAGTGATGTGAATAGACCCATATTCTAAAAATAACGCACTCTGTTATCTTTTTCCACGATTACTTCCATTTTCTTGACGGTATATGTCCTGCAAGTTATTTTAGTAAATATAGATAGAGCGTTCCCGCAAAATTTCCCAATATACCTGGAATACGTATAGAAGGTTGGAGGAAAAAACACTCATGGCTATTCATACTTTCAAAGCAGAAGTCAGCCAACTGCTCCATCTGATCATTCATTCCCTCTACTCCCATAGGGAAATATTTCTCAGAGAGCTTATCTCAAACGCATCGGATGCACTTGATAAGCTCAAATACCTGACGCTCACCGATAGCCGCTTCAAGGACCTGCCCTTTGAGCCCCGCATCGATGTTCTGTTTGATGAGAAGAAGTCTAAAACACTCACTGTTTTCGATACAGGAATCGGAATGAATGAGGAAGACCTCATTCAAAACCTTGGTATGATCGCTTCATCAGGCACGCGCAACTTTGTAGAGAAGATGACAGGCGATGTACGAAAGGATACGAGTCTGATAGGACAGTTCGGTGTGGGTTTCTATTCTGTATTCATGGTGTCGGAAAAGGTGGAGGTCATAAGCCTGAAAGCGGGGGAGGATAAAGCCTTTAAGTGGATCAGCGATGGAAAGGGCGATTTCGAGGTGAAGGACGTAGACCGTGACAGCAATGGTACGACAGTCATATGTTACCTCACTGAGGATGGAAAAGAGTATGCGAATCGCTGGCAAATCGAGAGTGTTGCAAAAAAATACTCGAACCATATCCCCTTTCCAATTTACCTCCATTTTGAAGAGAAGCATCTTGACGGTGAGGGTGAAAAGAAAAAGGAGCGTCGTGAACAGACAGTGGAGCAGATCAACGCTGCCTCGGCTTTCTGGAAACGGCCGAAATCGGAGCTGAGTGAGGAGGACTACACTGAATTCTATAAAACCCTTACCCATGATCAGGAACCCCCACTTTATTATCTGCATACGCATGCCGAGGGTGCGCTCGAGTACTCAACGCTCTTCTATATTCCGAGGAAGGCTCCGCCGGATATGTTTCAGGTTGATTATCAATCTGGTGTGAAACTCTATGTGAAGCGGGTTTTTATTACCGACGACGACAGAGAACTCATGCCCACCTATATGCGTTTCATACGGGGTATCATCGACTCTGAAGACCTTCCACTCAATGTGAGCAGGGAAGTTCTTCAGAAGAACCGTATCATTGAAAATATTAGAAATTCCTCTGTGAAGAAGATCCTTGGAGAGCTTGCGGATCTTACAGAGAAGGGCGATGAAAAATACGAGCAGTTTTACGAACAGTACAGAATCCCCCTGAAGGAGGGCCTGTATCAGGATTTTTCGAACCGTGATAAACTCATGGAGCTCGTACGTTTCAAGTCCACCACGGTAGAGGGGTACACGAGCTTTGCAGAGTATCTTGACAGGAAACAGGATGATCAGAATGTCATCTATTATATAACAGGTACGAATGAGGATAATGTGAGGCGTTCTCCTCTTCTGGAGGTATACAGAGAAAAAGGTATCGAGGTTCTCATCATGGATGATGAGATCGATGAGATTGTGGTTCCGGCTATCGGTTTATACAAAGGTACGGAGCTCAGATCGGTGAACAGGAGCGATGCGACAGAGGACATCATCAAGGAGGGTAATGATGAGCGGAATGAACAGGTGCAGCCTCTCCTCATGAGAATAAAGGAGGTACTCGGTGAGCGTGTAAAGGATGTACGCATGAGTGAAAGACTCACCGATTCACCCTCATGCATTGTTGCTGACGGGTCGGATCCCACCATACAGATGCAGCACCTTATGAAGCTTATGGGCCAGGAGAGTGAAGAGAATTTTCGTCCCATACTTGAGATCAATCCAGGTCACTCAATTATCAAGAAGATGGATAGCGTGGAGGACAGCGAACTCTTTGAGGACATTGCATGGCTTCTGCTCGAGCAGGCAATGTTTATTGAAGGTGCACCTCCGAAAGATATAACGGCTTTTACACGTCGTCTGAACAGTATCATGGCAAAGGCGCTCTAGAAAAGAAACTTGATCTCCCATGATAAGTTTACTAAGTTATTATAGGGGGTAGGGTTATGAAAAGTGAAGATAGAGACATAGCACGGATTTTTGATGATGCCATGGAAAGAGCCTGGGAGGAGGCGAAGCTGCGCGATCTCATGACCATGTATCATATGTGGAAAAAAGGTGAATTCTCACAGTATAAATCTTTTCATGACCTCTTTGAAAAGTTCTACCGCTACGATGATGACATCAGGAATATGGATGAGAAAGAGTATTTCTCAATAGAACACATTGTCGTTGATACAATTTGTAATTCTTCGAGCGATCTTGCGCACGGTCTCTGTGCCGAATAGGAAGAGAAGTAAATCATGTCAGAGAAAAAGGAAAACAGGATGCAGAAGGTATATGACAAATTGAGAGAACTGCAACATATTTTACTCAATGAGTTTGAGATCGAGGCAGAGCTCGAGGAAATCCCTAGAGAGCTCAATGAGCTGAAGAGGCGATTCCACAAATTGGAGAGAACTATTGCAGAGAAAGAGGCGAGCAAGGAACATAATACCGAACTTTTGGAGCAATTGACCAAGGACAAAGAGGAGTCCAAGCTCAACAAGGATAAGTATGAAGGGCAGATAAAGCTCATCAAAACGCAGAAGGAGTATGAAGCTCTGACGAGTGAGATTGCACAGATCGACGAAAAGCTCGCACAGATCGAGTCTAAAGAGCTCGAGTCCATGCAGGAGCTCGAGACTCTGAATACAGATCTTGAAGAGCAGAAAGGCCTTCTTCAGGAACTAAAGGAGACAATCGCAGGGAAGGAAAAGGAGGTCAGTAAGCTTTCTGCAGAGAAACAGAAGGAACTTGATAAATACCTGAAGGAGAAAAAAACCATATCCTCCGGACTTGACAAGGAACTCATCTATAAATTTGAGAAGATCGTAAAGAACAAAGAGGGTATCGGCATTATTTCAATCAAGAACAATGTGTGTATGGGGTGTAATATGCTACTTCCCCCGCAGTTCGTGAACAATGTACGACGTGAGGATGAGCTCATCTTCTGCCCAAACTGCTCTCGAATTCTCTACTATCAGCAGGAGGAACCTGCTGAAGAGATAGCTTTCCAGCCATAAGCGGTCCCCAATGGTCGTCTATATCGATGGAGGAGCACGGGGAAATCCCGGACCTGCAGCAATCGGATTCGTTGTTTTCGATGATCACCGTAGCGAATTGTACCGGTACGGTACACGCATCGGTATGAGCACAAACAATTGTGCTGAGTATACTGCACTCATTGAAGCCCTGACCTACCTGGCCTCTGAAAATCCCCATGCTGACATATCGAATTCCGATGAACCAGTAACCATATACTCCGACAGTGAGCTTATTGTCCGTCAGATGATTGGTGTCTATAAGGTGAAAGACCCGAAACTCGTTCCTCTACACAGAAAAGCTCGCAAGCTGATGGACAGACACGATTCTGTGCATATTCATCATATTCCCAGAAAAGAGAATCCTATTGCCGATGCGATTGTGAACCGAGTCCTGGATAATCGTGATATATATGGATAATAAACTTGGCCAAAATCGACATTGCGATACCATGAATAATAATTGATGCAAACGTTCTGTTTTTCTATCTGTGTGTACCGGGGGAGGGGAACAATAACCCTTCTATGACTGGATAACCTTTCAATGAGACTATATGGCATCATCGCATCTATTCAGAATATACTTGATAAGGATGGAGATTGAGCGTCTTTTTTGAGGAGAATCATCAATGACTTCGTACAGGAGTGCTCAGATCATTGAAAAGACTAAGGAAATGGGAGCTACAATAGCAGGTCTCATGTGGTACAAGACTCTTGTCATCTAACCAATGACATTATTGTCGTATGTTGTAAATTACAAGACCGCCAGTGATTCATCCTGGCGGTCAACAGCATTGATTTTATCATTAATAAATTAGCAATATATGTGCCAACGTATAGGATTGGATATTCTTTAACTTACGTTATTCATGGAATTACAGCTCTACGTATCTTGCTGCCGTTAAGAGAGCGGACCTGAAACTATTACTGTATCGCAATGATACACTGTCAAACCCGGAATTTGGATCATATTTACACAATGACGAGAGTAGGTTTTTATTTCCTGAAAATGAGGTGCGCTTATCTCTCCTCGGAAAAGCTTTATATTTCTTTTATTGCACCGGATTTTCTTGTCATAACAGCAGTATCTGATACTAAAAATGAGGGAAGCGGGAAAAATGCATGCGAGAAAAACGGGGTTGCTATATACACTCATTGATCATGCAGGATTTTCCACTGATTTTCGAATCGGGAATTATAAGTCTTTCTATTAATTGGTTCCATGAGGAATGAGTTTCAGAAGCAGTCCATAAAGACGTACTGTGGATACACATCGAGAGGTGCATTAGTTTCGGGCATATTGCCGGTAGAGCTCATCTATTCTTTCAACCGATTTTTCAATGGTAAAACTCCTTGAGTGCAGGCGGTATTTTTCAGCGTATTCCTTGAGTTCCTCACGATGTTCGAACCAGTAATCGATTTTGAGGGAGAGGTCCGAAGGCCCGTTTTTCCTGAATATGAATTTCTCGTTGAGAGCGAACTGTACGGACGCACTCTTCTCTGAATCGGACACGAGAGCGGGAAGTCCGCATGAAATAGCTTCGAGAACCGACATGCCTTCGACTTCGATGACCGATGGGTGGACATAGAGGTCGGCCATATTGTAGAGCCGGATCATCTCCTGTGGTGGCAGATGGTGGAACAGCGGGTTATTGGGTAGGGACTTTCCAAAATACTCCAGTTTGCTCTTCATGGGACCATGGCCGGCAAAGATTAGTTGAATCCGGTCGCGGTACTGTGAACGTGCGACCGCCCTGATCAGCACATCCTGCCTCTTGTCCCTGGCAAGCCTGCCGACCGAGAGAATGATGAACTTGTCTCTGAAGCCCTCCTCGCGCTTGATATGAAGGGGTTTGAAATGGGGAAGCACGCCGTTGGAGACGACGTAGCTTGGCACACGCAATCCGAACCTCTTTAGCTCACCTTCGGCGAACCTGCTCGGGCAGATGACGGCATCAGCCCGGTTATAGCACCTTTCTATGAACAGCCTGTAGAGGGTGCGAACGGCCAGTTCCGAGTGAATATTTCCATTGTATAGAATATTCTCAGGCTGAACGTGAAACGTGCAGATAACGGGAACACCCACCGCTCGTGCGATTTTTATCGCCCGGATTCCCAGGAAGAAGGGTGTCTCTACATGGATCAAATTCATCTTTGGAAGGCACTCCTCCAGTATGCCTCTCTTGGGACGGGCAAAGGTGTAATTGTTGTTCTTGATAATTCCGTTGACCAGAGGCAGCCGTAATTCGGGAAGCACCACCCGGCCCGGTTGCTGATGACCACTTGTTATAATGGTTAAAGCGTGATAATGCTCGAGGAGTTGTGCAAAGCGTTTTGTCGAAATAACCGCGCCATTCGTAGCGTTGTCATAGACATCAATGACTATAGCAACCTTGAGGGGCTTTCTCTCTGTCACTGAAAGGAACCTTTTTTTACTATTACTGATATAATAGGGTAAACGAGTCCATTTTCCAAGCGTTTTAATTTGGAATCCTTATCTTCAAGGGCGATTACTAAAATGATTGGAAATATTCAAGACCTATCTGTTCTCCGGACGGCTTCGCCACTCACTTAAAGCGTACCGATTTTAATACAAGAATTAAGAAAGTGCGAAGTTCAATATGATAGTTGAAATAATGGTAAATTTACATTAGTGTCCGGTTATTATTCAAATAATAACAATTGGTTAGAAAGATCAGCCTTTATGTTACCAGTGCTCAAGTTATGACGTGTAAGGGGCCCCGCCTTATAAAGGGGTTACCCCCATAGGGGTAGTCTTCCGGTAACCATATACTCAGACAGTGAGCTTATTGTCCGTCAGATGATTGGTGTCTATAAGGTGAAAGACCCGAAACTCGTTCCTCTACACAGAAAAGCTGATGATACCGAGCAATAATAGTGTAGAACACGACTTCACCCTGCAGCAGATAGCGGATAATTAGTGGATGTTCCCCTGTATGTTGCCTCGTTGATCACTTCTTGACTGTTCCTCTTTAAACTTGTATGATTATCATGCAGACCTGCAGATCGGTCGCGCTTGGTCGGGATTTGAATGTTGGGATCCCTGACCTGCTGAGGAAAGTCCGGGCTCCAAAAGGGTTTGGTGCTGGGTAACACCCAGGGGGAGTGATCCTACGGAAAGTGCAGCAGAAAATATACCGCCCCTCTCAGTGCACAGTCCTGGGAGGAGTAAGGGTGAAATGGTGAGGTAAGAGCTCACCGCCTGAGATAGCGACATCTCAGTGGCTGGTAAACCCCACCAGGAGCAAGGCCAAATAGACAGGCACAGAGTGAACCCGCTTTTGCCTCATGGGTAGGCCGCACGAGGTGTTTTGAACACCGCAGATAGATGACCGTTTAAACAGAACCCGGCTTACTGCAGGTCTGTATTTTTATATCTATTATCTCTTCCTCAAATTCACCTCTACGAGCAGGTACCATGATAACCTATACTCTACAAAAGAATTTTTCCACTGATGCAGTGAATATCGATTCAGAGGACTTCTGTTTCGAGTATTCAGGTGCAGCGGGAGCAGGGGATGGGTTTGAACCAATTTTTTCCTACCCTCCGATTCTCTACCGGAATCAGAAACAGTACCTACCGGTACGGGGGAAGAACAGTTTGACACTTCATACACAACTGGGGAAGCCTGTACCATGGGTACTCGTCGTGGAGGGCTTCCTGACAGTTCTCGACGCCGTGTTGTACAGCATAGATGTGAAGGCACAGACGGGGGGATTCACAGTGGTCGAAAAATCCCTCGCTCTGAAGAGGTTGTACACTATCGCTGATGAATTGGATGATTCAGTGTACAACCTTCTCGATATTCCACGGAATGACAGAATAATACAGCACTATCTGACACTTGCTGATGCGCCTGCAGCCATTAAAGATATGCTCAGCAGTGGTGTTCTGCATGAGAACACGGCCTTTGAAATTTTTAATCTGGAGAGTGCTGCATGGATACCTGCCGCTGAGTTTATCACAGAGGTTGCTCTCGGAACAAAAAAGAGAAATGAAATCATTGTCATGCTTCGCGATTTAGCACGGAGAGACCGAAAAGAGCTGCTTGGCCTGATTGGGAGCGGTCACATGCAAGCCATTCTGCATGATGCAGGAATGGACCCCTCTCATCGAGGAGAAAAACTGTACAGGTATATCAGGAACAAGCGATATCCTTCTATTCATGCATACAGGAATAGGTTTGATAAGAAGCTGCGAGAGGTGAACATTGACAGGAAATTTCACCTCCTACTACCTGAAAACTTCGAAAAATGGGAATTCAGGCTGGTGATACCCTTTTCATCCCTTGAGGAATTCCTGGATAATATTGAGATATTGCAGAGAACCGGAAAACAGTCATCTTTCGCGGAGCTCATGAACATGAGATACTAGGAAAGTGTCCTGTTGATCTTTTCGAGCATTTCCAGCAGTTCGTCTCTGATCTCGTTTATATAGAGTTTTCTCGGGTCTTTTTCCTTGCCGAGTAACAGATCAAAAAGAACTTTCCGGGCACCCGAGATACTGTAACCCCTCTGATGCACCAGCTCCTTGATCTTTTTCACAATAAAAACATCACGTTCGGTGTATAATCGATGGCCCGCTCTGTTTTTCATGGGCTGGAGAAAGGGGAACTCCCTCTCCCAATACCGCAGGATGTAGGGCTTCACCCCTATTTTTTCAGATACCTCACCGATTGTGTAAAAGCCTTCATTGACTTTTACCGGATCCGATTCTGTTTTCCTGTCCATTGATTAATCTCTTTATATTCGAGATGTGCCGTGCCACGATGGCAATGAAGAGCAATGCGGCAAAGAGCAGACTGAATACATCATAATCTGCAAATATATAGAAGAGAGCACTTGCAAGGGTATACACAGAAACGGCAGCGAGAGAACCAAGTGATATGTATCTGCTCAGTTTTACGGTTATGAGAAAGGCGCACAGAGCGCATAGTGACGCATAGGGATTGAGTGCAAGGGTAACTCCGAAGGCGGTTGCTACACCCTTTCCACCCTGAAACCTGAGAAAGGGCGTGAAGATGTTTCCTGTGATGACCGTTATGCCCAGGAGAAATCTGAAGAGATACTGGTTCGGGAGGAACCGTGCAAAGAAAAAGGTAACAAGAAAGCCCTTCAGGATATCGATGATAAGCACTGGGGCGCCAAAGTATAGGCCTTCGGTACGGTATACATTTGAGAACCCGATATTCCCGCTACCGAAATCCCTGATGTCTTTTCTGCGAAAGGCTTTTACCACAATGTATCCAGTAGGTATTCCACCGATGAGAAAGGCACCTATGAATAAAAGTATGCCGATGACCATTTCTATCTCTTCCTCAACGAAACTTCAATAGGAACTCCCCGCAGATTAAAATTCTCCCGAATGGAATTCGTCAGATAGCGCTTGAAGTTAATATCCCTGGGATCGATGTTACGGACGAAAAACTCGAACCTGGGCGGTGCAGTTCCCCGCTGATAGCCGTATTTGATGTCACCCCTGCCGCGCGGCAGATGGCCGATAAAGCTGTTCAATTCGGCAGTTTGCAGGGTACTGTGATAATTATTATACACCCTTATAATTTTTTTCAGTAATGTTATTTTATTATACCCTGTATGTGCTGAAAGGGGGACAATGTCTGCAAACTGCGCATGGGGAAAGGCGTAGTAGATGTCATCTCGAAACATTTTTTCATCGGCTTGCCGGCCGTCCAGCAGGTCCCACTTATTTGCTGCAATGATCATTCCCTTTTTCTCACCGGCGATTATCCACGCAATCTTCTTGTCCTGCATGGAAACCCCTTCCGTGGCATCGAGCACCAGAATTGAAACTGTTGATTGGGCAATTGCCCGTTCGGTACGTACCAGACTGTAGAATTCAACGCTCTCGCGAATTTTCCTCCTTTTCCTCAATCCAGCGGTGTCGATGAAACGAAACGCCCGGCCATTGTATAGTGAGGTCTCATCCACCGTATCACGGGTTGTTCCAGGTTCGGGCATGACGATTGACCGGTCCTTCTGCACAAGCAGGTTGAGAAGCGATGATTTTCCCACATTGGGCTTACCGACAATGGAAACATTGATGGACGAAGCTTCTCCTCCAGGGGAAAGTTCCGATTCTCCCATGGTTTTACCGGAAGACCCGGGGACAATTACATTAACATCCTGTAAATCCCGTACACAAACTGCCAGTTTACGCTTAAGCTGTGCTATGTTTCTCCCATGAGCTGCTGAAACTGGCAGTGGGGTATCGAATCCAAGTTCAAAGTAGTCAATAACGTCCTCTTCCAGTTTCTCGTTGTCCACCTTGTTAACGATGAGTATGCAGGGCTTTCCGCTCTTTCGTATGATATCAGAGAGCTCAAAATCCTGGCTGTCCAAGCTCTGCACTTCACAGGTAAAGAGAATCAATCCTGCTTCCTCAATGAGCTGTCTGTTCAATGCTCTGGTTATACGGGAGATATCATTCTGGTCACGAACGTATCCGGCAGAATCGGCAATGCGGCAGGACATACCTTCGCAGGACAAAAATTCATAGTTAATGTCCCGGGTTACACCCGGTTCTTCAGCAACAATTGCCTTGCGTTTCCGGATCAATCGGTTGAAGAGAGCGGATTTACCCACATTGGGCTTTCCGACAATGGCAATGAGGGGATATGTGTGATTTTTATTTGGCATTTCTTTTCGGAACGCTTCACCCGATGGTCAGCGAAAGTAATCCTCAAGAGATTTAAACCTGTCAATCATTTCCCTACGAATAAATAGGTGTATCTCCTCGGCCGTTGAGAGCTCAAGGGCTTTATGGGCAAGAGTTTGTGCGTCTCCGAGAGATGAGTTGATAATGATATCTTTAATCGTTGGTATGTTCATTGTGCTCATACTGAGCGTTCTGTAACCCATACCTATGAGAAGTAACGTGTAGAGCGGATCACCGGCCATTTCACCGCAGATACCCGCCTCCACTCCGCTCTGTGAAGAAAAGTCACTGATCCGCTGTAGCGAGCGAAGAATTGCCGGATGCATGGGGTCAAACATGTCTGCCACCATGCCGTTTCCGCGATCAATGGCGAGGGTGTACTGAATCAAATCGTTCGTACCAACGCTGATGAAGTCCACGAAGGGTATAAATTTATCTAAAAGTATAACACTTGATGGGGTTTCTATCATTATACCTATCTGAATGGAGGGGTCATGTTCGATACCCTGCCTCTGCAGCTGTTGTTTACACTCATCAACGATTTCGAGAACCACATTGAGCTCATCGAGGTCATTGACCATGGGAAACATGAGGCGTGCGTTGCCATGATATGCTGCCCGAAGGATTGCACGGATCTGTGTCCTCAGGATATCGGTATGTGTAAGGGCGAAGCGAATGCCGCGCAGTCCCAGGAAGGGGTTTGTTTCCTCGTAGTAGTCAAGATACTTTGGCTTCTTATCTCCACCGATGTCGATGATCCTGATGGTTGCATGATAGGGCTGAATGCCCTGAATGACACGACGGTATATGGAGTACTGCACATCCTCCTCCGGCGAATCCGCACTGTTCAGGAAGAGGTACTCTGTTCTGAAAAGTCCAATACCCATACACCCGCATTGCCTGACCAGGTCGAGCTCCTCTTCAAGATCCATGTTTGCAAGCAACTCAATCCTGATTCCCTCTTTCGATTGGCAGGGTTCTTGTTGTATCTTACGGAGTTTTGAATCGTAGTCCTGCTGCGCTCGCTCTTTTACGCTGTACAGCTTCCCTGTATCCTTTTCGGGGTTCACAATCACGGTACCTGATGTACCATCAACAATCACGGTGTCGCCGGTGTTTACCTTGTTGGTAATGTGTTCAACGCCGATAACGGCCGGTATCTTCAAGTCCTGGGCCATGATTGCTACATGTGAGGTCCTCCCGCCAATCTCTGTTACAATTGCTTTGATTTCCAGTTTGCCGAAGTGTATCACCTCGGGAGGTGAGAGTGTGTGGGCGATAATGATCGAATTCTTACTTACTTCGGGTATGTCCTTTTCACCATTACCGAGAAGGTTTGTCAGAACACGTTGTCCCATGGAGATTATATCGGACGCTCGTTCCTTGAAATAGTCTATCTCTGATTCCTGCAGTTTGTCCGCTATCTCTTTAATTACGTCATTGAAAATCCACTCAATATTGATATAGCTCTGTTTAATCTTCTCAGTTACGTTCTCGCGTATGGTCGGGTCCTCGAGCATGAGAATGGTGGAATCGAGATACCCTGTTTCCAGGGTGGATTGCTTCAAGAGGAGTTCATTTTTCAGGCCTTCAAGCTGTTTCTTTGTTTTCATGAGTGCAGTTTCGAGTTTGTGAATCTCACTGTCGATGGCTTTGCTGCTCCGGTCGATGGTGTAATGTGGTACCAGGATATTGGATTTCAGGAGTACGATGGCCTGACCGACTGCAATTCTACGGGAGCCGGGGATACCTTTATAAAAAATCTCCATTACTATAACACCTGAAAGGATTTTCGCTATACCAAATCAATCGATATGGATACTATTATAATATATGAAGTACCTTCTGATGACAATTTCTATTCTGTTCGTCCTCGTCATAATTATTACTGGTGTATTGTTTTACAGCAGCTATGCTCTCTGGCTTAACAACCGGGAAGAGGTGCTCAGCAGGCTCTACACGCTCAGACGGCTGGTGGAGGAGGGTCAGCGTTCACCAGTCTCTCTGACACCAAGCCTGAGAGCGGGAAAAAACACGGTTATTTACGATAGGCAAGGCAGGATAATAGGTGAGTTCTCCGACGGCCGACGGAGAATTCTGCCCCTGAACCGCATACCGCCGCTTCTGATACATTCTGTGATTCTTATGGAAGACCGGAAATTCTTTATTCACAGAGGATTTGATCTAAGAAGGATTGCCGGTGCCATGCTCGTGAATGTGAAGACCCTGTCCTTTTCCCAGGGCGGAAGCACCGTTACACAGCAGCTTGCGAAGATCCTGTTTACGGACAGTCGCAAGACGGTGCGGCGTAAGATTTACGAGCTCTTCTGCACGATTGAGATTGAACGCCGATTCTCCAAGGAGGAGATCCTCAGCCTCTATCTGAATTCCATCAATTTTGGTCATTCCAATTATGGTATCGAAAGTGCCTCTCAATTCTATTTCAACAAGGAAATATTCAATCTTAATTCATATGAGATATCGCTGCTCGTTGGGATGATTCCCAGTCCTTCTCGTTTTTCTCCCCTGCTTCATCCCGAGCGGTGTAAACGAAAACAGATGATCGTACTCAATTACCTGTCGCAGTATGAATTCGTAAAACCCGAGCCTCTATTAGACGGACTCGATACATTCTGGGAGTCCTTTGCACAGATAGAGCATCAGCCGGCCATTTCATTCTGGAGTATGGAATCTAACTGGGCCCCTTACTTTGTTGAGTACGTTCGTCAATACCTGGTACGAGAGCTTGGTGGGGAAACAGTCAAGGCCGGAGGTCTCGGAGTGTACACAACTCTTGATCTCGAGAAGCAGCTGATTGCAGGCATTGTGCTTGAAGAGGGCCTCGATCTTCAGCGAGCAAAAGAAGATGAAGTTGATGATGAATTGCAGGCGCCTGTTGAGGGTGCTCTCATTGCGCTTGAACCAGGGAGTGGTGCTATTCTCGCCATGGTCGGGGGCAGTGGATTTACCTTTGAAAATCAGTTCAACCGTTCAACCTCTGCACTTCGTCAGGTTGGATCTGCATTCAAACCCTTTGTATACGCATCAGCTTTTGAATCGGAGGGATATTCAGCAGAAACAGTTTTTAACGATGAGCCTCTGCGTATTGAAACTCCTCAGGGTGAGTGGAGACCTGCGAATTATGGTGATCAGTATTACGGACCCGTTCCGCTTTCGTTTGCTCTGCAGAAGAGTCTGAACTCTGTTGCTGTTCAACTATTACAACACACCGGCCCGGAGCCCGTTATTGACCTCATAGGAAGAGCGCTCGACCTGAGCAGGCAGCAGGTTGATGAGCGGTTCAAACCCTACCTGTCTATTGCACTGGGGGTGTACAGTTTTTCTCCCCTCGAATTTGCACGGGCCTATTCCATATTCCCAAACGGTGGAGAAATGGTATTTCCCTATGCGGTCACGAGGGTTAAGAATAATCGCGGCGTTGTTTTGATAGACAATGAGCGCGATGTAAAGAAGATAGTGACCGAGTACGATCTGGAAGGCAAATTGAGGGTTTTGGAGCCCGATACCGCACAGCAGATCAATGATATGCTCCTGCTTGTTACAAAGAGAGGCGGTACCGCCTACAGGGCCGTCCAGTCGTCAGGATTGACCGTGGAAGCTGCGGGAAAGACCGGCACAACGAATAACTACACTGATGCCTGGTTCATTGGGTACACTGAGGAAATTCTTGCTGCCGTATGGGTGGGCTATGACGATCCAGCCTACACATTGGGAGTTGGTCAGTCAGGCGGTGTCGTTGCAGCCCCCATATGGACAGAGTTCATGAAGCGTGCACTATGGAGAGAGGAATAGGACACCCGGGTGATGGCATACACATCCATGGGTTGTGGGAAATAAACATGTTCCCACACCTGTGCTTTGAAAAATATCTGCAGCATAGTATACTGACGGTGTGAGGGAGGTTGAATTACATCCATGTATTGGAAAAAAAAGTGGATCCCGGTCATTTTTCTCTCTCTCCTTGTTCTGGGCCTTCTGTCATGCGGCCTGCGCTATGAAAAGGAACTGGAGGACAATGGTACGATCGATACTGCAATGTCCCTTCAGAGCGGGAGATCGGTAAAAGCGATCACTGCCGACGATTCAGATATCGACTTTTACAGGATTGTCCCTGGGCAGCGTCCGATCAAGGGTTGGGATGAGCTACTGTCAGAAGAGGGGGATGTGATCGTATCAATTGCTCTGTCCCATTCCAGAGACCTGGATCTTATGATCAGGGTGATGCGTGGCAGCAGAACGATCAAGGTAATCGATGATTCCCCAAATCATTCGGGAATTCCGGGAGAAGAGGGTATTGCCAATTTACTCTTTTCAGCAGAGGATGTGAAAGAGGGAAGGGCCTTCCTTGCAGTGGAGCGCGTAATCGATACTAGTGCTCTATCCTCTGTTGGTGATGGGGGGTACACCCTCAGCATAATCCTTCGCCCTGCAGAGGCAGATGAGGAACGAGAGCCGAACGATAAGCCTGTACTGGCAACACCTTTCGGCGATGCCCTGCTCGCGAGAGGTTACTTCGATCCGGCAAGAAATCTTCTCAGTGCAGAAGACTCTGAAAATGAGGTCGACTGGTTCTCATTCGAAATGCCCGAATCCCGGAAACGGCAGATCGTACATATCAGCTTGAGCGCGGTGCCCAATGTTGACTCCCGTCTGTCACTCTTTGATGAGCTTGGTTATCTTGTGCGTGCGGCAAACAGCAACGGCATCGGTGAAATGGAGAGGCTTATGAGCGTGGGACTCTTACCGGGGTCCTACTTTGTCAAAGTTGAAAGCAATACAACGCCTCAGAAGAATGCAAAGGTCGGTTATCTCCTGCGTGTTGAGCTCAGTGAAGAGCAAAACAGCGAATATGAACCCAATGACCGGTACATTTTTGCCAATGATGTGGAGTTTTCCCGGGACATTTACGGTTATTTTAACCCGCTGGGCGATGTAGACTGGTACCGTATGAGTTTATATGAACCTGAACCGCAGGTATTGTCCATTAAGATCAGCCCAACAGAAGACATAGATCCGGTCATTGAACTGTATGGGTCGGGAGAGGAATTGATTCGCACGGCCAATGACAGGGGAGTTGACGAGGGTGAGATCATCAAGAATATTGGTACGGAGGAGGGAATATATTATATAAAAGTATACAACCAAAATCCTGAGAGGGATAACCCTGAACGCAGGTACACGCTCCTTGTTGACAGAGAGGAATGGCAGGAGGATGAGGAGTTCGAGGTGAATGATTTTCTTGAAGAGGCTAATGGGATCATTTTCAATGGGTTGAAACGGGGATATATATCTCCCCGGGGTGACCGGGATGTCTACACCTTCAATGTGGCACAGGGACCGGCCCCTTTAGAACCTGCAGCGGTTACGCTTGAACTCTCTCCCTGTGTTCTTCTTGATCTCGCAATGCGTGTGTACAATGAGCAGGGAGTATTCCTCGAAGAGATTAACAACAATCCTGCTGAAGAGGGTGAAAAAGAAACACTCTTTCTGGAAGAAGGTACCTATTTTGTCGAAGTTATAAGTATGAATCAACGTGAAAACGCAAGAGACGCCTATATTTTAAGAATCTATTAAAACATGAAAAAACTTCTTTTCCTGCTCTGTGCAATCATCGCTCCACTAATATTCTTCTCCTTTCTGGCCTCAACGGAGAAGGTGAAAAGGGGTGAGGTCACCCTTTTTTTTGACAATGACCTGCCCCGGGAAGACCGCCGCATGATTGCCCGTAAACTTACCGGCATAATGGGTGACCGGGGATACAGGACAACCATCGAGAGCTTCGAGACCGGGCAGATAAACTCCTATCTGTTTAGCAGTCCTGATGCCCTCTATATCACGCAAAATGAGATGAGCTCAGACCTATTTGTTCTGCAGAGGGTCGATTATCTTGATGCCAAAGTGCCTATTTCATCTCGCAGTGCAGACTTGTGGAACATGGATGCTTCCACTCTGGAGGAAATACTTCCACGAGACGGCCATGATGATAGGGACATTCTTAAAAAGGTGGCTCGGAACAGAATCGAAGTCGGGGTGGTGTCATTGGACCATCTGACCCTGGAAGTGAAGACACTGCGTGTAGATGGCGTTTCACCATCACTCAGAACTGTGAAGGACGGCTCCTACCCGTGGGTATTTCAGGCATTTATATACGGTCGGGAGGGCAATGAAATCCTAGCGCAGAAGGGATTTCGGGAAAACACTGCAATGAGGCTCGAGGAAATGTTTACCCTTATTGCAGGGGGGGACATCATGCTTTCCAGGGGAACGCACAGGTATATCGATCTCTACGGACCAGGATATCCCTTTGAAGGTATTCGGGATGAAATACTGGATCACGATATCGCCTTTGCAAATCTCGAATCTCCCATATCTTCGAGGGGAACACGATTTTACCCGAACAAGGGTATATATTTCAGAGCTGATCCTTCTGTGGTAGATGGACTGCTCTTCTCAGGTTTTGATGTCTTTTCTCTGGGTAACAACCATAGCCTGGACTGGGGTGCAGCCGCACTGCAGGATACTATGGCAATACTTAAGTACAACGGATTTGGTTTCTCCGGCGCCGGAGCCACGTGGCATGATGCATTTCAGCCTGCAGTCATTGATGTAAACGGGACAACTGTGGCGATTATTTCGATCAACGGTATCTATCCCTTTGAAGTGAGAGAGGGCGGCAAACAAACCATGCGTACTCTTACCTATGATGCGAATATGCTGCAGCAGGAAATCAGGACACTGGAGAAAAAATACGATATACTTATTGCATCGGTACATGCGGGCGTTGAATATATACATGAACCGGAACCGGTGAAGGTCGACATGATGCGAAATCTCATCGAATATGGAATTGACGTGGTTCTTGGAAGCCATCCCCACGTGATACAGGGAATCGAAGTGTACGGGGATGGATTGATTGCATACAGCCTCGGCAATCTCATTTTCGATCAGAAATGGTCGCATGAAACCAATCTGGGACTGCTTCTCGAGATCTGCTTTTTCCAGGGCAGACCACTTTACTATCTCCCCCGTGTCGTCTATATAAGTGATGCACAGGCACGCATTCTCGATAATGAGGAGTCACAAAGTATCATATCAACGCTATCAATGGAGAATTATGGTTATGAATACGTCAAGAATTAAGTACATCGTACTTCTTGCTGTTATCGTTCTCATCGTCGCGTATCGCTTACTTCTCTCCTTCAATCTTCTGCCATATTTCGCAAGCGGTGAGGATATAACGGTCATTCTTCTCCTCTGTGTTGCAATTTTTCTCTTCCTCTTGTCCGGTACAGCGATTAAAAATGCACGGATTCTTACCGGTATACAGGAAAGCATATCCATCAGTATTCGGACTGACGGTCTCGATGCTTTTATTTTTAGAGAAAATGTACAGGATGTGACAGGATACAGATTGCTTATAGGGATACAGCGGTATCTTACAAATATTATGAACCAGGAAGAGCTTCTCAATAAATTTCTCGTCATAACCGTGAAGCTCACACACTCCGCCAGGGCCTCGATCATGCTCCACAATAGAAAGAAGGATGAGCTCTTCATTTATAAAACAATAGGCTGGGACACTCGAGAAATCCAGTTGGCAAGGAAAATGAAGAGTAAACCAGGAGAAGGAATTGCCGGCAGGGTGTTTCTGGATGGAGAGCCGCTTGTGGTGAATAAGACAACGGAGAAAGAGGATTTTGATGTGAAGGACAAGTATAAGTCCAAATCCTTTGTCTCTGTGCCCATCTATGA
>CBFDDP010000009.1:0-45579 GCA_965603595.1 uncultured bacterium
CGACCAGTTCATGTTTCCCTTCTACTCGTCCGACCTGAAGGAGGGGAGGCTGACGCTGGAGAGCGCACAGGAGCTCCTGGAGGCGACGTGGGTTAAGTTCACCGAGCCCATCAAGGTATACCGCGCTGTGGATGCTGCTTTTCATGCAGGGTATCCCATGGGGCAGAACCTCTGTATATCGGGAGTTGCGCCCAACGGGCTCGATGCTACCAATGATCTGAGCTTTCGCTGCCTGGAGGCCCACTCGCACATGCTGCTCATGCAGCCCAACTTTTCCGCACGGGTTCATCACAACAGCCCGCAGCAGTACTTGATGAAGGTGGCAGAGGCCATAAAACTCGGAAACGGTATGCCGCAGATCATCAATGACGAGGTGTTCGTCACGGCGCTGACCAACATAGGGGTTGCCATCGAAGATGCACGTGAGTATGTACCGGTGGGGTGTGTCGAATCCGCGCCTGTCAATGCCTGGGGCAGGTGCAACGGGGGCTACACCAATCTCACGAAAATCGTAGAGCTTGCCATGAGCAACGGGGTGTGCAGGATCACGGGAAAGCAGGTGGGCCCGCAAACCGGTGATGCGTGCACTTTCAAGAGCTTCGAGGACGTCATCGAGGCATATAAGAAACAGATGTTCTACGCAATCAAGACGCTTGCCACCTGGGACAATCTTATCGACAGGACACATGCAGAGCTCATGCCCACTCCCTTCACCTCAATACTGGTGGGCGACTGCATAGAGAAGGGAAAGGACGTGACCGAGGGCGGCGCACGCTACAACTGGACAGGACCGCTCGGGGTGGGCATTGCAAACGCCGGCGATTCACTCATGGCAGTCAAGAAGATGGTATTCGAGGACCAGTCAATCACTATGGACGAGCTTCTCGATATGCTGGACAGTGATTTTGAGGGAAAAGAGGACATGCGGCAGGTCCTGGTCAACAAGGTACCCAAGTACGGCAACGACATACAGGAGGTGGACCTCCTCGTGAAGCTCGCGACGGACATCTTCTTCGATACCCTGAGGGAGTTTGAAACCTACCGGGGAGGCCCCTTCGTTGGATCACTGCTTCCCGTTGCGTCTTACGTGGCATTCGGCATGACTACGGGCGCAACTCCAGACGGCAGAAAGGCAAAGGAGCGGCTCGCGGACGGAATATCGCCCACTACGGGAATGGACGTGAACGGCCCGACCGCAGTATTCAAGTCGGTGTGCACCATCGATCACTACCGGTGTCCCAACGGTGTGATATTCAACCAGAAGGTCAACCCGACCGTCATATCAACACCCGAGGGGATGCGCAAGTTCATCGAACTGATACGCACCTACATCAAGATGGGCGGCGGGCACATTCAGTTCAACATCGTGTCTGCCGACACCCTGAGGGATGCGCAGAAAAATCCGGAGAAACACCGCGGCCTTGTGATCAGGGTCGCAGGGTACAGCGCCTTCTTCAACGAGATCCACCGGGACGTGCAGGACTCGATCATTGCACGCACCGAACAGGAACTCTAAGGCTTCACAGGTTTACCACTTTGTGCTGATTCGTGCAGCGCGAGCATGCTCCTGAGGAAGTTTTTACTCTGTTCAAGGGGAATAACCGGTTTGGCGTCGTCCAGAAGGCATGCCTCCATGGCCTCGACTTCGGACTGATAGGGGCTTATGCCCGGAAACCTGAACACCTCCTGTGTGTCGTCTTTGCGCATGAGGAGGATGCTGGTCTTTTTCCCGTCAAGCCCCGGCTTCCACGGCCTGTCAATGGTTATGAATCCATCCCTTCCCACGATGTGCGTTCCCTCCCTGAAAGGGGATTTTATACTCGCACAGACCTGGGCGATGACGTTGTTCGAAAATGTCAGTGTTCCGTAGGATGAGCTGTCCACTTCAGTGCCCTCGTATCTCGTGACCGCCTGCGCCTCGACAGGTGCACCTGCAGCCGCTGCAGTGATGGCCATGCTGTTGGGGTACACACCCACATCCCAGAGGCTTCCCCCGTCCATCTCCTTCCTGGCCCGTATGTTGTCCTTTTCCTCGTCCGGGAGGTAGTAGTCGAACCAGGCGCTGATATAGAGGAGCTGTCCCAGGGTACCACTCTGTATGAGCTCGACCACCTTTGTGGTCTGAGGGTGGTGTATATACATGAACGCCTCGAAAAGAACCACCCTGTTTATTTTAACCGCGTCTTCCACCTTCCTGAAATCTGACATGGTGGTGACCAGAGGTTTTTCACAGAGCACATTCTTTCCCGCATCAGCGGCCTTAACCGCCCACTCTCTGTGCAGCGTGTTCGGGACCGATATGTAGACCGCGTCGATATCGGTGTCTGCCAGCATCTCGTCGTAGCTTCCGTATGCTCTGGGAATACTACGTTTCTCTGCGTAGCTCTTTGCCTTTGTCCCATCTCGACTTGCAACTGCCAGGAGCTCGCTGCGTGTAGCTTTTCTGATTCCTGCAATGACCACGTCGTTGATCATGGCCGTTGATATAATGCCCCACCGTACCTTTTGAGCCATCCTGTACCTCCCTGCCTATTAACAGAAATATGCAATGAAGGGATTATATCATATCTGATACTATGATAGAATATCTAAAGTTGAACAATTAAGATGAGAGGTGTGCAAAAGTGTTGGCGGGACCCGACATTAACACAGTATCCTATAGTAGAAGTACTATTAAAAAAGGAAGGTTGGCATGAAGGAGAAGAGAACGTACATACTGTCAAAAGAGCAGATGATCGAAATGTACAGGAGGATGCTTCTTGTGCGCAGTTTCGAACTGAAGACAATGCAGTTCTGCACGGAAAAGCTCAATCGAGGCCCCCTTCACCTGTACGTTGGTGAAGAGGCATCTGCAGTTGGTTCGTGCATGGCACTCGAAAAGGGAGATTACATCACGTCCACCCATCGGGGACATGGCCACTGTATTGCCATGGGCGGTGATGTGAAGAGAATGCTTGCAGAGATCGCAGGACGTTCAACCGGCTACTGTAAGGGTAAGGGTGGTTCCATGCACATCGCCGATCTCGACCTCGGGATCATGGGCGCGAACGGCATTGTGGGAGCCGGCATCCCCATCGCAGTCGGAGCCGGAATCGCCATGGACAATCTGAATAAAAAGAACATCATACTCTGTTTCTTCGGGGACGGAGCATCCAACACCGGGGCATTCCACGAAGCGCTGAACATGGCATCCATCTGGAGCCTTCCTATCGTCTTCTTCTGTGAAAATAATTTTTATGGCATAAGCGGTTGTACCAGGGACACGCTGAACATTGAAAACATCAGTGAGAGGAGCAAGGCATACGGCATTCGAGGTGTGACTGTAGATGGAAACGATATCTATGAGGTTTATGATGAGGTGAAGAAAGCACGGGATTTGGCAGTGGCTGGAAAGGGTCCGGTTCTTATCGAGGCCAAAACCTATCGATGGCTCGGGCACTGGCATGCTGACCCCTGCCGCTATCGTGAAGATGCAGAGGTGGAGGAATGGAAGAAGAAGTGCCCCATCAAGCGCATGCGCGAACAGCTCATCGACAAAGGTATCCTATCTGAAAAGGCACTAGCTGAAATCGAAGATACCGTCAAAGAGGAAATCAAAGAGACGGAAAAGTTCGCCCTTGAAAGCCCGAACCCGGATCCGGAGGAAGCGTTGGATGATATCTATATTTGATCGGGTTGTCCCGTGGATGTAAAAAAATCGCATAATCCAAGGAGATACTGTACATGAGGAAGATCACCTATACAAAGGCCATCTGGGAAGCGCTGCATGATGCACTGGTGAAAGATGAGCGAGTTTTCATGGTTGGCGAGGATATTGGGGTGCAGGGAAATATATTCGGTGTTACCTTCGGGTTCCTGGACGAGTTCGGGTGCAAGCGCATTCGCAATTCACCCATTTCGGAAGCCGCAATTATCGGGGCCGGTATTGGTTCAGCGATTCTCGGCATGCGGCCTGTGGTGGAGATCATGTACATTGATTTTACCAACTGCGCCATGGATCAGATCGTGAATCAGGCGGCAAAGCTGCACTATATGACGGGCGGTAAGGTCAAGGTTCCCCTGGTGATTCGTACACAGGGCGGTGCCGGGACCGGAGAGGCGTCGCAGCACTCGCAGAGCCTCGAAGCATTCTTTGCACACGTTCCCGGGCTGAAGGTAGTGATGCCATCCTCACCCTACGATGTAAAGGGATTGTTGACCACAGCCATTGAGGATGACAACCCTGTCATGTTCATAGAACACAAACAGCTCTATAACACCACCGGGGAAGTTCCCGAGGAATCCTACACCATACCTTTCGGAAAAGCGGATATAAGGAGAGAGGGTAAGGATGTTACGATCGTTGCGCTTTCGAAAACGGTGCTTGATGCACTCGAGGCGGCGGAGGAGCTGGTTCAGAAGGGTGTGGATGCCGAGGTGATTGATCCAAGAACCCTGGATCCCCTGGACAGGGACACGATTCTCTCATCGGTACGCAAGACAGGAAGGCTTGTCGTTGCCCATCAGGCATGCAGGACCATGGGCTTTGGTGCAGAAATCATTGCACAGGTTGCGGAGGAGGTAATACCTGTAAGGGTAAAACGTGTTGCAGGAGAAGATGCACCCATACCCTACAGTGAGCCCCTCGAGCGCAGGGTGCTGCCGGATAGGGACAAGATTACCCGGGCTGCTCTTGCCCTGATGAATTGATGAAGGAGGATTTGTAACAGGTTATGGAGGATATTGTAAAACAGATACATCACACCGGTATAACGGTCCGGAATCTCGAGGAGTCGATTGCCTTCTATAAGAAGGTTTTTGGTTTCGAACATGTGGGAGGATGCGACCTGACCGTTGAAGCTGAAGGCGAAATGAAGGGTGTTCAGATCAGGATTGCATTTCTAAGGGCTGGTGAGGATAGCGTGGAGCTTCTCGAATACCTCAAGCCGAAAACAGTTGATACTGTAAAACAGGTCCCATGGCGGCCGGGATCTCAGCATGTTTCCTTCAAGGTCTCCGATATTTGGGGTATCTACGAGAGGAACAGGGATGAGGTGAATTTCATGAGCGCCCCGATCGATTACAAGTCCGAGGAAATAGATACGACGTGGGTGTATCTCAGGGATCCCAACGGTACAATCCTCGAGCTCTCCGAAGATCACATGGAGCGGCAATTTACAACCGGGTGAGACACAGACGGAAGGATGGCGAGCTATGTGCCGGGTGCCTGCCACATGGATTTGAGGAGTCCAGCATCAACGATTGAGAGTGCGTGCCTGTAGACCTTTCGCCATCGCTGATAGTGCTCCTCATAGGCCTGAACGTTCTCTTCCTCAGGCTCAACCTCCCTTTCCCACTTTACGATACGCTCCGCTGCTTCGCTGAAGGATTCATACCAGCCGAGTGCAACACCGGCACAGAGCAGTGAGCCAAGCGAGGTGGTCTCTTTCACTACGGGTATTCTCATCGGTAGTCCCAGCACATCGGCCATGATCTGCGGCCACAGTGAGCCCCTGGATGAACCGCCGCAAAAGACCGCTTTTTTAGGTGTGTGGCCTGAAAGTTCCCTCAATATATCGAGATGACCGCGGCTCGTGTAGGCAGCGTTTTCCTCAATGGCGCGAATGCAGGCGGCCTTTCCGGTTTCATCCGACTTCAAGACATCAAAACCCATGAGAGACGGAGCTGCATGTTTCCACCTCCTCGCATTCATGATGTCAGAGAAGATTGCCTGCACTCCATTGGATCCTGGCGGTATTCCTAATGCCATTTCCTCCATGACACGGTATGGGTCCACACCGCGCTCAATAGCTTCCTCTTTCTCCCTGTGGCAGAAACCGTCACGAAACCATCGCATGACAAATCCGTGATAAAAGCCTATTCCTTCCATCATCCACTGGTTCGGGAGCGCATGACAGAGTGTCCTGAGCCGATAGTCGGGATCGATAAGTGGTCGATCGGCCACAATCGTGGTCTGCCAGAAGGTTCCACCGATAATAGTACAGGTACCGGCCATAACCGCGCCGGACCCAAGCAGTGCCAGCTGCGTATCCCCACCTGCAGTAATGACGGGAACTCCTTCGGGAAGCCCGGTCTCACGGGAAGCATTTTTCGTTATCTTTCCGATGACCGTACCCGGCTCATAGACAGGTGGATAGATATTTTCCGGCAGACCTGCAAGTTCTATCAGTTCCTTCGACCATGAACGTTTCCTCAGGTCAAAGATACCTGAGCTTGAACCGCATGTTGCATCGGTTACTATCTCGCCGCACAATCGGAAGAGCACCCAGTCGCTGAGCATGTGCATATAGGCGATACGTTCATAGGTTCCCGGGAGGTTTCGTCTGATCCACCACAAGCGGGGCGGTGTGATGATACTGAGCCAGTCACCACCTGTTTTATATATCGGTTCACCGAGGCCGGCTGCGATCATGTCCTCGACTTCCCGCGCAGCACGGGCATCCACGTTTGGGCATGCCCAGATCTCACTCTTCTGCTCGTCATACAGCACAATGCCTTCTCGCATGCTCGTTGCGGTGACGCCGGTTATCCGGGAAGGCGATACCTGTGCTTTCTGTAACGCCTCAGCTATGCAGCCGAGGAGATGATGCCACGATGCGTTGGTATCAAAGACCTGTGAACCTGGATATTGGGGGAGGGATTCCGGCAGCCATTCGCACTGACCTGTACCGCACTGATTTCCATGCTCATCAAAAACAATTGCACGCCCGCTTCCCGTGCCTATATCAATGGTGAGTATGTATCGAGTACCCTTCATGGCTTATCTCTGTACACGAGGGTCAGTTACTCAGAGATCTTTTGCGCACCAGCGCACCATATTGCCATAGAGTCTGCTCGTGTACTCCCAGTTGAGAAATGCTGGCGCTGCGCCATGATGTGCGCAGTCCACTGCCGAGGCGAGAGACCTGCCCTTGCCGTATTGCCATGCGGTCAGAAAGGGATCGTCATCGTGCTCCTCTATGGTGGCGATGACCGTGGCCCCCTCCTTGGGGATGAGGCGGTTGTAGGAGAGGAACCAACCCTCCCACTGATCGGGAATTCCCTGCAGGATGGGGTGGTCCTTCACTCGAATTGCAGGCAGAAATCCTTCGGGGACCTCCACCCGGTCATCGGTCTCCATGAGATTGACCGGCAGGAGTTTCTCGATGGGCGTGCGCTTGAAAAAGCCCTTGCCGAAGAGGCCGGTAAATGAGAGATACCCGCCCCACATGAGAAATCCGCCGCCTTCCCTGACGTACTGCTCGATGTTTTTCAACCGGTTGGGTGTGCGCTCACCCGCCATGCATCTTTCCGAGATGAGAAAGGTGTCGCTACTTACGTCGCTCAACACCACCACATCGTAGGCTTTCAGCTCCTCGACTGACCAGGGGAACTCCTCGGCCACCTTGTTCGTGGGGATATAGTCATAATCGATACCATTGTCCTCGAGTGCTTTGATAAAGAACTTCCCGTGCTCCCAGTATTTACCCATCTGAAAAGAGTCCCATCCCTTGAAAATGGTGGTGAGCATGTAGATCGCCTCACCGGCAAAGAGTACCTTGATTTTTTTAGCCATGGTGACTACCAGCCCTCCCTGTTCATGTAATACATAATGTTTCCCGTAAGTCTAAACTGGAATAGAGAATTTTCCCAGGAGTTTTTTACCTATGCTGTTATGAGCCGCAGTCCATATACTGAGTTCTCTTGATCAGGTCGTCCTGCACCACGGTGTTCAATTCAACGAAGAGAGCAGCGTAACCGACAACCCTGACCATAAGGTTCTTATGCTGCTCCGGTTCCTTCTGTGCCTTCTTCAGGGTTTTTGATGAGGTGACGTTGAATTGAACCTGCCCGCCTCCCTTCTCGAAGTAGGTCTTGACAAGGTCCGCCAGCCGCTGCAAATGCTCATCGCTGGAGAGAGCGGTGGGGCTGAACTTCATATTGAATATCATGCCTCCTGTCGACTGCCACTGATGAAGCTTTGCCACCGAGTTCATGGCAGCGGTCGGGCCGCTCAGGTCTCTTCCCTGACTCGGGGATATGCCGTCGTTGAGCGGAGTGCGCGCGAACCGGCCGTCGGGCAGTGCGCCTACGGACTCGCCGAACTGCACGTGCGCCGTGACAGTGAGGTAGGCGGGCCAGATGGAGCTCTTGAGTCCCCCTCCCCGAGGGTCTTTATACTTCTGCGACTCCTCGTAGGCCATATCCACGGAATTGACGGTGAGCTCATCCACATAGTCGATATCGTTCCCGAATTTCGGGGTCTTGTTTATGAGCATCTGCCTAAGCCGTTCATGGCCCTCGAAATTGGCATCCAGGGCATTTAAGAGCTCATCCATGGAGACCCTCTTCTCTTCGAACACGAGCTTCTTGATTGCCGCCAGTGAATCCCCCACATTGCTCATGCCCGCAATGGCAATGAGGGAGGTCCAGTAATAATCGGTACCTCCGGCTGTCATGTCCGTTCCCCGCTCGACGCAGCCCTGCAGGGTGGAGGAGAGGAAGGGTACGGGCATCACCTTTGCATGCACCATGACCTCGGTGTTGAGCGCAATGGAGCCGTGCCAGGTTGCAAACTCGAGTTGTGTTTTAAAGGCCTGCAGCACATCGTCTATTGAGGTGAAGCTGCGGGGATCACCCGTTTTCGGTCCCATCTGCCTGCCGCAGAGCCTGCACTTCCCGTCATTGAGTGCAAGCTCAAAGACCTTGGCATGGCTGATGTATATGAACATCTGACCCCCTGTACGCCCGGCGATGCACATCTCGTCGCAGCCGTCGGCCGAGTAGCATCGTGCCTCCTCCAGGGGCACACCCCGGTCGACCATGGAGGGAATGAAGAGCTCATCATTGAGGAACTGGGGTATGGCGTTTTTTTCTCGCACCACGCGAAGCGCCTCGACCAGAAACCGGTCGTCGCAGTTTTTGTGCCAGCGTACCGAGAGGTTGGGCTGCATGAGCCCCACGTCCATCTGGGCCTGCAGGCAGAGATAGGAGAGTACATTGGTCGCGTCGCTGCCGTCTGCGTTCTGCCCCCCCAGGATCAGATGCTCTCCCATGGAGAAGTTGGCAATGAAGCTTGCCATGATCTTGTCGTACAGAATGACCATCTCACTGAGCTTGATCCAAAGGCATTCGATGATGTCGAGGGCCTCATCCTTGTCGAGGCGTCCCTCTTCAAAATCTTTTTTATAGTAGGGATACATGTACTGATCGAAGCGGCCCGGAGAGATGGAAACGCCGTTTGTCTCGATCTGTGTGATGAGCTCGATGAACCAGAGAAACTGCACGGCCTCGTGAAAGGTCTGCGCAGGGTATTCTGGAACACGGCTGCAGTTTCGAGCAATCTGTTCCAGTTCGGCCTTTCGTTTCTCATCCTTCTCCTCTGAGGCGAGTCTCTGCGCTTCATCGGCGTAGCGGTGCCCGAATTGAATGACCGCATCGCAGACGATGAGTACGGCCCGGAGAAATGCCTCTTGTTTAATACTTTCCGGCTGGGTGAGGTCGAGTCCCGTGAGTGTCTGCTCGGTATCCTCGCGGATCTGCCGGTAGCCCTTTTTTATAACCCCTTCATGGTCCTGTACAATGTGGCCCACGCCGTTCTGATAGGCGCACCAGCCGAACACCGAAGGGTGGTCCATGAGCAGTTGTTCACGGGTTTCCGCGGGCATGTGGGTGAGCATGTGATCGTGAAGTGTCTTTCCCTTCCAGAAAGGGAAGATAGATCGAAGCTCCTCCTTTGTGCGCTCCGTCACGATAAATTTGTCCTGCGGTCTCGTCTCGAAGTCGTCGAGCTCTCTTTCGATCCAGTAGGTTGCCATCTCCGGAAAGACATTGGCGCTGCGCGGTGAGCTCCCGTTCTGACAGCCCACGATGAGCTCGTCGGGCAGTATTTTGACATCGATGTTGTGCAGTATCTTTTCAAGGGCCTTTGCCCTGCGTATCTCAATGGGGTGCCCCTCAGTTTCCCTGTAGGATTCGGTGACGAGAAGCGTCCTCTGGCTGTCCACGTAGAACTTGTCCGAGTAAAACCGGCTCTTCAGCCGTTCTATACGCGGTGATTTTCTATCAATGAGATTCACTTTCACGTCTGTTTTCTGAACAGTTGCCATGCAAACCTCCTCTGTTTGGCCGGAGAGGCCCTGGTTCAGGTGACGAGCTCAAATCCACGCGATGTTATGTACTCCCTGGTGCGTTTTATGTCTTCATCAGACGGAACTGCCCTGTTCTTCATTGGATACTCAATGCCCAGCTCCTCGTACTCATGGGAGCCGAGCAGATGAAAGGGAAACAGGTCTATTTTTCGAAGGCCGAGAGATTTCATGATATGCAGAAGGGCATCGATATTACTCTGAGAGTCATTGCAGCCGGGGATAACCGGAAAATGAACTTCTATCAGGGGCTTGTTCATAGATGCAATTTTTCTCAGATTGTTGAGAATCAGCTCGTTACCCTGACCGGTGAGTTTTGCATGCGCCTGTGGGTCGGTATGCTTCACATCGTAGAGCAGCAGGTCGATGAAAGGGAGCAGTTGTTCAAATATGTGCCACTCAACATGGCCCGTTGTTTCCAGAGCCGTGCGAATACCTGCAACTTTGCAGGTATTCAGCATTTCGCGGAGAAACTCCCATTGATAAGCCGGCTCCCCTCCCGAGAAGGTCACACCACCGCCGGATTTATCGTAGAACGCTCTGTCCTTCTCAATGGTTTCCATGACTTCTGACGGGGTCATGAGGGAACCGTCGAATTTCATGGCTTCAGTGGGGCACATCTGGGTACATTGTCCGCAGAGGGTGCATGCGCTGTGGTCGATAGCCTTCAGCTCTTCAGACTCGTGTATTACACCTTCGGGGCACTCCTCGATGCAAAGCCCGCATCCGATGCAGCGGGATTTTACAAAGATAACAGTCGGCTCTTTACGCCATGTCTGGGGGCTGCTGCACCAGAGACAGCGAAGCGGACATCCCTTCATGAAGACCACGGTACGTATGCCGGGGCCGTCGTGTATCATGTACCGTTTTATACTTGCAACATACCCTGCGGGCTCATTCCTCTGTGTATCTGATTTTTTACTCGTGAGGCGAGGGTCTGTAAAGGTTTTTCCTGTTTCAGCAGCCACGTGAAGCTTATCCGTTTCGTGCATGAACATAGTGAAAGTATCATATATATACGTTAAGAAAAACCCTCTGTCAAAAGAATTTGACGGATGCTTCTTCGATGAGGTGGTACCTATGTCTGTGCCGGGCACCATGTAAAGGACAGTTCCGGCAATGAAATTGATCTGTCTTTTCATACATATCTGCCCTGCATTGACAAGAAAGACTGTATCGGTATAATGAAAACAATATCTTTCGGGGAGCGCGTGATGTCCAGGGATACTCAGGAAGAAATACTCGAACGAATGGCGGAGGCAGTTGTTCATTTCGATGAAGAGCATGTGGAAGCTCTCTGTGCCGAGGCACTGGATGCGGGGATAGATCCCAACGATGCGATTCTCGGGGGGCTGGCACGGGGCATGCAGAAAGTAGGGGAGCTCTATGACAGTCAGGAGTATGGTATTCCAGAGGTGCTCCTCAGCGCGGATACGCTCAATCGGGGAATGGACTATCTCAAACCACATGTACAGAGCGGAGCCCAGACATTGGGTTGTTGTGTCCTCATTGGCACCGTTGAGGGTGATATACATTCGATCGGCAAGAATATCGTGAAGCTCATGCTCGGGGTAGGGGGTTTCGAGGTTATTGACCTCGGGGAAGACGTGGCGCCCGCACGGTTTCTCACCGAGTGCAGGGAAAGGGGGGGTGACATGGTTGCCCTCTCGACTATGATGACGACCACATTGCTGAGTATGAAGCAGGTCCTCGATCAGGTCAGGAGTGAATTTCCAGGTATGCTCTTCATGGTGGGAGGTGCATCGGTCACCGAGGAGACTGCAGCGAAGTTCGGAGCCCGGGGATACGCAGAGAATGCTACCGAGGCGGTAAAGGTGGCAAGAGAAATCAGGAGTAATATTGAGGAGGATCAAGGGTGATCCATTTTCATGTTGATCGCTGTACTCATCTATCACGAGGGGGCGAGATGCCATGAAGCTTCTGTCACCAAAAGAGGAACTCATTCGAACGCTCAGCGGTGAGAATATCGGATACTTTCCCCGCCCAATCCCGGTCTTTACGCCGATTGTGGACATGATGAAACAAACCGGTGCCTTTTTTCCTGCAGCCAACTATGAAGCAGAACCCATGGCAAGGCTCGCCCATGCGGCTCACGAGCTCGGCGGCTGGAACAGTGTCATGCTCCCCTGGGCATCGACCGTGGAGATGGAAGCGCTTGGCTGCGAGGTGGTAAACCGGGATGACGATAAAGCTGGCTATCCCCAGTTCAAGGAGAAAGCCTTTGCCGATGCATACGAGGTGAGCCTGCCGGCAGATGTACTGGACAGGGGGAGTTTCCCCGCGGTATTCGAGGCAACAAGACTGGTACGGCAAACAATCGAGCGGAAGTATGATGGCACCATCCCGATTGTTTCCATGTTTCAGGGACCCTTCACCATCGCAAGCTACATCATCGGTGTGAATGACATGTACAAGCACGTAATCCGGGATGAGGGAAGAGCAGCCCACCTTCTTGACATGGTGTCCGACCTCAACATACTCTACGGTAAACGCATGCTCCAGTGTGGAGGCGATGTTATTCTCATGTCAGACCCGGCTGCCGAGGGATTGACCGGCGAGCAGTTCGGTAACCTGCTTGTTCCTGTGTACCGAAAGATTACCGATGCTCTTCAGGGAAAGAAAATGGTGCACATCTGCGGCCGGACCGCAAAGATTGCACCCCATCTGCCGGAAACAGGCTTCCATGGATTTTCCTTCGACTGTCCCGGCGTTGAGATAGAGCAGTTGCGGGAGGCGGTCGGAAACCGCCTCACTCTGATCGGTTCCGTTCCCACAGTGACCCATCTACTCGAAGGGTCCAGGGAGGAGGTGATACAGGTTTCTTTCGACATGATCAGCAGGGGAACCGACATGCTGTCACCCTCATGCGGGCTTCCCCAGTACACATCCCTCGAGAATGTCCGGGCCGTGGCCGATGCCATCACGCAGTGGAATGCTGAAAGGGGGGTGGTAGCATGAGCCGTACACCAGAACGGCTCTTTCGGCAGATTCTCCATGAAGAGGAATCGGAGCATTTCCCGAACATCATCCCCGTGAACACTCCCATCACGGCAATAATGAAAAAGAGCGGCATATACTGGCCTGAAGCCCATCGTGACGGGAGGCTCATGGCCGATCTCGCTTCGGCATGCCATGAACTGCTCGGTTTCAACGCGGTAAACGTACCCTTTGACATGACTGTCGAGGCTGAGGCCCTCGGCTGTGAGCTTGTGTGGAAGGAGGGGATAGCGGCGACACCGCAGGTGATGGAGCAGGACAGGGAGTATAAGAGAATCCTTGAGTTCGGGGACGAGGTCTTCAGTCGCGGCCGGTTCCCAGTGGTGCTCGAAGCGCTGTCGCGGCTTCGTGATCGGTACAGCGGGACCATACCGCTGATATCCTTTATAGAGGGACCCTTTACACTTGCCGGTCTCGTTGTTGGTGTCAACCGGATGTACAAGTATCTGATAAAAAATCCTGAAAGGGCAAAGCTCATACTTGACAGGCTGTGTGGGCTCTCCACTGCATATGCCCGTTATCAGCTTGATTCAGGAGCCGAAACAGTTATCATGCTCGACCCCAATGTGATGGGGTTGACAGAGCAGCAGTTCACCGAATTCATACTGCCCGTGTACAGACAGTTCACCATGAGCATCGATACACCGCTCATACTCCATATCTGCGGTGACATCAACCGTGTACTTGGTCCTATATCCAAATCCGGTTTTGCGGCTTTTTCCTTCGATTATCCTGCCGTGCGTGTTGAATCGGTGCAAGGGGCGCTCGGGGACAGAATGAAGCTCATCGGAAGCGTCCCCACAGTAACCCATCTGCTGAACGGCACCCGGGAGGATGTGTTCGGGCTCTCCCTGGATATGATCGAAACAGGGGTGGATTTACTGGCACCATCCTGTTTTACACCACCGGAGGCTCCGTTCGAGAATGTGAAGGCAATGATCGATGCCATAGATCACTGGAATCGGAGGAAGAACTGATCCGTTCATAAATAAAATAGATTGAAAGGAGTACAGTGCAATGAAGATTCATGAGGTCAAGATCGTCCCACTTGAAGAGGTTTCGGCAGAGGAGTTTGCACCCTACGGCCAGATCATGGGAAGGGAGCACGGCGAGCCCTATGAAACACTGGAAATTCTACAGTTCTGGTCAAAGGATGCTGACCTGGGACCGGAAAACGAAAAGGTTGATGGGGGACTTTTGGTGTGTAATAAGAACAGCCGTACTATAAAGTACCTAGAACGACACCTGGAAACGGGTGAGAACTTTATTCCGGTTGAGGGTGAGTGTATTTTCCTGATGGCACCTGCTGATAATAAAAAGGATGTGCCCGATATATCCCGGCTGAAGGCATTTTATCTCAACGGCAGCCTGGGCGTCGCCCTACACAAGGGGACCTGGCACTGGCCGCCTATTCCTCTGTGTGAAACGGTAAAGTTCGTGCTCATACGCAAGGGCACACTCTGGGAGGAAACGGAGATACGGGAGTGGGCCGAGCTCGGTGTAGATGGTGTAAGGATGTCACTCTAAGGCATGACGGTTTCGCCGGACAGGCAAGCCCTAAAATGCTGCTCCATAATGTGAGGCCATCTGCCAGTACATCGAGGAAGAAGTCGGATTTATTTAAAAAATATTAAGAATCCGTCGGTTTTTAATTGACAGTAACCTCAATCTGTGGTGTAATGCGTAGTTGTGTTGTAATGGTTTACAATCTCGTGAAGGAGGTAGTACATGAAGAAGAAGATTCTCATTATTGCAGTAATTTTCGCAACGATTCTATCCCTCCTCTTTCTGATCGCAGGAAAAGAGGGTGAGGGTGGCGGTAAAGAGCCAAAAGGACCGGTAACATTGTCCGTCCTGACCATGACCGGGCCATTCATCAGCGGACCCATCAAGGTCCACAATCCGGAGTGGTCAGCGATGCACGATGGGAAATACAGCGTGGAGGCCATCGAGGTTAATTTTGGCGACATCTTCCCAAAGGCCAAGCAGGCGGCCATGACCAAGAGCGATGCCTTCGACATGCTGCTCGCTGCGAATATCTGGATGGCTGATTTCGTCGGATTCGACTATGTCATCCCTTTGGATGATTATCTGGCCGACACGGACTGGTATCCGAGCGATGTTCCCGAAGGTATCGTGAAGAAGAACACCTTTCACGACAAAACCTACGGTCTCATCTGCGACAACGACAACATGTATCTCTTCTACCGCAAGGACATTTTGGGCAACAAGGAGTATCAGGCACGGTTCAAGAAGAAGTACGGCTACTCGTACAACGTACCGCCCGACACCCTGGAAGAGATGGTCGATGTTGCCGAATTTTTCAACAACTGGGACTGGGACAACGACGGCGAGGATGAGTACGGCTTCATTACCAGTGTGAAGCGCGGCAATCAGTCCTACTGGTATTCCTTCTCATGGACATCGCCCTATGTCGTGATACCCCATGACAAGATCAGCACACCCGGTATCTTTGCCTTCAACCCTGAAAACATGGACCCGCTGGTCAACAACCCGGGATGGGTACGGGGCCTGACGCTCTTCAAAGAGATGGTAGACAGGGGCGGCGCTCCCGGCCTCGACTGGGTGCGTGCCGACGTGATCAACGAGATCGTGCTCGGTCATGCTGCAATGGCCATCGACTGGGGAGACATCGGACCGCACACCTACTCCGATGTGTCTGTGGTGCAGGGCAAGGTCGGCTACGCCCTTCCGCCCGGTGCCAAGGAGTACTGGGACTGGCGTGAGGACAAGTGGGTGAAGGCTGACAAGACCAACAAGGCGCCGGTACACTGCTTTAACGGATGGTCCTGGTACATCACCTCGACCACCAAGTATCCGGACCTCGCGTGGGACTTCATCGATTTCATGCTGAGCGAGAAGATCAGCTCCATCGACGTAGCAACACCTGACAGCGGTTTCCAGCCCTGGAGACTATCGCATTCCAAGAACCTGGATTCCTGGATTGCAAACGGCTGGGACAGGCAGGATGCCAAGGAGTACATCCAGAACACCCTGGATGTGACCGATCATCCCAACTCGGTCATCGATGTACGCATCCCCGGTGTAAGCGATTACTTCGAGGGCATCTATGAGCCCTATCTCATCAGTATTCTCTCAGGTGAGAAGAGCCCACAGGAAGCTCTCGATCAGGTTGCCAAGGAGTGGGACGCCCTCACCGAGAGACTCGATCGGGACAAGCAGATCGAATTCTATCAGTGGCATTTGAACTATCGCTGATTTGTATGGTCGATCGTGCAAGTGTATGTAAACCGCCTCCCCTCCCTGGAGGGGAAGGCGGTTTCACTTGAAAACAGCTATATATTCATTAAACTATATTCTTGGGATGGACCGGTATGCCGGTTCTGAAATAATGAAGCCGTAAGGATTTGTACATGATTGGAAAATCTGACAGAAACATGAAGTATGCACTCATCGTACCGGTGGTGGCTTTTATCCTGATCGTGGCCATCTTTCCACTTACCTTCTCGCTCTACATGATGCTGGCCAGATGGCAGCCCGGATCCGGAGGTCTTCAGTTTGTCGGCTTCGCGAATTTCAAGGCCATCGGACAGGACGCGCGGTTCTGGCACGCCCTCTGGCTGAGTTTTGCCTACGTATCGATTCTGATCTTCCTGGAACTTACCATAGGGACGCTCATCGCCCTTGTGTTGCAGAGAGATGTTAAGGGAAGGACTTTCTTCAGAGTCTCCTACATGCTTCCCATGCTCCTCTCACCGGTGGCTGTCTCCTATATCTGGAAGATGCTGTTCGATTTCAACAGGGGACCCATAAACCACTGGTTATCGATACTGCACCTTCAGCCTGTGGAGTGGCTTTCAGGGCAGGTGTCCGCCTTACTTTCTCTTGTAATCGTTGACGTGTGGCAATGGACGCCCTTCATGATACTCACCATCCTGGCCGCCTTCGAGGCCCTTCCTGGAGAGCTCTTCGAGGCAGCGGTAGTTGACGGTGGGTCGTCCTTCAGGATATTTCAGAAGATCACCCTGCCTGTTGCCATGCCGGTCATCGTCACCATCGTTCTCCTCAGGACAATCGATGCGTTTAAGGTATTCGACACCGTATACATACTCACCGGAGGTGGACCGGGAACCGCGACGGAGCTTCTCAACTTCTACATATATTTGCGGGGATTCCGCGCCTTTGACCTGGGATTCGGAACGGCGATGTCGTGGGTACAGCTCATCGTGATCATCGCCATGTTCACCTTCTTCATTCGATCACTCAAGAGAATTGGAGCGTTACGATAATGTCAAGTACCTATTTCAAAGTCCCGAAGCTTTCGAATAAGATAGTCATCTATCTCATTCTCATATTCTGGTTTGTCTTTGCGACCTTTCCCATCTACTGGGCGGTTACCATGTCCTTCAAGGACTCACCGGCGGTGTACGGAAAGAAGCCCACCTACTTTCCATTTATAGATTTCAAACCCACCCGTAAAGCGTGGGTCCATCTGGTGGGGAAACCGTTGCCCGGCGAGGCTGAGTTCATTCAGATGCCTGTACTCGGCGAGCATATGCGGTACATGAAGAACAGCATTATCGTGGCGTTCTCGAGCTCCATACTCACGGTGATATTAGGTGTTATGGCTGGCTATGCGCTCACGCGTTTCGAATACACGAAATGGAAGAACGACGATATATCCTTTTTCATACTCTCCCAGAGGATGTTTCCGCCAGTAGCCCTGGCCATGCCCTTTTTCCTGCTCTTCACGTGGGTGAGGCTCGTCGACAGGCTGCCAAGCCTCATCATCGTGTACGCCATCATGAACATGCCCATCGTTACCTGGATCGTGAAGGAGTTCTTCTCCGATGTGCCGAAGGAGCTCGAGGAGGCGGCCATGGTAGACGGGGCAACTCGATGGAGGGCGTTGTTCCGAATCATTATACCAATGGCCGTGCCCGGCATTGCCGTTGCCTTTCTCTTCTCCTTTATTTTCTGCTGGAATGAGTTTCTGATTGCACTGACACTTACCTTCAAGACCGCAAAAACGCTGCCGGTCGGCATGGCAGGCCTCACCACTTTGCGGGGGCCCCTCTACTGGGACATCGCGGCCAACTCACTCGTGATCATGATACCGCCGCTCATCGTCACCATATTTGCAAACAAGTACATCATCCGGGGACTGGCCCTCGGTGCGGTGAAGCAGTAGCAATAGATTTCTTTCGGATATATTGTAGAACACGAGGAGTGACGCTCATCGAAGAGATGTCACTCCTTTTTCTTTATGGTATAATGTATCAAGAGCATGCTGCGACAAGGAGAATTCCATGGCTGATACGGCAGCTCCTGCCCATTTCGATACTGGAAAGTTCAGCGTACAATCCGATCATGTCCTGAAAGAGGGAACAGCCGAGTATGAGCGGGGGCAGCAACTGAGCTCTCGTGTTATATCCGCCTCTCCCTACCTGTGCATCGAGCGGGCCCGGTTCGTAACGCAGTCCTACCGTGAAACCGAGCATGAGCATATTCTGATACGCCGTACAAAGGCCTTTGACAGTATTATGCGCAACATGAGTGTGTACATTCTGGATGATGAGCTCATCGTGGGGCATCAGGCATCCAGACAGCGAAGCGCACCACTCTATCCGGAGTTCGCCGTCGAGTGGATCAGGGATGAGATCGACCTCTTCGAGACCCGGCCGCAGGACCGGTTCATCGTTCCAGGGGAAGTGAAACGTGAGTTTCTGGATGATATCTATCCCTTTTGGAAGGGGAGGACCCTTTCCGACAGGGTGCACTCCTACGTGACCGAGGAGATCAGGCTTCAGCGGTTCGTAGCAAATGTGTTCAACATAAGCGGGCATGAAGACAACGGGCTGGGGCATGTGGCGCTCGATTACCGAAAGGTGTTGGGAGGGGGCCTCAGGGGCATCATCGCTGATATCGAAACCAGGCTCCTCAAACTCGAGCTGTGGCGGCCCGAGGATTACCGGAAGATGCTCTTCTACAAGTCATGCATGAGTATGTGCGAGTCTGCAATTGCCTTTGCCAACCGCTACGGCATGAAGGCATGGGATATGGCCAAGGATGAGAAAGATGCAGTGAGGAAACAGGAGCTTTTAGGAATTTCTGAAATCTGTAAGCGGGTTCCCGAGCATCCGGCCCGCACCTTTCACGAGGCCCTGCAGTCCTTCTGGTTTCTCCAGCTCCTGCCGCAGATCTACGACAACGGGGTGTCGATTTCACCTGGAAGGTTCGATCAGTACATGTACCCCTACTACGTGGCGGATATTGAAAAGGGTCTCCTGACGAGAGAGAAGGCGCAGGAGCTTCTTGAGTCCATGTGGGTAAAGCTCACAGAACCGATAAAGATCTACCGGGCTGCTGATGCGGCCTTTCATGCCGGCTACCCCATGGGGCAGAACCTCTGCGTGGGAGGTGTGGGTCCGGATGGGATCGATGCCACCACAGATCTGAGCTACCGCTGCCTCGAGGCCCACTCTCACATGCTCCTCATGCAGCCCAATTTTACGGCCAGACTCCATCTTCGTACACCGAAGGAGTTTCTCCTCAAAGTGTGCGAAGCCATCCGCCTGGGAAACGGCATGCCGCAGATAACCAACGATGAGGTGGTCGTGCTGGCCCTGACGGGGATCGGTATCACCCTGCCCGAGGCGAGGGACTATGTGCCCATCGGCTGTGTCGAGACTGCACCTCCCAATGTGTGGGGAAGGCTCAACGGGGGATACCTCAACCTGGCAAAGATCGTTGAGCTTGCATTGAACAACGGGAAGTGCAGGGTCTCGGGTGAGCAGGTCGGCCCCAAAACGGGAGACCCTCGTCAGTTTGACAGCTTCAATCAGGTGCTGGAGGCCTTCAAGGCACAGATGGAATACACCATGGAGCATCAGGTTACCTGGGACAACCTCATCGACCGTGCCCACGCAGAGTTCATGCCGACCCCCTTTACCTCGATCATGGTTGGGGACTGCATCGAAAAGGGGAGAGATGTCACTGAGGGCGGGGCGCGGTACAACTACACGGCCCCCTACGGTGTCGGCATTGCCAACGCGGGAAACGCGCTCTATGCTGTGAAGAAGATGGTGTACGAGGACAAAGCGGTCTCAATGGATGAGCTCATTGATGCACTGGATACTGATTTCAAGGACAGTGAAGACCTGCGGCAGCTTCTCATAAACAAGGTGCCGAAATACGGCAACGATATCCCCGAAGTAGACCTCCTGGCCAAGAAGGTGGCCGATGTCTTTCTTGATGCCATGCAGGGCTATGAAACATACAGGGGGGGACCCTTTGTGGGGTCCTTTATCCCCGTGGCATCATACGTGGCCCTGGGCATGGCAACAGGCGCCACACCGGACGGGAGAAAGGCCGGTCAGCCCCTTGCCGACGGCATCTCACCCTCCAACGGTACGGACCTCAAAGGGCCCACGGCGGTATTCAAGTCGGTCTGCACACTCGATCATCGACGTATACCCAACGGCGTCATTTTCAATCAGAAGATCAATCCGAAAGTGATCGCATCACCCGAGGGGCTGCAGAAGTTCTCCGAGCTGATCCACTGCTATGTTCAGCTCGGCGGCTGTCATGTGCAGTTCAACATTGTGACAGCCGACACCCTGCGGCAGGCGCAAAAGGAACCGGAGAAGCACCGGGGCCTGGTGGTTCGTGTTGCCGGGTACAGCGCCTTTTTCAATGAGATTCACCGGGATGTGCAGGACTCGATCATCACGCGAACCGAACAGGAAATTTAATCAAAGCTCGATGATTTCGCTTCGTGCATCGGAGAAGGGCTCACACCCGTCTTTGGTGACGCGGAACCCATCCTCCCAGCGAAAGCCGTAGGCATCGGTGGTGAAGAAGGTGTCGGCCATAAAGGTCATGTTTTCCTGCAGCTCATGTTCAGAGCTGGTCTCCATCCAGGGTTTCTCCACCTCTATGATGCCGGTGCCGTGACAGGGTCCGTACAGGAAATACTCGGCGTATCCATTTTCCTTGAAGTATTCGAAATAACGGTTCGCCACGTCCTTTGCAACCACGCCTTCCCCTATCCACTCGTAGGTCTTGAGGTGCACGTCGAGTCCGAACTGTACGTGCTTGCGCATTTCAGAGTCCATTTTCCCGAAGATAACGGGCCTTCCCACCGAAGAGGAGTAGCCGCCGTATCGTGCGCCGATACAGAGCTGAATAATCTCCCCCTCCTTGATGGTGTCGTAGGTTGCACGGGCAATGGCATTGCGCGTCTTCCTGCCCCCGAAGACGTAGTTGGGAAACCCCTCGCATTCAGCGCCGTGGCGGTAGTGGGCCTCCATCACAATGCCCATGGCCTGTTTCTCGGTCATGCCGGGCTTCATGGTTTTCAAAATGTCTTCGAGCGCGAGCTCGCTGATGCGGTGGGCCTCCTGAATCATGGCAATTTCATTCTTCGATTTAACGATCCGCATGTCGGAGATAATCCACTCGGCACGGATGATCTCAGCGCCCTTGGTCAATGCAGCATTGATCCCGTCCCACACGGGCATGGGAAGTATGGTGTAGTCACCGAGAGCGAGTCGTTTGATACCTCTGCCTCCCGACACCTCATCAAATATGTCTTTGAAGGATGAGACCGGGATATCAGGGTAATCAGGCTCGGCAGACTCCCGGTACTCCACCATGGTTCGTATCTTTTTAATTCGGCTGCGGTCCTGGGCGAAGGGTTCAGCTTCGGGACCGATGAGAAGAATGGGATCTCCCTCTTTTGGTACAATAACTCCTGCAGTCTCGAAGATCGGCCAGTGGTCGCTGAGGTACCGTACGTTCGCCTGATCCGCCTCGTTGCAATGCACGAGATAGGCATCGTAGTCATTTTCGTTAAGCTTTTCCTGAATCCTCTCTATTCGATTTTGAAATTCGGAATCGGGCAACTGTGTGTTCATGTCAACTCCTTTCTCACGCTCAATCTAAACTGATGGGTAGTGTAGGGTAACAATCCCTGTATCAATTACCGCTTCTCGATGGGGACGAAGGGAATGTCCTTCTTGCCCACGTAGAGGCTTTTCGGGCGATAGATGCGGTTGTCCTCCCGCTGCTCGAGAACATGGGCAAGCCAGCCTGCCACACGGGCCACGGCAAATATGGGCGTAAACAGGACGGTTGGAATACCGAGCAGCCTGTAGAGGGCACCGGAGAAGAAATCCACATTGGGATAGATGGGTTTGCCTTTGTCCTTCATACGATCCCCGAAAACCTGCTCGATCTCTTTCAATATCTCGTAGTCACGCCAGTTGTTCTTCTTGTCTGAGAGGTCTTTGAGGTATTTCTCGATGACTTTTGCACGCGGGTCCTTTGCCTTGTAGACGCGATGACCCATGCCCATGACCTTCTGCTTCTTACTCAGCGCGTTGTCGACCCACTTTTCCACCTTGCTCTTGTCCCCAATGGCATCGACCATCTTGAGAACCCGTTCGTTTGCCCCACCATGCAGTGAACCGTAGAGGGATCCCATGGCGGCTGAGATGGAGCTGTAACAGGTGGAGAGGGTGGAGGCAACAACCCTGGAGGTGAAGGTGGACGCGTTGAAGCCGTGCTCGGCGTGGAGGATCAGGCAGTTGTCCATGATCTCTCCCTCATCGGGGTCCGGTTCCTCGCCTCGGAGCATGTAGAGGAAGTTGGCACCGTGGGAGAAGTCGTCCCCGGGCTCAATATAATCGTTCCCATCACGGTAGCGGGCATAGGTTGCAATAACGGTTGCCATCTGTGCTACCTGATGCAGCGTGTCCCTGCAGTTGCAGGTGGCGGAGTGATGTATCTTGTGCTGAACGTAGCTCGAAAGATAGGCCATCACTGACTGGAGAAGCTCCATCGGATGGGCGCCGGTCGGGAAGGCATGGATCATCTGTTTGACCGGTTCGGGCAATGCCCTGCAGGATCTCATCCTCTTGGTGAATCCTTCAAGCTCGCTTGCGGTGGGCAGATTCCGGTAGAGCAGGAGGTATACGATCTCCTCGAAGCTGCAGTGCTCGACCAGATCTTCAATCGAGTAGCCCATGTAGTAGAGCTTGCCCTGTTGTCCATCGATATAGCAGATCTGGCTCTCCGCAGCAATAACGCCCTCAAGTCCCTTCGCATAGTCAGGTTTTCCCATCAACACTACCTCCAGCTAAATGGTGTATCACATACACAGATGGTGCTGCCTCTCCTGTTGAGTTTCTATTTTGCACATAAATAATTAAATTTCCATCAAAATTAATACATCGTACTCTGTATTTCATCCCTAGACCGTTCCTGCCAGTTACAGCGAGTGAATCGAACGACCGTCAACGGCAAGGGCCGCTTCCTTCAACACTTCGGTGAGCGTGGGATGGGCGTGTATGGTTCGTGCTATGTCCTCTGCGCTGCCACCGTATTCGATAACAGTCACGGCCTCGCTGATCAGCTCCGATGCCCGGGGACCGATGATGTGCACACCCAAAACCTCATCGGTCCTGCTATCGGCCAGTACCTTCACGAAGCCTTCCGTACTGCCCAATGCCAGGGCCCGTCCATTGGCCTTGAATGAGAACATGCCCCTCTTATACTCCCGTTCGGCTTCCTTGAGCTGCTCTTCGGTTTTGCCAACACTGGCAATCTCCGGTGCCGTATAGATGACGCTTGGAATGGCATTGTAATTGAGCTCTGCAGGAATACCCGCAATTCTTTCCACACAGACGATCCCCTCCTCCTCAGCCTTGTGTGCAAGCATTGGCCCGCCAATGACATCACCGATTGCAAAGATATTCTCGGCGCTCGTCTGATACTGCTTGTTGACCTGTATAAATCCAGTTCCCCCATCCGACTGTATGCCGTTTTCAGCAATACCCACACCCTCATGAAAGGGCCTTCTCCCCACGGAAATGAGGATCTTGTTAGCTGTGAAAAACACCTCCTTCCCGTCCTTTCCCTTAACCCGTACCTCCACACCTTCCTTCTTTTTCTCACATCCCAGCACCTTCGTGTCCAGTACTAGGTTCAGGCCCTGCTTTTTCAGTATCTGATTCATTCTGCGCGATACCTGTACATCCCATCCGGGCATGATCTGGGGTAGAAGCTCTATAATGGTCACCTCCGAACCAAGCCGTGCCCACACACTCCCCAGTTCAAGCCCGATGGCGCCGGCACCGATGACGATGAGCTTTTTCGGCACCTGCTCGAATGAGAGCGCCTCAGTTGAGGTCACGATGTCCTTGAAATCGAAGGGGAGGAAGGGGAGTTCAGCTGGTATGCTTCCCGTGGCAATGAGAATTTTTGCACCTGAGATCTGCTGCTTCTTTGCACCCCGTCGTGAGATCTCCACGGTTTTTATATTCTGACTCTCAGCGGGAAGGATGCGGGCTGAACCGGTATACACATCCACACTTCTTGCTTTGAGCAGAGAGGAGACGCCCCTGACGAGTAGTGAAACCACCTCCCTCTTACGATCCATGATTCTCTGCAGGTCAAACTTCACGCTTCCGGTCTGTATCCCATGATCCTTCAGATGATTGACCGACGAGTAGTACAGTTCGCTCGACTCGAGCAATGCCTTGGATGGAATGCAACCGATATTGAGACAGGTGCCCCCCAGGTTCCTGCTCCTCTCTATGATCGCAACGTTCATGCCAAGCTGCGCCGCACGGATTGCCGCAACATAGCCGCCGGGTCCCGCACCTAGTACGATGAGGTCATATGTACTGTCCTGGGCCATCCTCTTCACCTCTGTATTCTTTTGCTTTCACGTCCAATGGGTCGGTTCCTTCTTCACCCCTAAATGTCAATGAGCATGCGTTCAGGGTCCTCTATTTCCTCTTTCAGGAGAACGAGAAAGCTCACCGCCTCTCTTCCATCAATCAGGCGGTGATCGTAGGTGAGCGCAACGTACATCACCGGTTGCACGACGATCTCGCCATCCACAACCACAGGTCTCTCCTTTATGGCATGCATTCCTAGAATCGCAGACTGGGGTGGGCTCGGGATGGGTGTCGACAGCATCGATCCGAACACGCCACCGTTGGTAATGGTGAATGTTCCTCTCGTGAGCTCGTCCACGGTGAGCTTCTTCTCCCGTGCCCTTGCTGCAAAATTGCGGATTGTTTTTTCGATGTCAGCAAAACCCATCTGGTCAGCATGACGTATCACCGGAACAATGAGGCCCCTTTCGGTGGAGACTGCGATCCCTATATTAAAACTGTTATTGTAGACGATGTCTTCACCATTGATATAGGCGTTAAGCACGGGATATACTGCCAGTGCATTGCAGCATGCCTTGACGAAGAATGACATGAAACCGAGACGTACCCCGTGCCGCTTCTCGAAGGAATCACGGTATGTCTTACGCAGGCTCATGACCCTGCTCATGTCGACTTCGTTGAAAGTCGTCACATGCGCTGCACTCTGCTTTGCGAGCAGGAGATTTTCGGCAATCCGTTTCCTGATACTTGTCATCTTCACCCGATGCTGTCCTGCTCCGGCAGGTTTGGGTTGCACTGGAGCCTGAGCAGGTGCTTCCACCGGGATCTCAGACGGCATTTCTGCCCGGGTTTTGGCTTCCGTCGAAGAGGGCTTCATCGAGGCCTTCGGTTTGTCCTGTTTCTTTGACACTCCGGATTCACGCTGCTCGAGAATGTACAGCACATCCTTCTTCGTAATACGCCCTTCTTTGCCTGTTCCCCTGATTTCTGCAGGGTCCAACTCATACTGTTCCACCAGCAGCCGCACTGCAGGTGAGAGGGGTGGCATACCCGCCTTTCCAGATGAAACCTTTACGGAGGGGGCAGGGCTGATGCGGGGCTCCTCGATCTTCTCTTCGATGTTGATCTCGTAGGCTACCCTGTCCTTCTTCCCGTCCTTTTGTACTGTGTCAGCGGTTGACTCTGCGATCACTGCAACTACCTGACCGACGGCCACCTCTTCCCCTTCCTGAGTTATCACTGAGAGTATTCCCGAAGCCGGTGAGGGTACCGCAAGTGTTGCCTTGTCGGTTTCGAGTTCGAATAGATCTTCCCCCTCGCGCACCTCGTCACCTTCACCCTTGAGCCACGCTGCAATGATTCCCCCTGTGACTGATTCGCCGATTTCAGGTATCGATACCTCTGTTTTCATCCTCTCTCCCATGCCGATATTTTTTCCTCCTGTACAGCAGCTCATCTCCTGCCGCTCTATTTTTTTGTTGCGACGTTTCCCTTCGTCTGTTTTTTCATAGTACGATCTGCAGCAGCCGTCCTGTTGAACAGAGCGGTGAGTATCGCCTCCTGCTCCTGCAGATGCCGCTTGTGCGAACCCGTGGCTGGTGATGCACTCTTATCTCTACCTATATACTCTATATCTCTGATACCGAGATGCTGCTCTACCTGCTCCTTGATGAACAGCCATGCGCCACGATTACCGGATTCCTCCTGGGCCCAGCAGAGCCTTGAAGCCTCCCTATAGGTATTCAGAATAGTTATCATCTGTTCGGCCGGAAAGGGATAGAGCTGTTCAAACCGGACAATGGCCGTATCTTTTGCTCCGATTTCTGACCTTCTCCTCGTAAGCTCATAGTACAGTTTGCCAGAACAGAAGCAGAGCGTCTTTATATCCGAAGGCTTCATACCCGGTTCAGGATCATCTATGATGCATTGAAAGGAGCTCTTCTTGAGTTCTTCCATGGAAGAAACAGCGTCCCGGTGCCGAAGCAGGCTCTTTGGTGTCATGAGCACGAGTGGTTTGGATGCATGCTGTTTGATCTGGCGGCGAAGGAGATGGAAGTACTGGGCAGGCGTTGTGAGGTTGCACACCTGTATGTTGTCCTCTGCACAGAGCAGAAGGTAACGCTCGAGATGAGCGCTCGAGTGCTCGGGCCCCATTCCCTCATAGCCGTGGGGGAGCAGCAGTACCAGTCTGCTTGTGTTGTTCCACTTCGCCTCTCCGGATACAAGGTAGTTGTCGATCAGCACCTGGGCCCCATTGCTGAAATCGCCGAACTGGGCCTCCCATATGACAAGTTCGTCCGGTAGGGCAAGTGAGTATCCATATTCAAATCCCAAAATGGAGTACTCTGAGAGGGGGCTGTCATATACGGAGAAGCGGGCCTGGTCATCTGCAAGCGCGTTGAGCGATACATAAGGGCTCGGTTCATCGGTTTCCGTATCCCACCATACTGCGTGGCGCTGTGAGAAGGTCCCCCGTCCGCTGTCCTCACCACTCAGCCTGATTGGAACGCCCTCCAGCAGAAGAGAACCAAAGGCGAGGCTTTCGGCAGTGGAGAAGTCGATCTGCCCCCCCTCACTGATTCTTCTGTGTCTCGTTTCGATGATGCGTTTCAGCTTTGTGTGGATGTGAAAGTCCCCGGGTATGCTGGTGATGCTCTTCCCGATGCTGTTCAGGGTTTTTATGGAAACTGACGTGTCGACCGGCTCGAAGGAGAAGCGGTTTCGTTCCTTTTGCCATTTCATGATTGCACTGACGTTTGTACCGGGTTGACGCTTTGCAGGCCCTTCGCCCTGCTCGAGATCTTTCCCTTCGGATTCCTGTCCGAGGGCTTCCATGAGTATAGTCACATAGGACTCCCGAATACTGTTCTGATCCTCTGCGGTTACCATGGAATCTTGTGCGAGCTGTTCCCCGTAGAGAGAGGTGACACTCGATCGATCGCGTATAGTTCGATACATCCTCGGGTGGCTAAAGGAGGGTTCGTCTCCCTCGTTGTGACCGTGACGGCGGTAACAGAATATATCCACGACCACATCGCGCCCGAACTCCTGCCTGAAGTTGAGTGCAAGGTTTATCACGTGAATGACCGCATCCGGATCATCACCATTGACATGAAATATGGGAACAGGAACGATCTTTGCTATATCAGTGGGGAAAAAGGTTGAGCGTGCATCAGTGGTTGAGGTTGTAAAGCCAATCTGATTGTTCACAATGATATGAATCGTTCCACCCGTTCGATATCCCCGGGTCTGTGAGAGGTTGAAGGTTTCTGCAACGACTCCCTGTCCCGAGAATGCGGCATCGCCGTGAATGAGCACCGGTATGACCCGTTTACGGCCATGGTCTTTCCTCCGTTTCTGTGCCCCCCGTGCCAGGCCCTCCACCACAGGGTCTATGGATTCGAGGTGACTAGGGTTGGGGGCGAGCGTGACGGTGACGAATTTACCATCCTCGTTCACATGATTTCTTTGATAGCCGAGGTGGTACTTGACATCACCTGAACCGCCGTACTGATCAGGAGATTCGACAGCCTCGAATTCCGAGAAAATCTCGACTGCCGGTTTGTTTAGAATATGGGCGAGTACGTTGAGGCGGCCCCTGTGAGACATGCCGAGTACGATCTCTTCGCCGCCCCTGTAAATGGCTGCATCGACGAGGAAGTGCAGTGCTGGAACAAGAACCTCGGCCCCCTCCAGGGAGAAACGCTTCTGACCGATGAACTGGGAGTGCAGGAAATGTTCGAAAGTCTCCGCCTTGATGAGGTCCTCCAGGATGATTCGCCGCGTGTCCGTGTCAAGCTGTGAACGGTTCAGCGTCGTCTCCATCTGAGTGATGAGCCAGCGTCGAATTGGCTTGTCCTGTATGTGGAGGAATTCCACACCCACCGATGAACAGTAGGTCTGATCAAGTGCCCGGAGTATTTCCCTCAAGAGGCCTGGTCTCATGTCTCTGCCGGCCGAGAAGACCGTATCCAGATCCTTCTCCTCGAGTCCGAAATCTCCGATGGTCAGCTTCTCGTATATTCCCGCCTTCTGCTTGTAGAGGTAGTGCAGGTCGGGGTTCAGGTAGCCCACGAGGGGATTGAGTTTTGCGTACAGATACCCCACATCCCTGTAGGCCCACATGAGGCTGTCAACCCTGCTCTGTTTCCTGACCATGTCGTCGGACTTTATAACAGGTGGGGCTGAATCAGGAGCAGGAGGGGGCAGGGCCTGAATGGCTTCGAATACAGGTGTGCCTCCCTTCTCAAGAGGGGAGAACAATGCCTGCCACTCCTCGCTTATGGATGAGGGATCACAGTTCCACTGGCTGTAAAGCTCCTCGAGATAGCCGATGTTCGAGGGGTCTAGAATTTGATCGGACACATCTCCATCCCTCTCAAGAACGGTACATGTAGAAAATATAGTTTCATGTTTTGATACAGACAAGCACGGGGAAAGTCATGTTATTCATCGTGCAGGAGCTGCGAGATGAGCCCGGGGACTTCATCGGGGCGATCGGCAACCTTGACGCCCGCTGCCTGAAATGCCTTCACCTTTGCTTCGGCGGTTCCGCGATCGCCGGAAATAATGGCACCGGCGTGTCCCATACGTTTACCGGGGGGTGCCGTTTTCCCCGATATGAAGGCGACCACAGGCTTTTTCATGTTGTCTGCTATGTACTCGGCGGCCCGCTCTTCGTCTTCACCGCCGATCTCACCGACAAGGACAACTGCGCTGGTGTCATTGTCCTTTTCGAACAGCTCCAGGAGCTCCATAAAATCCGTGCCCACTACCGGATCACCGCCGATGCCAATACAAGTCGACTGCCCATATCCCTGCAGGGTCAAATTGTACACAATTTCATAGGTGAGTGTACCGCTCCGTGAGATGACTCCGATAGAGCCGGCTTTGTGAATGCGGGCCGGCATAATGCCGACCTTGCACTCTTCGGGTGTGATGAGGCCGGGACAGTTGGGGCCGATGAGCCTGAGGCCCTGTTCCCTCACATAGTGGTAGTTGGCAAGCATTTCCAGAACAGGAATGCCCTCGGTTATACACACAATGAGCGGGATTCCGGCATCTGCCGCTTCTCTGATTGCGCTCGTTGTAAAGCGTGCGGGGACAAAAATGATGGAGCAGTCCGGTTGCGTCTGATCGCGGGCCTCCTTGACTGTGTTGAACACGGGAATGCCGTTAATTACCTGCCCGCCGCGTCCGGGTGTGACTCCCGAGATGATCTTCGTTCCGTAGGCGAGCATGGACCCTGCATGGAAAGAGCCGTCGTGGCCTGTTATGCCCTGTACGAGAACCTTCGTCTCGGAGTTGATCAGAATACTCATGGTTCCTCCACCTCTACATGAACTCGACCACCTTCTGAACTGCCTTCGCCAGGTCTTCGTGTGCTTCGATTCCCGCTTCCTTGAGGAGGGCTCTTCCCTCCTTCTCGTTTGTTCCAATGAGTCGGATAACGAGCGGAATGGACAGGTCCATCTCTTTTTTTGCCTGCAGTATACCCTTGGCGATATCGTCGCATCGTGTGATACCGCCGAATATGTTGATCAGAATAGCCTTCACTCCCTTGTTGTGAGAGATGATCTCGAAGGCATGGAGAACCTTCTCCGGACTGGAGCTTCCTCCCACGTCCAGGAAATTGGCTGGTGATCCGCCGAAGAGTTTGATGATATCCATGGTTGCCATGGCCAGCCCTGCACCGTTGACGATACAGCCGATGTTGCCCTCCATGTTGATGAAGGAGAGGCCCCAGGCCCTGGCTTCGAGTTCATCGGGTCCATACTCCTCCCTGTTCCGCATGCCTTCGAGGTTCTCATGCTTGAACATACCGTTCTCATCGATCACGATTTTTGCATCGAGGGCGATGAGCTCACCCGATTTTGTCAGTGCGTAGGGATTTATCTCGACGAGTGAACAGTCATTCTCCATGAAGAGCTTGAAAAGGCTCTTCGCCGTATCCATGGCCTGCGTCAGCAGCTCCTTTTTCTTGAAGACCTTCTGGAGCATACCCTTCGTTTCTTCATCAGATACACCCTTGAGAGGGTTTATGGCGAGCCGGTGCACCTTAAGGGGTTCAACTCTTGCCAGCTGCTCGATGTCCACTCCGCCCGAAGCACTGGCAATGAGGGTGATCGATTTGCCAGATCTATCGATGGTGATGCCGATGTAGTACTCACGCTCGATCTCCACAGCCTTTGAGACGAGCACCTTCCTAACCGGGAGAGATTTAATGGTCATACCCAGAATATTACCTGCATGCGTGTGCGCCTCTTCGGGACTGCTGGCAATCTTCACCCCTCCCGCTTTGCCCCTCCCGCCGACGAGAACCTGTGCCTTGACCGCGCAGGCGCCGCCCAGTTTCCGTGCAGCTTCGGCAGCCTCATAGGGGTTGAAGGCGACTATGCCCGGAGCGGATTCAATGCCGTACCGTGTGAAGAGTTTCCTCGCCTGATACTCGTAGAGCTTCATGACTCTGTCCCCATAATTCTATTCTCTCTCTTTATGGAACTTCTCTATGCTGCGCTTTGTCTGGTTGATGAGCTTGGTTACCTTGATGCCGCGTGGGCATACCCTTGTGCACTGGAAGTGATTTTCGCAGGACCAGACGCCGTCCGGTGTGTCGAGGGTTTCGAGCCGCTGCTCGAAACCGCGGTCCCTGCTGTCGTCGTTGAACCGCTGGGCCTGAACGATTTGTGCAGGCCCGAGAAAACCGGGATTCTTATTCCTGAGTACAGGACAGGCTGAGTAGCAGGAAGCACAGAGTATACACTTGGTCGCATCATCGATGGGTTTGCGTTCTTCCTGGCTCTGCAGCCACTCACGCTCAGGAGGGGGCTCATCATTTATCAAAAAGGGCTTTACCGAACGGTATCGGTTGAAGAACTCCTCCTGGTCTACCATGAGGTCCTTCTGCACGGACAGGTTTTGCAGCGGCTCTACCGTTATGCCCCCGCCGTCTTCATCCACCACATCCTGTACGAGGGTCTTGCATGCAAGGCGCTCAGTGCCGTTGATGCGCATTGCATCGGATCCGCACACACCATGGGCGCAGCTCGTACGCAGCGCCAGGGACCCATCCTGATGCCGCTTGATTCGCATGAGCAGGTCGAGAACGCGGTCAGTTTTTTTCCCGCTCACGGTATACTCCCTGAAGTAAGGTTTTTTATCCTGTTCGGGATCAAAACGCTGGATCTTCACCCGTACCTTCATGGGGATCTCCTCCTTCGCGCCTTTCTCCACAATATGATATGCAGCGCCTCACCACAACTCAGTACGTACGCGGTTTTGGCTGCCATTTGGTAATGTCAACAAGCCTGAATCCCTTCTGTACACTCGTTTCATCAAGCCAGATGAGGCTGTGTTTCAGCCACTTTACATCATCCCGCTCTGGAAAATCCTCCCGTGAGTGTGCACCCCGGCTCTCTTCCCGGTTGTATGCAGCGTGCGCCGTTATAAAGGCCAGATCAAGCAGGTTTTGCAGCTCGATAACTTCTGTGAGATCGGTGTTAAAACGGTTTCCACTGTACTGCACACCTACCCTGTTTATGCGGTCGCGGAGCTCCGAGATCTTATCGATGGCCTGTTGCATATCGCTTCTGTTGCGGTAGATGCCGACCTTCTCCATCATCACCGATTCCATCTCTTCACGTATACCTTCTCTATGGAGATTCTTCTTCCCTGCCTTGAGGCTGTCGATAACCTGGCGGACTGCGGCATCGCTGTCCTTCGGGATCGGGACGGTTGACGTACCCTTGACATAGGCCGCCATGCTGATGCCTGCCCTTCGACCATACACTACCAGGTCGACGAGACTGTTTGTTCCCAGACGGTTTGCGCCGTGTACGGAGACGCAGGCACACTCTCCCGCTGCGTAGAGTCCCTCATGGACACCGCCTTCTTCGTCAGCGATCACCCTCCCGTCCAGGTCTGTGGGAATGCCGCCCATGGCGTAGTGGGCTGTGGGCATGACGGGAATCGGTTTTTCGGCCGGATCTATTCCCTGATAGGTACGGCAGAACTCGGCAATATCGGGAAGCTTTGCCTCAATCACATCCTTTCCCAGATGTGTTGCATCGAGATGCACATAATCGTTCACAGACCCGTCACCCCGTATGCCCCTGCCGGCGCGTATCTCTGAAATGATAGACCTGGCCACAATGTCTCGTGGTGCAAGATCGAGCAGGGTGGGGGTGTAGTCCTCCATGAACCGCTTCCCTTCACTGTTCCGTAAAACCCCTCCTTCTCCGCGCACACCTTCGGTGATGAGTATGCCCATGCCCCTGATTCCCGTTGGGTGGAACTGGAAGAACTCCATGTCCTGCAGGGGTACACCTCTGCGGGCCAGTACTGCTGGTCCGTCACCCGTGTTCGCGTATGCATTGGAGGTCACGCGGAACATGCGGCCGAAGCCGCCGGTGGCAAAGAGCACGGCTTTTGACTTGAACAGATGCACCTCGCCTGTGGCAAGTTCAATGGCAACGACAGCGGCGCAGATGCGGCCCTCCATGATGACATCGAGAACGTGGAACTCGTCGAAAAAGGAGACCTCGTTCTTGATACATTGCTGATAGAGGGTCTGCAGAATCATGTGTCCCGTTCGATCGGCGGCGTAACAGGAGCGGCGCACCGCTTCCTCACCGTAATTGGAGGTGTGACCGCCGAATCTGCGCTGGTCGATCCTGCCTTCAGGGGTGCGATTAAAGGGGAGCCCGCGGTTCTCAAGATCAAGCACAGCCCGCACGGCGTCTTCAGCAAGCAGAATGGCCGATGATTGATCGGTGAGATAGTCACCGCCCTTGACCGTGTCGAATGCATGCCAGTCCGGGCTGTCTTCTTCGATGTTTCCCAGTGCCGCGCTGATTCCCCCCTGGGCTGCCCCGGTGTGGCTGCGCATGGGATAGAGTTTGGAGAGTACGGCGGTTTTCACGGTTCTGCTCGCCTCAAGTGCTGCGTAGAGACCGGCCCCTCCCGCTCCTACGACAATTGCCTCATATTCGTGAACCAATTCCAAACCCTCCATGGTGTGGGAAGATTAGGATAACATTACTCCATCGATCTTGACTTGTCAAGATAGGTGGATGTGGGTATTGTTAAGAGACCTCTCGAAAGGGTGGTCAGACCCAGGGACAGAATTAGGGATGTATACGAAGGGACAGTATCCAATGGAAAAGGATGTTGACAGGCTTCTCGCCAGTGCTAGGAAACCGCTCGAGGTTGCTCCCAGGCTGCACCGGCTCTATCAGGGCAAGATCGAAGTTACCCCACGCTGCAGAGTGCGGGACCTCCGCGATTTCGATGTCTGGTACACACCCGGCGTTGCTGCACCCTGCAGGGAGATACAGGAGAATGAGGACCTCGTGTACGACTACACGAGTAAGTGGAACACAGTTGCGGTCATCTCCGACGGTACCAGGGTTCTGGGTCTCGGGGATATCGGACCAAAGGCTGCGGTCCCTGTCATGGAGGGTAAAGCTCTCATCTACAAATATTTGGGGGGCGTCGATGCCTTCCCCATATGTCTGGATACAAAAGATCCCGACCAGTTCATCGAGACGGTTAAGCTTCTGCACCCGACACTCGGCGGCGTAAACCTGGAGGACATTGAGCAGCCCAAGTGTTTCTACATACTCGAACGGCTCAGACGGGAGTGTCAGATTCCTGTATGGCATGACGATCAGCAGGGTACAGCTGCGGTCACTCTGGCGGGTCTGATCAATGCACTCAAGGTGGTGGGAAAGGATCTTTCAAAGGTCAGGATCGTGTTCATGGGTGCCGGTGCGGCAAATATTCGGGTTGCAGATCTTATTTTCAAGGCAGGCGCCGACCCGGGCCGATGCTGCATGTACGACTCGAAAGGCGCCCTGCACAGAAACCGGAAGGACATTCAGGAGAACCCCGACTTCTATGAGAAGTGGAAGGTCTGCCTGACAACGAACAGCAGAAACAGCCAAGCGCCAATTGCCGAGGAGCTGCGGGGGGCCGATGTGCTCATCGCACTCTCGAAATCGGGTCCCGGCATCGTGAACCCCGCTTGGGTGTCTGAAATGGCTCCCGGTGCCATTGTGTTCGCCTGTTCAAATCCGGTACCCGAAATCTGGCCATGGGAGGCGAAGGAGGCCGGAGCACGGATCGTTGCTACGGGGAGAAGCGATTTTCCCAATCAGGTGAACAACTCTCTCGGGTTCCCCGGCATATTCCGCGGAACGCTCGATGTCCGTGCATCCACGATCACCGACGAGATGTGTATCGAGGCGGCTGCAGAGATCGCCTCCACGGCTGAGGATAGGGGCCTTAGCGAAGAATACATCATCCCCACCATGGAGGATTGGGAAGTGTTTCCGCGTGAGGCGACAGCTGTCGGAATGAAGGCAATCGAGCAGGGAATCGCAAAGAAGGTGATGAGCAGAGACGACTTGTACCGGGTTTCAGAAGCAATCATCCGGGATGCCCGCGAGAAGACAAAGCTTCTCATGGAGCATGGATTTATCAAACACGTAGATGAACCAGTTTGAAGCCCATGATTGATATTAAACGCCTACCCGTATATCAGCATAAAGATGTTATCATCGATGCCCTGCGTCAGCACCAGGTCATCGTTGTTGAGAGTCCCACCGGATCGGGGAAGACCACTCAGATTCCCAAAATACTCTTTGATGCCGGTTTTACTGCAAAGGGACGCATCGGTGTGACACAGCCGCGCAGGATCGCTGCGGTGTCGGTTTCCCACTTCATTGCCCGACAGTATGGGGAGGGGATACCGGGCAGGGTGGGCTACAAGATGCGTTTCGTGGATGAGACGAAAGAGGAAACACGCATCGTTATCATGACCGACGGCATTCTGCTGCAGGAGGTCAAGGGCGATCCCTATCTCTCTGAATACGACATTATCATGGTTGATGAGGCCCATGAGCGGAGCCTCAACATCGATTTTATCCTGGGCCTGTTAAAGGGGATACTGCGGGAACGGTCTGATCTGAAGATCGTGATCTCATCAGCCACCATAAATGCCACGGTGTTCTCAGAGTACTTCGACGGCTGTCCCGTGGTGTCCATTGACGCACGCATGTATCCTGTGAAGGTCATGTACGAGCCGCCCGAATATCTGCACGACAACTCTGCTGTACAGGAAAAGATCCTCGAGATTATCGGGAAGATGGAGCAGGGTAAGGAACAGGGTGATGTACTCATCTTTCTCTCTGGTGAGGGGCAGATTAAGAGCTGCATTACCGGATTACAAAATGAGTACGGTAGAGAATCAATGGTCCTGTTGCCGCTGTACGGCAGGCTCTCACAGGAGGAGCAGGAACGGGTTTTTGAAGAGTTCCCCGGAAAACGCAAGATGATTGTAGCGACGAATATCGCTGAAACCAGTGTCACCATTGATGGTGTTCGGCATGTCATAGATCCCGGGTTTGCTAAGCTGAACTACTATAACACCCGCAACTTCACCTCCTCGCTAGTGGAAGTCCCCATCTCCAGGGCTTCATGCAACCAGCGTAAGGGACGCGCCGGACGTACGGCACCGGGAGTATGTTATCGTCTCTATACCCGTGAGGATTACGATGACCGTGAGCTTTTTACCAAGGAGGAGATATACCGGCGGGACCTTTCCGAGGTAATACTGCGTATGGCAGAGCTGGGTATTCAGGATTTCGAAAGTTTCGATTTCATATCCCACCCCGGCAGGGAGAACATACGCGGCGCCGTGGAGGTTCTCAGGATGTTTGACGCCATCGATGAGGAGAGACGCCTGACTTCAGTCGGTGAGCTCATGGTGAAGTTCCCCATTAATCCGCGGCTGTCGAGGATGATCGTAGCGGCCATTATGGAGTACCCCGACGTGCTTGAAGAGGTGCTTATCGCCGCTTCCTTTCTCAATGACCGGGCTCCCTTTTTGCTGCCCCATGGTTTAGAACTGGAGGCACGCAAAGCCCACCACTCCTTTCGCCACAAGCTCGGTGATTTCATGTCATACCTGAAGATATACCGGTCCTTTGTGAAGGCGCAGGACCGGGAGTCCTTCTGTAGCCAGTTCTATCTCGATTACAAGGGAATGAACGAGATATTCAATGTGAAGTGTCAGCTCAGTGAGATCGTGTCCGACACGGGGATGCCAATAACGGGGGGTGGCGACCTCACCCGATACCTCTGTGCCGTTTCGAAAGGGCTGCTTCATTTCGTGTGCAAGAGAACAGGGAAATCCAACTACGCAAGCCTTGCCGCGTACGGTATAAAGATCCATCCCGGCTCAGTGATGTACCGTCAGCGTCCCGAGTACATTGTTGCGGGTGAGATCATGCGTACGTCGCAGATGTATGCAATGTCCGTATCGCCTCTCACGCCTGAGCTGATCCGACAGATATCCGGTGATCTGTACAGTACCTTTGTCCGCAAAGGTGGACAGCCGAAGAGAAAAGTGTTACAGGATAGGGATTATACCAACTTCGTCAAGATCGGCGATGAGAGATTCGAGATCGAATACGGCAAGAAAAAGAAGAAGATCGCCGTGTTGCCCTTTGAGAAGATTCAGAGCACTCTTTCATCCATGGATATGTCATCCCTGCAGGATTATCGCGGTATGAAGGGCAGGGTCATCTACCGGGGAGGGGAGATACTGGGCGGCATGAACCTGAACCGTGTGCTGCAGATCATACCGAAGCTTGGTTTCCTGGACCGCATCGTTGAGAAATGGCCGAAGGGAGCGCACTTCGAGTATGTGCGGGATTCCTATGAGATCGTACGCTACATTCCCTCTCTCCTGCAACCCTGCCGGAAGACAAAATCGAAGAGCAAGCTCGGGTTTCTGACCCTGGTGACTGACGGAACCGGGGAGTACTGGTACAGCGGATACAGGGATTTTATACAGTCACTCGAGGAGTCCATTTCGAGTCTCGAGGCCCTCATAGACGAGGACATCAATATGTTGAGCAGGGAGCAGGAGAAAACCGTCAATGAGGCCTACCGGCGTCTCACCGATATGTTATCAGGATAGGTGGGCGGAGATAGCTTTTGATACATGTGAAATGCACCCATACAATATACAATAGTACGTGCATCACAAGTACGGTTTAATTGTGTTGTACCGGCCAGGTCGTGAACGATGAAGGAGGGATGCATGGCTGGAGCAAGGATCTTTGCCGTTGATCTCGGAGCTTCCGGAGGGAAGTTTTTTTCCGGGGTGTTCGAGAGGGATTCCTTTAGCATGGACGAGGTGCACCGCTTCGAGCATGGTGGTATCTCATTCTTCCTCCGCGATCGTGACAACAGAGTTACAGAACGGACATATTGGGATGATACCTGGCTTTATGAAAACCTACTCCGGGGGCTCAGACGGTACCGCCGCGAGATAGCTGACCGGATCGAATCCATCGGTGTCGACACCTGGGGGTCGGACGGCCAGTTCGTGACTGCTGATGGTGATCTCATCGGCCGTGTCTACTGCTACCGTGATCATCGCCTCGACAGGATGATCGATGAGCTTAAAAAACGTGTAGATCCCGTGAGGGTGTACGAGATAACAGGGATACATTTTCAGCCCTTCAACATCTCCAATCAGCTTCTCTGGTTCCTGCAGAACCGGCGAGAGCTCCTGCTCCCCGGATCCACCTTTATCCCCATGCCCTCCCTCTTCTACTACTATCTGGGGATGGTGCGCATGGTCGACTCATCGTGGGCCAGTGTAACCCAGCTCATGGACGCGCGCAAGAGGAGGTGGAGTCTTGAGCTGCTGCAGGTCATCGGTATGCCCGAGGATGCCATGCCGGAGATTGTGGAGCCGGGCAGCGTGGTCGGAGAGATGACCGGACAGCTTGCTGAATCGCTTCGCCTCAACAGGGCAAAACTCGTTGCTGTAGGTTCACACGATACGGCAAGCGCATTTGCAGCCGCTCCAGTGGATGTGGAGGAGGAGGCGCTTATCATCAGTTCGGGCACCTGGTCCCTGGTGGGAAAGCTCATTTCCCAACCCATCACCAGCGCAGATGCCATGGCCTTCAATATCAGCAACGAGGGCGGCATTGGGAATATCCGTTTTCTAAAGAACTGCATGGGGACCTGGATCGTTCAGGAGCTTCGAAGGCTCTGGAAACAGCGGGACGGACAGGAGATGGGCTGGGATGAAATTACCGTACTGGTCGCCCAGGCGGAGCCTTTCAGCTCTTTCATCGATCCCGATGACAGCGGATTCTACAACCCGCCTGACATGGAGCAGGCAATTGCCTCGTTCTGTAAAAAAAGCGGGCAGGCCATACCGAAGGACCGCGCCACCTATCTAAGGGTTGTGTATGAGAGCCTCGCCATGAAGTACAGGCTCGTTGATGAACAGATTTCCGGAGTGTGCGGAACCCCGAGCAGGGTTGTGCACATCGTAGGAGGGGGCTGCAAGAATGAGCTCCTCAACCGGTTTACTGCGGATGCCACAGGTCTACCAGTTGTTGCCGGCCCGGAAGAGGCGACAGCAGTGGGGAACATCGCAGTACAGGCCCTTGGCACGGGGATTTTTCCTGATCTCAGTTCAGCGCTCTCTGTCATGCTCCCGGCATTCAGTATTAGGCGTTTTGAACCGGAGAAACCGCAAACATGGACACAGCAATACGACAGGTTCAAGAAAATTTTCCAATCCAACCAGTCTTCAACTCATAAAAAAAAATAATATGAGTGAACAATCCTTGAAAATGTGTTGACAGGGATGGGCGTATAGTGTACAGTTGTTGAAATCGTTTACAATAATATCAATCATGCACAAGAAACTCAACATTGAAGAGGTTGCAGAGTATGCCGGTGTCTCGACGGCAACGGTCTCGAGGGTCCTCAACAACTATCCCTTTGTCAAGGATGAGACGAGGCGGAGGGTGCTGCAGGTCATTCGTGAAACCAACTATCAGGTCAATGCCGTTGCCCGCAATCTCAGAAGGAAAAAAACCCACTCCATCGGTGTAATCATCAGCAATGTTCTGAGCTCATTCTATTCGGTCATAGCGAAGGCCGTTGAGGATGTAGCAATCAGGAACAAGTTCAGTACGGTGCTCTGCAACGGCGGTGACAGTCCGGAAAAAGAGCTCAACTACCTGAAAGTCCTCCATGAAAACAGGGTCGACGGCATCATACTCTCACCCACCGGAAAAAACAGGGATTATCTGAGCCTTCTTATCTCATCGGGAATACCGGTCACCTTGGTTGACAGAACGGTAAAGGGTCTGCAGTGTGATACCGTACTCGTTAACAACCGGGAAGCGTCACGCGAGGTGGTTAGGTATATGCTGAGACAGGGCTATCGCAATATCGGTTTCATAGCTGGCCCTCAGGACAGGTTGACCGGTATTGAGCGGCTGCAGGGTTATTACGATGCCCATGAAAACGAGGGTGTGCCCGTCCATGAGGGACTCGTCAAGATTGGAGATTTTCTGATCGAATCCGGAAAGGCGAGGGCTATCGAGCTTCTTGAAAACGGCAGGCTTGATGCTCTCTACGTGTCGAATTCGGATATGGCGACCGGGGCCTATGTTGCGATCAAGGAAAAGGGATTGAGAATTCCAGACGACATAGGGTTTGCCATGTTTGATGACCCGGACTGGGCATCGCTCGTGACGCCCGGTGTGTCGGCGGTAAGGCAGCCAGTGTATACACTGGGTTCCACTGCTGCGGACCTGCTTGTGAAGCGGATTGTGGATGGCAGTGGTGCAATAGATAAGGAACCGGTAAAGATCGTACTGGGGACCAGGTTCATAAAACGCGGGTCCGTGTAAGCCATATGTTTCGTGCTGGTTATTCTCGTACAGGAAGGGGCCGAAGGGATATGGAGGGCAGAATCAGAATCGAAGAGCACTACTTTACGGAAACAGAGAAGAGGGTACTCGAGTATGACGGCATGAGCGCCACGCTTTTTACCTATCCCAGCGGTGTGAGGGCGGTCAGGCTCGACACCGACAGGGGATACGTGGTGGCGCTGCCCTATATGGGTCAGCAGATATGGGACGCCGGAATGGACGGCCGCAGGCTCACCATGGGCTCAATGTTCAGCTATCCGAAACGTACCGATTTCTTCCTGCGCACCTATGGCTGCTTCATGATGCACTGCGGTGCATTACGGATGGGCGGCCCTGGTCCTGAGGACAACCATCAACTCCACGGAGAGCTTCCATGCGCTCCCTACCGTGACGTTGATATCCTTTTCGGTTCAGACAGCCAGGGTTCCTTCCTGGGCATCACCGGGCTCTACGAGTATGATATGGCTTTCACCGCACATTACCGCGCAACTCCCTCTGTAACGCTTAGAAAGGGCTCCACGCTCATTGATATTCTGATGCATATCGAAAACCGATCGAAGTATGCCATGGAGCTCATGTACATGTGCCACATCAATTATCGGCCCGTGGACCAGGGCCGCATCGTGCAGAGTCTTCCCTGGGACCCCGGACACATGGTGCTGCGTACGAGCATTCCAGAGCATATATCTGTCTCTGACAGCTTCCTGAAGTTCATGGATCAGCTCAAGGAAGACCCATCGCTGACAGCGATTCTCAAGCCTGAGGATGAATACAAGCCTGAGGTTGCGATTTTCATGAATTCGCCGGGAACAGATAGCGATGGACTTTGCCACTTCATGCAGGTGCACCCTGACGGGGAGGCCGATTATGTGGGCTTCAGTCCGGAATTGATGGACCATGCCACACGATGGATCATGCGCACCGGAGAGCAGGAGGCCCTGGGCATTGCGCTCCCCTCAACATGCGATCCGGAGGGGTACACGGCGGAAAAGCAGAAGGGTAATATCAAGCAGATAGCCGGAGGTGCATCCGTGATCCTGGCTGTGAAGACCGGTGTGCTCACCAGGGATGAGGCGGTTGCAAAGGAGAAACATATCAATAGCTTGATGTAATATGCATGAACTGGAGATATCTATGAAACCTGAAGGAACGCTTATGAAGCATAATCGGGAGGAGGCAATTCAGCTCGCCTATGATCTCGGCCATCTGTATGAGCTGGGGGCCCATTACTGTCCGCAGGCCTCGCTGGCTGCGCTCATGGATGTATTTCACATACGGGATGATACCCTGTTCAAGTCGGTCTTCGGATTCCACGGCGGGTCGGGCAACAGCGGCATCGGACCTTGTGGAGCTCTTGCGGGTGGTATCACGGTAATCGGGTATTTCTACGGCAGGTGCCGTACCGAGTTTGACATGATGGTGGAAAACCGCACTGCAACACCCCTCGTGAAGAAACTGGTCGATCAGTTCAGCATAGAGTTCGAGGGCATACGCTGCAGGGACTGTCAGAAGAAGATGTTGGGACGGGAGATCGACTTTTCGAAGGAGGAGGATCTGCGTTTCTTTGAGGAGAACGAGGGCCATCAGAAATGTGCCCAGGTCGTTGGAAAGGGAGCGGCCCTGGCTGCTGAAATCCTCTGGGATGCACTGCAGGGGGATGAGTGAGCAGTGGCTTTACTATGCCATTGCCATCGAATCAAGTTGAAAGATTGCGGCGTGTAATCGTAAACGATTACACTGATTATCTCGTATCCTGTTATCATCACTGCTGGAATTATCGTAAATCATGAGGAGGTTTCCATGGAAGTGCAAAAACCGGTGAACAGGCTGCAGGGCGGAATGCCCAAAATAGGAATACGCCCCGCCATTGACGGCAGGCGAAAGGGTGTGCGTGAAGCATTGGAGAAGCAGACCATGGGGATGGCAAAATCGCTTGCCGAATTCCTCGAGAAGAACCTCGTGCATTCTAATGGTCTGCCTGTACAATGTGTGATTGCCGATTCGACGATCGGCGGGTTTGCCGAATCAGCGAAGACGCGTGAGAAGTTCGAGCGTGAAAATGTGGGTGTCTCCATCACCATTACGCCCTGCTGGTGCTACGGCGCCGAGACCATGGACATGGATCCCCTCATTCCTAAGGCCATATGGGGCTTCAACGGGACTGAGCGTCCCGGTGCGGTGTATCTGGCCGCCACCCTTGCATCACATGCCCAGAAGGGTGTTCCGGCCTTTGGTATATACGGCAGGGATGTACAGGATGCGGATGATGCGTCAATCCCTGAGGATGTTCAGGAGATGCTGCTGCAGTTTGCCCGGACTGGGCTTGCTGCCGCAGCGATGCGGGGCAAGACCTACCTTGCCATGGGGGGCATGTCCATGGGAATCGCAGGCTCCATAGTAGATCCCGCTTTCCTCGAAAAGTATCTCGGCCTCGGGTACATGCTCGTGGACATGACCGAGTTCATACGACGCATCGATGAGGAGATCTATGACAGGGATGAGTTCAAGCGGGCACTGAAATGGGTCGGGGAAAACTGTAAGGAGGGCCCGGACCTGAATCGAGATGACCTGAAATTCAGTGCGGATAAGCGGAAGACCGACTGGGAGTTCGTAGTCAAGATGGCAATGATTGCACGCGACCTCATGATAGGAAATCCACGCCTCGCTGACATCGGCTGGGGTGAGGAAGCCCTCGGGCACAACGCCATTGCAAGCGGTTTTCAGGGCCAGCGCCAGTGGACGGACCATTTCCCCAACGGTGATTTTCTCGAAACCATCCTCAACTCCTCATTTGACTGGAACGGCATTCGAGAACCCTTCGCGGTTGCAACGGAGAACGACTACCTGAACGGCATATCCATGCTCTTCGGCCATCTTCTCACCGGTACGGCGCAGATATTCTCCGACGTGCGGACCTTCTGGAGCCCGGAAGCAATCAAGCGCGTGACAGGATATGAGCCCACAGGCATTCTGGAGAATGGCGTGATCCATCTCATAAACTCGGGGTCCACGACCATGGATGGAACGGGCCAGCAGACCCGTGATGGAAAGCCTGTGATGAAACCCTACTGGGAGATCACGCCAGAGGAGGTGAAGCGGTGTCTTGAGGCAACGAGGTTTTGTCCGGCGGACCGTGAGTACTTCCGCGGCGGCGGTTTTTCCACAAACTTTCTCACCTTGGGCAGCATGCCGGTTACCATGTGCAGGCTGAACATGGTCGACGGACTCGGGCCGGTGCTGCAGATTGCCGAGGGGTATACGGTTGACCTTCCCGAGGAGCCGGGAAAGATACTCATGGACCGCACAAGCCCCACGTGGCCAACTACCTGGTTTGTACCCAATCTTACCGGCAGCGGGCCCTTTCGTGACGTGTACTCGGTTATGAACAACTGGGGCGCCAACCATGGCGCGATCAGCTACGGGCATATGGGCGGTGATCTGATAACACTGGCCTCGATACTGCGTATCCCTGTATGCATGCACAACGTACCGTCGGAGAGGATTCTCAGGCCCAAGGTGTGGGCATCATACGGCGACTACGATTCGCAGGGAGCCGATTACCGTGCCTGTGCAGAGCTCGGCCCTCTGTATGGATGACAGCACTGGAGGATGGGGTTATGAAACGCTATGGTATGGTCATCAAGCTGAGGCCGGAGAAGCTCCAGGAGTATAAGAAGTATCACGCCGACGTGTGGCCCGACATACTCGACATGATCGGGCAGTGCAATATAAAAAACTACTCGATCTACCACAGGGACGGCTGGCTCTTCAGCTACTTCGAGTATCATGGCGATAATTTTCAGGCCGACATGGAGAAGATGGCAGCAGACAAACGAACGCAGGAGTGGTGGGCGATCATGAAACCCATGCAGATTCCCCTCGAAACCAGGGCAGATGGCGAGTGGTGGGCGGACATGGAAGAGGTCTTCCACACTGATTGAGAATCAAGTGAACTGTCCCCTTGATTGCACAAGCGATTAATCAAGTGAGCTGTTCCCTTGATTGTCTCTTTAAACATACGGAGCGTTTCAATGGAGAGAACAGAAAATTGTTTGAATAAACTGGATCGTCTGAATAAAGCGTTGAAGCATGAAGAGGCGGACCGTGTGCCGGTGAGCGACTTCTTCTGGGGCAGCTTTCTCCAACGCTGGCGGGAAGAGCTCGGCCTGGCTTCAGATACTGATATTTACAGGTACTACGATCTCGACTGGATCGTCACAGTACCGAACATGGACCCGCATATCAAGCAGTTCAAGGTTCTGGAGGAAAACGAGGTGGAGGTGGTTGTTCGGACCGGTTTTGAGGCCATCATCCGCAAGAAGTTCGACGATCCCATGCCGGCGTACCTGGAGTTTGACACGAGCACCCTAGAAAAGATGGAGGCCTTCCGGTTTGATGATCCCCGGGATGAACGCCGTTTCTTGCAGGGCGGTGATAATCAGATCGCCGGGGTGGGAGACGGATTTGTGCGCGATCTTCCGGCATGGATAGCGATGGTGAAGAGCCTGCATGCTGATTTCCCTGTATATGGAAGTGTCTGCGAGGGACACGAATGTCTGTGGCGAATCCTGGGATCGGACAATGTGCTTCTGTGGATTGGCCTCTACCCCAATGAATTGGGAAGGTTTATTGACCGAGTGCATGAATTCAACCTCGGTATCGCCGAAGCGCAGATCAAGGCGGCGGACGGCCTGCTCGACGGCATGGTTATCTGGGGTGACGTTGCGTACAGGCGTGATCTGCTCTTTTCACCCGAGTACTGGCGCAACCACTTTAAACCGGGGGTGAAGGAACTGGTGGAGTTGTGCCACAGCTACAATCTGCCCGTTATCTATCACGGCTGCGGAAATGTCTCCAAGATCTTCGAGGACTACATCGAGATCGGTGTCGACGCGTACAACCCCCTTGAGGCCAAAGCGGGTCTTGATGTGGTTGACCTGCGCAGGAAGTTTGGGCACCGAATCGGTTTCTGCGGCAACATGGATGTCATGGAATGGGCTGATGCGC
>CBFDDP010000010.1:0-43620 GCA_965603595.1 uncultured bacterium
AACGTGATATACATCACGTTACAACGGGATATTGCCGTGTTTCTTTGGAGGCAAGGTTTCATTTTTCGTTTTCATGAGCTCAAGCGCTTCTATGAGCCGCTTCCTTGTCTCTGAGGGCTTGACCACTGCATCCACGTAGCCTCTGTTGGCCGCGATATATGGATTGTACAGCAGTTCCTCATACTCCTTTATCTTCTCCGCTCTCACCTTGTCGGCATGCTTCGCTCCGGCAAGGTCTTTACGATAAATGATATTCACCGCACCTTCAGCCCCCATAACGGCAATCTCTGCCGAGGGCCAGGCGAATACCATGTCGGCCCCTAAATGGGCTGAGCACATTGCAATGTAGGCACCGCCATAAGCCTTGCGCGTGATCACGGTGAACTTCGGCACTGTAGCTTCGGAGTAACTCCACAGCAACTTTGCACCATGACGAATGATTCCTCCCCATTCCTGATCCGTTCCAGGAAGATATCCCGGTACATCGGCAAAGGTGATGAGCGGTATATTGAAGGCATCGCAGGTTCGTATGAATCTGCTGGCCTTATCGGAGGCATTGACGTCGAGACATCCGGCAAGAAACTGCGGCTGGTTGGCAACGATGCCAACGGTCCTGCCGTTCAACCGTGCGAAGGCAACGATGAGGTTCTCTGCATAGTACTGATGCGGTTCGAAGATATATCCGTCGTCAACAATGTGCTGAAGCACCTCCTTCATGTTGTAGCTCTTTCGAGGATCGTCCGGGATCAACCCATCGAGTTCAGGACAGAGCCGCACGGGGTTATCAACCGGGTCATAGTAGGGAGGGTCCTCCATGTTGTTGCTGGGCAGATAGTTCAGCAGCTCCTTGACGCGGCCAATGGTATCCTCCTCGTTCTCACATGCAAAATGGGCATTGCCGCTCTTTGTGTTATGTGAAACCGCACCTCCCAAATCCTCGTGATTCGTCTTCTCTCCGGTCACGGCACGTATGACATCGGGGCCGGTAATATACATGTAGCTGGTATGCTTGACCATGAATACCCAGTCAGTCATTGCAGGTGAATAAACCGCACCGCCTGCACAGGGGCCCATGATTGCGCTTATCTGCGGGATAACACCCGATGCGCGCGCGTTTCTGAAAAATATCTCACCGAAACCCTTCAGAGAGTCTATGCCCTCCTGAATGCGCGCACCTCCCGAATCGTTGAATCCCACAATGGGAATGCCTGCCTTTATGGCTTTGTCCATGATCTTGCAGATCTTTGCGGCGTGCATCTCGCCGAGGGAACCACCCCGGGAGGTGAAATCCTGAAAGTATGCGCACACAGGTCTCCCGTTCACGAGACCGTGCCCTGTGATCACCCCGTCTGAGGGTATTACCTGTTTGTCCATTCCGAAGTTGGTACTCCGATGCTTGACGAACATGTCTACTTCACTGAATGTATCCTTATCGAAAAAGAGATCGATTCTCTCACGCGCCGTCAGCTTTCCCTTCTCACGCTGCTTAGCCACCTGGGTCTCACCGCCCATGTGACGAACGAGGGCCGCCCTCTTATCCAAATCACTATTTTTCTCAGCAACCTTTCCCATAACGCCTCCATTACTGGGATGCAGGATTGAATCGGAATGATTCGTTATGCAAGACAAAAAGAGGTGCACATAATAGTACAGAATTATTAAAAAACTGTCAAGCCTGTGACACAGTGCTGCACCATGGCTGCATGCCCACTGCAATCTCTCCCGCTTCTGAAATCTTGACCATGTAACCTTGCTTCTTCCTGTAGAGTAAAGGGGTTTTTATAGACGAGGAAAGGTTTCTCTGCCCAAGGAGGGGGTTAGAACTCAATACCCTTCTGCGCCTTCATCCCGCTCTGCATCGGATGTTTTATCTCGGTCATCTCGGTAACCATATCAGCCATCTCTATAAGGCAGTCGGGCGCGTCCCTACCGGTGACCACTACATGAAGGTCTTTTCTTCGTGTACGAAGTGCCTTGCACACATCACCCTCATCGATCATCTCATAGTTGAGCAGGTAGGTAAGTTCATCGAGTATAATCAGATGGTATTCCTGGGATTCGAGTATCTCTTTCGCCAGCTGCCATGCCTCTCTAGCAGAGCCTTTCGCACGCTCGATGTCATCGGAATTATAGATAAACCCTTCGCCCTTGACATGAATTACCATGTGGTCTCCATACACTTTCAGAGCGTCCCACTCACCTGTTTTCCATGTACCCTTCACAAACTGAATGAGGCATACCTTCCAATCATGCCCGATGGCGCGAACGGCCATACCGAGAGCAGCGGTTGTTTTTCCCTTTCCCTTACCGGTGAAAATCGTGAGCAGGCCCTTCTTCATCTGGAAGATCTCCACATCATAATTCTTAGTGTATACCGCCGCCCATATTGATAAGTAATATAACATCAATGTGTTCACGTTCCAAAGGAACTTCCCTTTTTATTGCTTTTTCCCAGGATTTCACTATTTTATGGTGGTATCTATCCCGGGTGACCCAGGGCTGCGTAATGCCCACAGGGAAAACGGTGCAAATCCGCTACAGCCCCCGCTACTGTGAGTGAGGATGGGACGGTTACAATGCCACTGAGAGGCAGGCATCTAAAGGTACCCTTACGGGCATCCAAGACGCCTTGCAGGCATCAATAGACCTCTTGGGAAGGCAACCGAAACCCGATGATTCACGAGTCAGGAAACCTGCCCGGGAAGCAGGAATAATCCTTCGGAGGGAAGGAATGGAACAGTCGGAACCCACCGCAACGATACTCATCCTGAAACAGAAATGACTCCGAACTGATCTGATATTTCCTCTGAGATTATGTCTACAGGTTACGTGAACCTGGATAAGGAAGACACCGGTGCTTAGTAAAGGGGTCATACAGCTTCTCCTTCTATCTCTGATATTCTTCCACCTCTTTCTACCCCACATAGCACCTGGGGGAAAGAAGGTCGAACAGGAGAATGAAACCGGACCAGCAGAAGCGTCAGGAATCGATTATTTTTCAGACAAATCGGTGATTCAGTACGCCGAGGGATTCAGTGTGGAGTATCACCGCAACTACAAGCTCGTGACCGTCCATAATCCATGGCCTCAGGCAAGCATGAGCCTGAAATATCTGCTCGTGCAGAGAGGGACGTCCAGGCCAACAGGCTACAGAGACTCTGTTGTCATTGAAATTCCCGTGGAGCGTGTTGTTACCCTGTCGACCACCTATCTTGCCTATATGGACATGCTCGACGTAACCGACCATATCATCGGCCACGATGATTTCAAGTATGTGTGCACACCCTCGGTCAGGGAGATGATTGATAAGGGGCGTATCAGGGAGGTGGGCGAAGGCTCCAGGGCAAACGTGGAGCTTGTCATCGAGATGGAGCCCGACCTCATTATGACCTTCCATACGGGAAACGAGCAGGATGCCTACCCGAAACTAATTGAAGCCGGGCTCCCCGTAATCATCAATGCCGAATATCTGGAAAAACAACCTCTCGCAATGGCCGAGTGGATAAAGTTTATCGCCCTTTTCTTCAATAAAGAGGGGAAGGCCGAAGAGCTGTTCAGCGATATCGCCTATCAGTACAACCAACTCGGCGGTCAGGTAGCCTCTCTTGGGCGGCGCCCAACCGTCCTCCTGGGAGCGCCTTTTCAGGGGACCTGGTGGATGGCAGGGGGCAGTAGTTACTCAGCGCGATTGTTGGAACATGCAGGGGCAGAGTATCTCTGGAAAGACAACGATGATACAGGCGCGATTCCGCTCGACATAGAATCCGTATTCGCCCGTGCAGCCGATGCGGACTTCTGGCTCAACACGGGTACGTGGGAGACCAGGGACGATGCGCTGGAGCATGACCTCCGGTTTACGGAGTTCAGGGCCTATCGGGAAGGAAATATGTACAACAATAATAGAAGAACAAACGGTCTCGGCGGTAACGATTTCTGGGAATCGGGACGGGCGAATCCTCACAAGGTACTTGCCGACCTCGTCGCCATATTTCACCCAGAGCTGTTACCGGACCACGATTTTGTCTACTATAAGGAACTGGACTAATCAGCTCGCCGTCCAGATGCACTTGGCATGCTCATGGATAGAAGAGTGAATCAGAAGAGCAACCGATCGGGGTCTCCGAACTACGAAACAGGTCGGCCTCCATCCGCACTGAACCGTTACACCCTTGCCGGCCTGATCCTTCTGCTCATCGCCATCTTTTTTCTCGACCTCTCGGTTGGATCGGTGCGTATACCCGCAAGGGACATCATCAGCATGCTCTTCGGGAAGGAACCTCAGCAGGCGGCATGGCTGAAGATCCTGTATATGTTCCGCCTCCCCAAAGCCATAACCGCTGTTCTTGCAGGGGCAGCCCTTGCGGTGAGCGGTCTGATAATGCAGACGCTCTTCAGGAATCCGCTTGCCGGGCCCTTTGTGCTCGGTATCAATTCCGGTGCGAGCCTCGGGGTGGCCCTGGTGATCCTGTGGACCGGGTCGATGAGTCAGACAACGATTTTTGCAGGACTCGGCCTGATCGGAGACCTTGGGCTCATCATCGCAGCGGGCCTCGGTGCGTCCCTTGTCCTCGTCTTCATCCTCCTGGTATCACGGAGAGTGCAGAACGTCATGACCCTGCTCATCCTCGGGCTCCTCTTCGGTTACGCGACCAGTGCGGTGGTGAGTATACTGCTTCACTTCAGCATTGCCGAGCGCATACACCTCTTCGTATCCTGGACATTCGGGAGTTTCGGTGGTGTCACCTGGAAACAGCTCAAGGTCTTGATGCCGGTTCTGCTCATCGGCATCTTCATATCACAGATGCTGATAAAACCACTGAACTCATTTCTGCTTGGTGAAAGCTATGCCAGAAGCATGGGGCTCAATGTACGACGGGCCAGGATATGGATTATCTGCATCACCGCCCTGCTGGCAGGATCGGTCACCGCCTTCTGCGGGCCCATTGCCTTTGTCGGTGTGGCCATACCCCATCTGGCGCGGAGCCTGTTCAACACCTCGGACCACCGGGTACTCATTCCATCCGTGGCACTTCTCGGAGCAATCATCGCCATTGTCGCCGATATCGTGTCGGGACTGCCCGGAACACAGGTGGTGCTGCCCCTGAATGCCGTTACCTCGCTGATTGGAGCACCGATCATCGCCTGGATAATACTAAGCAGGAGAAACCTGAGAAAGACCTTTGCATCATGAAAGAAACACTGTGCAGGGCACATAACCTGACCATTGGCTATCGGTTTCCACGGCGTCCGACACATGTGGTAGCCGCTGACCTGGAGCTTACACTCAATAGGGGAGAGCTCACCTGTCTGCTCGGACCGAACGGCTCGGGAAAATCGACGCTCCTCAGGACCCTGTCGGGAATGCAGCCGCTAATCAGGGGAAGTATTCTCCTCAACAACAGGGACTTGAAATCCTACAACCAGAGGGAGCTCTCCCGGCTCCTCAGCGTGGTTCTCACCGATCGAATAGATGTGGGCTTCCTCTCGAGCTATGCCCTGGTTGCCCTGGGCCGTCATCCCTACACGGGCTGGTCGGGCCGAATCACCTCCCACGACGATGAGATCGTTCGATGGGCGTTGAAATCAGCTGGCGCAGACACCCTGACAGAGCGCTACGTGGCAGAGCTCAGCGACGGGGAGCGGCAGAAAATCATGATTGCACGCGCCCTTGCCCAGGAACCACAGATCATGCTGCTCGACGAACCAACGGCCTTCCTCGACGTTCCCCGCCGTGTTGAGATCATGCGCCTTCTACACAACCTTGCCCGTGATACCGGCAGGGCGATATTTCTCTCCACCCATGACCTCGAACTGGCACTTCGGAGTGCCGACCGTATCTGCCTTCTCTCAATCGAGGGTGAACTCCTGATCGGCGCTCCCGAAGACCTTGTGCTCCGCGGCGCTTTCGAAACCACCTTTCACAGCGAGGGCGTGCACTTTGACAGGGAGTACGGCCACTTCACCATGACCGAGGTACGGGGCAGGATGGTTGCAGTGGAGGGACAGGGGATCAGTGCAGGCTGGACGAAACGAGCACTTGAGCGAGAGGGATACAGCGTTTCAGATGTAAAGAGCGGAGTTGAAGCGCGGGTCCGGGTTGTCTCAAGAAGGAAGGGAATACGCTGGAAACTGCAGGTCGATGAAAGGGAATCAGAGCACCAATCAATCGAAGAGCTGCTGACCAGTATCCATGCCGAATTGCATAAATGAACATACCTGTGTGGCGCATGCAGCAACGGTCCACCTTAGTCGGAAGGAAGAACTCACCGCCTCATCCCGCGAAAATATGTCTATTCAGTCAGGCTGTATCTGATTGGTATCTCAACGGACAATGCTCCCTCCAGTCCATGCTCGTAGGGTACCACCTTCTTTATCAGAGAGATGGCCGCGTTGTCAAGAATTTTACTCCCCGATGACCGGATAACACGGAGCTCAAAGAGTTCACCGGATTTGTCAAGCTCGAGGAAGATGAGTACAACCCCCTCGATATTCCTCCTTCGTGCCGCCTGGGGATAGATCTTCCGTTCGAGAATCCTCTTTCGCAGACCTGCAATGGACTCTGCGTACAGTGAATCAGTTACATCGGGCTGCTTCTGCTGTACCGGCTGCACCACTTCGGCATTTCCGGCTTCCTCCGCCTCTGTTTCCATAAAATCCTCCTCCCCTAAAACCTCTAAAACATCTGGTACCGGCAGCTCAACGGGCAGGTCCACATCTTTTGGAGGAAGCGGAGGGGGCTCTTCCTTTCTCTTCAATATCCTCTTTTTCGGCTGTCTCGTTTTCTCCTCTGGAGGTTTGTAGTACTTAAGCGTTACTTCATAGGAACGCTCGGATTCAGTCTCAGGACTCCTGTCAAAAACGATAAACCGTAGCAGCACGAAATGAACCAGGAGGGAAGCAAGGACAGCAAGGATGAGAACGGCCGAACCGAAGCGCCTCATTGCTTCTGCTCGACGAGGAAGGAGATGGATTCAGCGCCCGACTTCTTGGAAATATCCATGATTCGAACCACCCTATCGAATACCACCCCCCTGTCAGCCTGTATGACCACCTCTGTCGAGCGACTGAATGTATAGGCTCTCTGCAGTTTGCGGGAGAGGCTCTTTTCACTGACGGGCTCACCGTCCAGGAGTATACGACCGTCTTTGAAGAGGGTAATGGTGATCTCCGGCTGCTCGTGGACCTCTGCTGTTTCCGTTTCCGGGAGCGTTACCGGGATGGAGGGTCGCGCGAGAAAGGAGGTGAGAAGGAAGAAGAGGAGCAGTAAAAACATCATGTCTATCATGGGGGTCAGGTTTGGTCCCACTTCACTTGTCAATGATTCCTCGAATTCCTTGAACTCGATCATTCCCGCCCCCTTGTCATTGACATGATCTCCTCCCCGACATGCTTCATGGAGGAAGCCGTGGCCTTGACCTGATTTGTATAGAGGTGGAAAAACACCAGTGCGGGAATCCCCACAAAGAGCCCGGCAACAGTGGTGATAAGCGCCTCCCAAATACCTCCGGCAAGCAGGGAAGGGTCGACCAGGCCTTTCACCGATGACAATTCTCGAAATGCCTCCACCATGCCGATGACCGTACCGAGGAGCCCGATCATGGGAGCGATTTTACCGGTCAGTTCCAGGAGATGCAGGTTCTTGGAGAGCCTCTTCAGCTCCTGGTCGCCTGTTAGGGATATCTTGTTCTCCACCACATCCTGGGTGTAGATTCGGTACCGGAGCGCAGCCTCCACGATGGCAGCTATGGGGCCGCGGCATTCTTCGGCAATACGCTGCGCCCGGTGGAGATCCCCCTCCTCGATGATGTTGATCACCCTATCGATGAACCTGCGGTTCACCCTGGCACGAATGAAGTGATATCCCCGCTCGATGATAATTGCTATCATGAGCACGGAACCAAAGAGGAGCGGGTACATGAGGGGGCCGCCCTTGTAGAAGAGATCAAGCATATAGCATTTCCCCAATTGTGATGAAGACCAGCACGTACCTATACATACTGATTTATCTCTGCTGACAATGTCAATCCATTTCTTTCATCTCTCAGGCAGACTATAAACACCGCCATCTCAGAACACATTGAATGTGGTTCAGTAAAGCTGCGATAACCCAGCATTCCCCTAAAACTCAAACTCAAAACCTGTTCGTATGAACAGACCCGGCGTTGGGTAATCGGCAGCAACTTCATACTGCTTGTTGAATAGGTTGTCCACAGAAAGGAGGAAGGTGGTTGACTTGCCAATATTTTGTCTATAGTAGGCATCAAAGACTACATAAGATGGCAGAGACTGCGTCTCGCCCATCGGATCTTTATAGTATCTCTTTGTTTCAAAGTGGCCGTTGAATCCAACACCGAACCTTCTCCGACTATAGTCCAGTCCGAAATCAAGTTCGTTTACCGGTATATAGGGCATACGTTCATCATCCGCTCGAGTCAACTCACCGGAGAGATTAAAGGAGTACAAAAAGGTGTACTGCAGATTTAAATGCATGCTTTTTGTAACCGCCGCATCAAGGTGCGCCTCTATTCCGGGATAGAAAGCTTCATCGAAATTCGTTGGTCTCCATTTTAAATCACTCCCCTCCTGCCACCCGATGACATTCTCGACGTAACGGGTGAAGAGAAAGAGGTCGTAACTGATTGTCTGGCCCATCCGGGTAATACCGAAATCAACTGAATATCCTCTTTCGGGCTTCAAATCAGGATTTCCTTCCGCCCACATGGTTGAAGGCCAGTACAGGTCACTGAAGGTGGGGGCACGGAATGAATTTGAAATGTTTCCCTTGAGCGAGGCTCGAGAAGAGAGTGCCTGATTGACTGCGAGCTTGAAGCTCCATGCACCTCCGAAGTCGGAGTAGTAATCGCATCTGACCATGGGAGTCAACGTAAAGGCTCCCGTAATATAGAGAGGCGTCTCGAGAAATATACCGGTGTATATTCTTTCGCGATTGCCGAATTCATTACTGTCCAGCCAGTTGTAACTGAGATTTCCACCATACACAAGGGAAAAGAAGCTAAATGCAACTACCTCCTGAGACAGGTCCGCTCCAGTCTCAAATATCTCATGCTTGGAATCTTCGAATGAGTCGGGGTTTTGATACTGAAAATCTGAATAGTTGAAAAAGGTGTTGAAGTTCAAAGTGAGCACATCGGAAATGAAACTGTCAGTGAAGTAGCCGACTGTCGCCTGCGCTTTGAGGTCCTTCTGCTCTGCATCAGGTGATAGGGAGGATACCTTACCCGGAACCCCTTTCTTATTTGATATGAACAAACCCTTTATATCGAGGTTGCCACCTCCCACTGGCAGTCTGAGGGCTGCGGTAAGATCCCCACCTATAATTTCAGCATTCTCCCGTTTCCGCGTGACTCCGTTTTCATCTTTATATATGTACTCGTTATCTGCAGTGTACACACCGCCCGAAGTAGTAAAATGGGCATTTCTTATTGCCCTGGAATACTGCACACCAACCTTCTGTGCATCCACGAGATCGCCTGCCTCAGCACCGTGTTGCTCCCCCGTGCCCGTTACATAGCTCTGAGGTATATAACCCCCATTTTCGATGCGAATCTTCAGTTTGCCGTCGGCTTCCTTTCTGGTGATGATGTTAATAACACCACCAATCGCATCTGAGCCGTACAGTGCGCTGGTACCACCCCGTACAATCTCAATTCGTTCAATGCTGTTCACCGGGATTAGTGACAAGTCAACACTGGCACTCTGTGCATTATTGATTCTTATACCATCAATCAATACGAGTACCTGGTCCGCAGTTGAACCACGTACATATACATTCTGCACAGCACCGAGAGGCCCGAAATCCTGAATTGCAATACCTGCCTGTCTGTTCAGGATCTGTGCAACATCCCGGACACCGCTCTCTTCGATCTCCTCCGCCGTGATGACGGTCACATGCTGAGGTACATCAAGAACTGGCTGTTCGGTCTTCGTCGCCGTAATGATAACGTCTTCCATTGAAGCCGTACCCTCTTCACCTTCATCCTGTGCATGGAGCACAAACACGGGTATGAGGGTCAGTAGTAACAACGGCATGAATCTTTTCATCTTTCAACCTCCCCTGAATGATGTGGCTTGCTCTAGCATTCGATGAGAAGGAAGTGGCAGTCTACTGCGGTTTTAAAGTGATCTTTTTGGTTGGTGGATCACGAAAAACAGTGTGCGGCAGGACCATTCCCTTTCCTCGAGGGCAACTGTTTCAGGAGGGTTTCCTGGCTTCCGGATTATCTTACTCGCAGCGCCTTCTCACTCGAAGAAGCAATGGCGTTATGCTGCTTTCATCCCCGGTTACAGTGGCGGGACCGCTGCGGCTTGAACCGCATTCCGCTCCCCTGAAACAGGGCCAGTTGTGGTTTCATACATACTATCTGGTTAATTTTATGTCAAGAAAAAACGGAGATGCCCGTTACCACAATTTTCGAAGATGTCGCACGGCGAGAGTATACAAATCTCTCGCTTCTGTTTGTCAACAGAAATAGGACTGAAATATACCCTGTTATGTGAGGATGGTGTCAAACTTCAGCGGAGATGCTCCTCTGTGTAAAGCATGAGCTCGATCATACGCTCGAGGAGACCCTCTGTTTCGAAACCCATGAAATTCTGCAGCACGAGCTCCTTTGCAAAAAGGCGGCAAATATATTTGAGCTTCCTGGCCTTCTTTTGGGAAGCGAATATGTAGTCATTGTGACCGTTGTTGATGATGATGAGGTTTCTTTTCCCGTCATACTTCGAACGCCAGAGCTCTCCGGTGGCCCGGATAAATGTGTAGCCGGGAATACCCTGCCCTGATATCTTCCCTTCCGGCCCCTCTTTTTTCATGAGCGTCTCGCTTACCGTGACAATGGCTTCTGCAGTGCACACGGTGTCCACCTGAGTGACTGTGGCCTGTAGTATGGTGAGACCCGGCTCGGAAGGGGCAATGAAAGTCACGAACTCACCATCCTCCGTGTTGAGCGATCCTTCTCCCTCCTTTAAGCTCCATGTGACGGTGATGTCACGTTCGACCACCCGTTTGTTCCTGTCTCGTGGGATGCATCGGAATTTCCTTTCCCTGTTTACCTGAACAACGCATGAGGAGGGTGAAATGATGGCCTTGAACAGGGGGCCTGCATGCTCGTAGAATACTCGCTCATCCAGGGTTTCATGCTCACGAGCGTTTTCAACAGGACCAATTGCCCCTTCACCAGTCTCATGATCTCCCACGGTAAAAATCGAACCCGCCTTCCCTGCCCCCCGGTTGCCGGCCCGGTTAATGTCGAACCAGTCATATTCACCCCTTGGTAAAGCGAGAAAGGCCTCCTTCAATGCCCGCTGTACGGATTTGAGTATGTTCCGGCTTGCCTCCTCCTCTTCGACTTTTTTCTCGATCTCGATGATGTTCTTCAGCTTTTCCTCCAATGTTTTGAGTTCAGCGCAGAAGGTCTGGAATCGTGCATCCTGAACGATGCCGTCCCTCGTACCTGGCGTGAGCTGTAGAAAAGGAACATCGATCATACCCTGCAGATAGCCCGCATTCCATGGATCGCGGTTAAAGAAATCGAGTTTCGTTATGGAGGGAAGTACCCGGGTCCCTGACCGGAACAGGCTGACCACGTTCCCGGGGTCGCTTCCATTGAGGTAGAGCTCGAAGTATATCTCACCTTCCTCGCTTTCCAGAACATCGAACTGGTGCAGAAACCGACCGGAAAACCGCTGAGGTTTTACCTCGAACTCTTTTCTCGACTGTCGGTCCTTGATCTTTATCTCTACGCCCGATCTGCGAATTCTGTCACGCAGTTCTGAAGCGAGGTAGTGCTGAATCCGTTCACCGTTAAGCTGCCTGATCCCCGGAAGCAACGGGTGTATCAGGAGCTCCGTTCCAGGATGGCTGAAGAGGAAGCGCCGCGAGGTGATCGTATATCCCTGCTCACCCTTCTTCATCTCCATCTGATAGGTTTTTCCATCAGCTCCTGCGGAGGAAAGTATCAGTCTGTCACCTACTGTCCAGAAACTCAGCAATCCGATACCGAACTCGCCCTGTACCCCTTCCTGTTTCAGCTTCTTCTTTATCGAGTCGCAGATGTGAGTGGCAACATACTTGAAGTTGGGCAACCCAACCTCATCGAGCGGTATACCCTCTCCGTCATCGATAACCTTCAGGTAGAGCTCGCCCCGTTCCCGACCCCGCACAATTGTCACGTTCTTAGCTCGTGCATCGATGCTGTTTTCGACGAACTCCGCAATCGCCTTCAGGGGATTATTCTGAGAGAGTGCGATGATGGTAATAGCGTTCCAACTGTCGCCAATCCTGAGCTTACCGCTATTCTGCCTGCCGGTTGTGCCCCGCTTTTGTGGTTTTCCTCGAATCGTCGATTGGCTGGAGGAAAGAGCATGTAACTGATCTGGAGAGCGATTGTTGTCCCTCGTATTCATCCCACACCCCCCATCTGAATCGAATGGCAATACCTCAGGATTCCCATAAAGTGTTTATCATCATGGTTCGTATGTCAAGAACATTGTTTTAAACTGGACACCCAAGGCATATGAATTACCCATATCTGAATCCCCCATACCGCTATCAATTCAATCCGCGTAACGTAAGATACCCCATTGAAATAATTGACAGAGAGATACCGAGTCGCTACAATGAGCCTATGCGATTCTTCGAGGCTTTCGGTGCATGGTTCCTGGGGTTTGTCGAAACCTTTCTCGACTTCTGCGCCTACAACCTGCTCATCGTACGGACCATCTTCGGAAGCAGGCCCGAAGGACACCGGTCGAGTCTGCGGGTGCTGTTCAAGCAGGTGTTGTTCACCGGTTATGACGCACTGCCAGTCGTTGCATTTATTGCACTCGCCATAGGAGCCATTTCAATTATTCAGTCCCTCACCTATCTGCCCATTTTCGGTGCTGAACGTTTTATCGGTAATATACTCGTCACGGTCATCATTCGTGAGCTCGGGCCATTGATCACCGCTTTCTTCGTGGTCGGCCGCTCCGGCACTGCCGTTACCACAGAGATCGGTAATATGGTCGTTCATCACGAGATCGAAGCGCTTGAATCCATGGGGGTGGATCCCGTACGTTATATCGTTCTTCCCCGTTTATTCGGTTTCACGGCCTCACTGGTGAGTCTCAATATCTACTTCGATATATTCGCCATTCTCGGGGGATTTCTCGTTTCAAAGTTCATCATAGTGACCAGCCTTGCCACCTTTTTGACAAGGATCATGGACGTTCTGTTGCTCTCGGATGTCCTCATTAGTTTATTGAAGGGGTTCATATTCGGAATCATTATTGCGCTTATATGCACATTCAGGGGATTCTCAGTGAAAACTTCATCCACGGAGGTTCCACAGCAGACGACAAAGGCTGTGCTCAACGCCATTTCAGCCATGTTTCTGGCAGACGGCATAGTAACCCTTATCTATTATCTCTAATGGAGGAGTGGTGTACAGGTTATGGAACTGATAAACGAAATCGAACAAACATTTGAAACAAGAGAAAACATCATTGAGATACGCGAGGTTTCCCATTCCTTTAGGAAGAATCTGTTGCTCGACAATATCTCCATGGATTTCCCCAAGGGAAGGCTCATCATGATAACGGGGCTTTCGGGATCGGGCAAGACGACGCTTATAAAGATCATTGCAGGCTTGATCGAACCCGATCAGGGTACGGTATGCATCGAGGGCATCGACATATCAAAGATTCACCGTCTCAAACTCTTTGAACTGCGAAAGCATATGGCCTTCATGTTTCAGAGCGGCGCACTGCTCAATAATCTTACGGTGTTCGACAACATAGCCCTTCCCCTCAGCTATCATTTCAATATGCCTGCAAAGGAGATCGAAGAACGGGTCCTCATGGCACTTGATCAATTCGGCATGACCGGTTATCGGGATGCACTGCCTGGTCATCTCTCCACGGGTCAGCAAAAACTTATCGGTGTTGCCCGGGCATTCATCATGGAGCCTTCGATCATGTTTGTCGATGAACCTGTGGGCGTCATGGACGCAATTGTACGGGAGCGAATATCAGATGCAATTATCACAATGAGGGACGACCCGGCAATAACGATTATCGCCGTGACCCACAACATCGACTTCATCAAACAGTATGCGGACTACATCGCCATTCTCCATGACAAATGTATCTTTGCCTATGGAAAACGGGACGAGATCCTCAAATCACGCGACCCCGTGCTGCAGAAGATCATGGCAATCATCGTGGACGAAACTGATAAGCTTGCGGAGAGTGTACTTGGTATTATGAAAAGCTCAGAGGACGAAGAACTGTGAGAGTCATTAACTAAGTATCAGGGGATAGAACCATGTCATTCAAGTTCAAACATCTTGAAAAGATTGTCGGCTTTTTCCTTACCCTTGCGCTCCTCATTATTGTTGCAGTCATAGTCATGATTGGACGGGAGCAGCGGTGGTTCGAAAAACAATACATCTACACCACAAAGTTCACATCCGGAGAGAGTGTTTCTGTAGGCATGCAGGTACAGATAAAGGGTATTCAAACCGGTGAGGTCAAAACGGTTTTTCTCACCGAGGACAATCTCATCGAGGTGACCTTTCAGGTGTTTCAAGACTATGCAGGCCGTATCCGAAAGGATAGTGTTGTGAAAAAGCGCTCTCCGCTCATCGGATCGAAGTACCTGGAAATCATACCGGGTGAGCAGAACATGCCTGTGCTTGCGAGTGGCTCCTATGTCTGGTCAGAGGACACGGAGGAGGGCAAACGGATACTGAGCGAACGGCTGCGGGCAGAACGGCCGGAGCAGGTACAGAGAATTCTGAATAATGTGGAGGAGCTCACCTACAAGCTCTCCGCCGATGATGAGAAGCTTATGGTGACACTCGCAAAAACAAGCGAACTCATGGATATGCTTAAATCGGAAGAGGGGGACCTAAGCATGATGCTCGCCCATCTTGAGAGCATCACCAGGTCCATCGAGGAAAGCGAGGGAAGCATCGGGAAGATGCTATACGACGATTATGAGATGTACGATCAGATAACGGCCGTTATGGGAAACCTCAACAGTATGACCGCAAATCTGGATGAACTCTCACAGACCCTCGCCGATTCCTCACCCGAGGTGAAGATGGCCATGGAGAATGTCAACAGAACCATGGATGATGCCATCGGCCTCATGGCCACCTTACAGAACAGCGTCTGGCTGCGGAGTGCGAGTAAAAAGACGGAGCAGGAACTGAAAGCAAAACCCATCGAAGGTGACGTACGCGAGGGTGGATACGCGCCTGAGCTGGACTATAGCCGTTAAACGTTCAAGGGGATTCGGGTATGAAAAAAACCATACTGGTCTATGTACCGCTTATCAGCATACTCATCATTGCCGCATGCGCATCGGACAAACCAACCGTAGCGGTTAAGCAAAATGCACGGCATGCTGAGGGTCGTGCATTGGAAAGTTACCACCGAGGTGACATGGAACAGGCCATCTTCTACTTTAAGAGGGCACTCGAGCAGGACCAGAGCGTGAACAATCTCCCAGGAATTGCAGCCGACCTTCACAACCTCGCCCGCTGCTATGTGAATTTAGGACTGGATGACAACGCCAGAAAGGTATTGAGTGAGGCTATCGAGATAAACAATACCATTGAGAACAGGAGCGGCACTGCAGACAACTATGTGCTGCTCGCAACGGTACGTATGCGTCGCGAAGATTATGAAGCAGCCATGGACCTTTTGAACAAGAGTTACAGCCTGTATGAAGAGGACAAGAACAGGGCCGGCATGGCAACGGCACTCAACAACATGGGATCGATCTACCTGAAGCAGGGGCTCTATGATCAGGCATTTACGACTATCGACGATTCAATTGCGATGCACGAGAAGGAAAAGAACCACGGCGGGCTTGCCGCCGCATACAACAACTTCGGCTACCTGCATGAACTTAGGGGGAATCCCGAAAGGGCCATCGAATACTACCTTCTCTCTCTTAAGGAGGACAAGTTCATCGAAAACAGCTTCGGTATTTCCTCAGACCTGCACACCATTGCCGAGTTCTATAAAAACAGTGGTGATTTCGAAAATGCCCTCTTCTACTACAAGAGGGCATCGGAGGTGAACAGGAGGCTCAACCTCGCCACACGTCTGCGTGACGATCTGCAGAATATCATTGACATCCTCGCCTCCATGGGGAGGGAGGAGGAGCGGCAGTTATACGAGCAGGCCCTGCAGGATTTAGAACTGATTCTATAAAAGGGAAATGAAGATACCAGAATAAGGGGATCTGTCCCCTTAATTCTAAACCATGTCCAGAACGGGGACCACGAAGGCACGCAGACCCACTGAAGGGAAGGAGGCCTGCAGGGCCCTGATCAGGTTCAGCAGTTTTTGCTTCTTCTCCTCCTCTATGACAGCCATGACAACGTTGTTGAGACCCGGCCACACCTCATCGCCGAGATGGGGGTCGTGCCGCCCCACACCGAGTGAATCTTTCCATTTGGTGTAGTGCTGAATGTCGATGCCCTCGAGCAGGTCGATCACCTCCTCATCGATGGCCCGGTCGTATACAACAAACACCATCACCTCGCCGTTCATTGGGCAGCCTCCCTTCTCAGTTTCTTCTGCATCCTCTTCTGTCGCCTCGTTTCAAACATGGCATAGAGCACCGGTATGAGCACGAGCGTAAAAACAGTTGAAACAAGCAGCCCGCCGATCACCGTCCTGGCCATGGGAGCCCGCATCTCCGACCCCGACCCAAAGGCAAGCGCCATGGGGGTGAGTGCCAGAACCGTAGTGAGCATGGTCATGAAAATGGGACGGAGCCTGATACGCCCCGCAAGCTTCACCGCTTCGAGCAGGGTAAAGCCGCGCTTTCGCAGCAGGTTGGTGTAGTCAACGAGTATGATACCGTTATTGACCACAATACCCAGGAGCATGACCGCGCCAATGCCGGACATGGCGTTGAAGCTTGTACCGGTCAGAATGTGCATCCACACCACGCCGATGAAGCTCATGGGCAGGGTAAACATGATGATAAAGGGGTCGAAGAATGATTCGAAGAGCGCCGCCATGATCAGGTACACCAGTATGATGGAGAGCAACCCCACAAGGGTGAGGTCCTGAATGGTCTCCTGTATATCCTCCCAGGTTCCACCGTAGATGACATTGAACCCAGAAGGAATGGCAAGCTTGTCAACCTCTTCACGTATGGAATCGACTGCGCCCTTTACATCGCCCTGTACCCGCGCATTCACATAAACCACGCGCTCCTGCCGCTCACGCTCGATGGTGACGGGCCCATACCCCCGCTCGATGCGAACCAGGTTTGACAGCGCCACCTGCTGTCCCATGGGGTTCACGATGGTAATGAGGTCCAGGTCTTCGGGACGCAGACGGTCCTCCTCTTCGAGACGTACGAGCACACCGACCTCCTCACCCTCCAGTATGACATTGGCCACCTCCTTGCCAATAAAGGCGTGCTGAATGGCAAAACCGATCTGCGCTGCCCGAATGCCGAACTGGGCGGCCCGTTCCCGGTCAACGAGTATGCGCAGCTCGGGGAGCCCCTCCTCCCGTGAAACGCGCACGTCGTTCACGTTTCCGATGGGCTCCATGATCTCCTTGACCTGATTTGCCAGCTTGATACTCTGGCCAAGATCGTACCCCCGCACCGCAACGCTGAGATTCCCCGTATCGCCTCCCGGCCCGCCGCCCGTTGAAAACCTGGCACTTATGCCCGGTATCTGCTTCACCTCCTTGCGGAGCATATCGATAATGTCACGGTCGCTCCGGTCACGCTCCTCCGGATCGACAAGTGTCATCCACAGCTCGGCCCTGTCGGACGCAGCGATACCGGCCATATCACCGGTTCTTCCCACCTGATAGAACACCACGTCACGCTCGGGAACCTCCTCTTCGATAAAGGCATAGATATCATTCACGACACGCCTCGTGGTATCGAGCCGTGTACCGATGGGCATTCTGATCACCATCTGAATGAAGCTCTCGTCAGACTGGGGAATGAATTCCACGCTGAGAACCCGTACCGCCAGCACACTACCGGCGAGCAGGAGGAAGACGAGCCCGAGAAACACCCATTTTCTCCTGAGCGCCCATCCCAATACCTCACTGTATACACCGTCGAGCCACCTGAGCACCCTGCCGCGCTCCTGTATTTCACTCTCAATGTCCCTGAGGGAGCTCGCACTCTTCTTGAGCGCGACCTTCCTGATACGGCTCGTCAGCATGGGAATGATGGTGAGTGCCACGAGCAGTGAGGAGAGCAGCGAGAAGGTGACCGTGAAGGCCAGGTCTCTGAAGAGCTCGCTGGCCAGCCCCTTGATGAACAGCACCAGCGGTAGAAACACGGTTATGGTCGTGAGCGTTGAGGCGATGATTGCCTTGGACATTTCGTGGGCCCCGAGCTTGGAGGCCTCCTTGGGCTTGGAGCCGAACTCCCGATACCGGAATATGTTTTCGAGGACAACGATGGAGTTGTCCACGAGCATGCCTATACCGAGCGCCAACCCCCCCAGGGACATCATGTTGATGGTAAGATCAAAGAAGTACATGAAAATGAATGTCGTAATGATGGAGAGCGGTATGGACACGGAAATAACGAGCGTGGTGGGGATGTTACGCAGGAAGATGAAAAGCACCAGCACTGCAAACACACCGCCGATGAGCGCTACCTGCCAGACGGTGTTGATGGATTCCACGATGAAATCGGCAGGAGAATAGAATTTCTTAATAACCATGTCCCTGGGCATGGAGCGCTCGAGTGCCTCGAGCTTGTCCTCGATACGCCCCGCAATCTTAACGGTGTTGGTGCCTGACTGCCGCTGTATGACCATGATGATGCCGTCCTTCCCGCCGACCTTGGCATCCATCCGCTCATCCACATAGCCGTCGACAACTTCAGCGACATCGCGAAGGTACACGAGTATACCATTCTGATTGAGTACAACCATATTCTCAATCTCCTCGATGCTTCCGAACTTCCCCACGGTACGCAGTGAAAGTGTAGTGTCTCCCTCGTCAACCGTACCGCCTGATATGTTCATGTGCTCCGACTGTATGATTTCGATTACCTGGTCCACCGTCAGGTTGTAGGATGCGAGAAGGGTCCGGTCGAGATCCACCTGCACCTGCCGCTCCTGACCGCCCCATATCATCACATTTGCCACACCGTCAATCTGCTCCAGGTTTCGCTTGATGTCAGTCTCGGCCCGGTAACGCAGGCTCTTCATGCTTCGTTCTCCCTCGACCACAAGTATCATGACGGGGATCTGGGAGGGATCGAACTTGAAAATGAGCGGTTCAGAAGCCTCATCGGGAAGAAAATCCCTTACAACATCAAGTTTCTCCCTGAGCTCAGCCGCTGCCTCGCTCATATCGGTTCCCCATTCATACTCAATGGTGATGGATGATGAGCCTTCCTGAGACTCGGAGGTTATCTTTTTCACATTGCTTGCTGCTGCAACAGAGTTCTCCAGCACCTTGGTCAGATTCTCCTCCACCTCCTCAGGAGCCACACCCGGATACTCGGACCAGACATAGATAACAGGAAAGGAGATATCGGGGATGAGGTCGATGGCGAGCCGTCCAAGGGAGTAGACCCCAAGAACCACAATGGCAATAAAGATCACAACAGTTGTGACCGGCCTGTTGACTGCGATATCTGAAAGCTTCATTGTGTCTCCTCCGTCACCCGTACCTCATCGCCGTCATTCACGTTCTGCTGTCCGATGACGATGACCCTGTTCCCCTCCTCGATGCCCGACAGCACCGAGATCATGTCTCCTTCCTTGATGTCAATCTCCGGTTCCACAAGTGTAGCCTTCTCATTGTTGACGGTAAAAACCACCCTACTGTTTTCTCTCTCCACCAGAGCTGCGACGGGTATCAGGATGGCATCTCCGGATTTCCGAATGATGATTTTCACCTCGCCGAACATACCCGGTTTCAGAACATGACTGGCATTGTTGATACGGATACGCGCCTCACGGGTCCTCGATATTGGTTCAACCACCGGACTGAGCTCATCGACCTTCCCCTTAAACGCTCTGTCAGGATAGGGTACCACCTCGACCTCAGCCTGGAGACCGGCCGAGATACGGCCGATATCACGTTCCGGTATGTGTACCACGACCTCGACCACATCCATGTCAATGACCTGCAGCAGAGGTATCTGGGGACTGATATAATCGCCGATCTCTACGTACACCTCTTTGACCAGACCATCGATGGTCGATTCGATCGGTGTGGGAGAATAGGACATCCCTGCTTCACTCCGGTCTATGGTGATGAGCCTCTGGTCCTTTTCCACCCGGTCCCCCTCCCCTACAGGGATCTCCTGTATCTTGCCAGGTACGGTCGAAAAGATGTTCACCTGAGTCAGGGGAATCACTTCGCCGTTCAACTCCAGTGACTCGGTTATGACCCCCCTTTTTGCCCGATACACGGCAACAGACGTGACCGTGTCCACATCCTGGTCCGGGCCCTTGCCGAACTGTGGCATGCCTCCGGCAAGCTGCAGCTTTTCCTCGTATCGATAGTAGGCAACACTGCCCAGGCCCCCCACAACAATGAGGATACCTATTATGATGAATAACCGTTTAAAACCCCTTTTCATGAGGACCTCCTTGTATCAACATCGAATTCGTACACACCCACGATGTCCATGAGATCGAATAGTGCATTCATGTAATTAAAAACCGAGTTGAGATAACCCACCCTGGCCGAATTGAGCCTGATCTCCGCTTCCTTCAGCTCGATGCGGGTTATCAATCCGTGTGCAAAGCGTTCACTGGCCGAATCGTACAGCCGTGAAGCAAGCTCCACGGCCTTTTCACTGGACTTGATCTTTGCCTCCTCCTCATTGATTTTAAGAAGAATCCCATCAATACCGATCTTTATGCTGCTTTCAATATTGCCAAGATTGGTCCTGAGCTCTGCGAGATCAAGTGAGGCCCTGCTCTGCTCAGCGTACTCCCTGCTGTAGGGTATGAGGGCAGAGAGCGGTACTGAAACGTTCACACCAACACTCAAAATATCGTCCCAATTCGTGTAGTCATTTGCGCCCGTTGTGGTGTTGAAGGTGCTGTTCAGCTTGTAGTTTGCAAAGCTGCCGATGAAGGGCTTTTTTTCGTCTTTCTTCAAAGACTCCTGATAAAGTGCAAAGTTGATGCTCGAACGATACTGCTTGAGATCGTAGTTGTTTCCGATCGCATCATCGACCAGTGATTGCCTTTCAAAATCAAAGTAGACAGGATTCAGTTCCCCGACGAGTGCAACCTCATAGTCTTCCGTTTCTGTGATGTTGAGTAATTCCTTGACCGCGAGAAGGGCAAGTTCGACCTGATTCAATGCCGATATAACCTCTGGTTTGAAATTCTCCATGTCAGATTCGGCGCTGAGCACCTCAAAATCGGGCACCAGGCCCGCCTCGTACCGTTCCTGGGCGACCTTCAGTGTATCTTCCCGCTGTGTGAGCGTCTCCTCCTGTACGGACACGAACTCCTCTGCCAGTAAATAACTGTAGAAAGCTCGTTTGATCTCAACAATGAGACTGCGCTCTTCCTCACTCAGGTCCATTTTTGCAAGATACAAATCTTCCGTGGCCAGCTTTACCCCGTGTTTGATCCGGCCGAAGGTGTATATCGGCTGGGTCAGATCGAAATTGACGGTTACGGGATCCTGAGCAAAGACATAGGCAGCCGGTGTAATAAGCGTTTCCGTTCCTACCTGAAAACTCACCGCTGGAGATCTCGATTGTTCAAAATAGTGGATCCAGTTGGCACTGGCAGAAATCCCGGGATAGTAACCGGACTTTGCCGCCTTCACACCAGCCCTCGATGAATCCACGGCAATGAGCTTTGATTTTATGGTAGTGCTGTTGCTCAATCCCAGAGCTATTGCCTCGTCGAGTGTCAGCTCTAAGGTTTCAGCTGATACATGCTGCCAGGCTGCAAAGAGAAGTACAACGGTGAAGAGCGATAGCAGTACACATGCATGTCGACGTACCTTAACCGATTTCACATTCATACATATGCTCCTTTCCCAATGCTTTAAAAACAATCGGTAATGCAGCGTATATCATTTCTTCTTATACTCCAACACCTTCGAGAAACAACTGCATCACCATCTCTGTCTTATTCTGAGGATCGAAGGCGTCGTCCCCCTTGTAGAAAAACATCTGATCGATCACATTCATCACGATACCGTCAAAGGCCATGACAATGTCCATGGTTGCCATATCTTCCCTGATATGGCCCTGCTTCTTGGCCTCTTCCACAAGCTGACACTCAAAGTCGTAAAGCTCCTTCTTACGTGCGATCATACGTTCGAAGAGACTGGTGTAATTGCTGACAAGATTATAGTTAAGAATTGTTAAATAGATATTATAGAACTCGTTGTTCTCCACAAAATATTGAAACATGAAAAGGGCAATCCTTTTCAGGGTTTCCACTGCAGGCAGGTTTTCCGGAATTGCCTCTATCATACGGTATTTCAGGTCGTCGAGTACGTATATGAGCGTACTGGAAACCAAGTCCTCCTTGTCCTTGAAGTACAGATACAGGGTTCCCTTGGCGATGCCCGCTTCCTGCGCGATCTCATCGAGAGCCGTCGGACTGTATCCTTTCTTTGAAAAAACCTTCAGTGCAGCCTGCATGATCAGCCGTCGCTTCTGTTCTTTCCTCTCAACATCCTCTGTCCGCGGCATCGCACTACCCTCCACATAATCGCTGTCTTGATGACTGAACGGTCAGTCATATGACTGAACAGTCAGTCATAATATAATATAAACAGTGTTCCGTCAAGGAGAATTACAATTTTTTTTACAGTTATTAACAACCAGTGTCCCCTGTTCAGGAGACAGATGAAATATAATTCACTCAAGGTTGATCACAGTTTACGAAATGTTCATTTAATGCTATTTTTACTGTTTCCCGTGGAGGTGCCCATGCTCGATCTCTATAAAATTCCGAAACTCTACTTCTACAGATGGATACTTTGGTGGCTTCAACCCTTCTACATCAAACTCTTCAAACTCAGTGCTGTTGGCCTTGAAAACGTTCCGAAGGAGGGGCCGTACCTCCTCATCGGTAACCACAGCCACAAGCTCGACCCCTTCTTTATCGGTGCACTGATCAGGCGTCCAATCTTCCAGATGGCAGCCAAGGAGTACTTCCGCATTCCATTCATGCGCCGCTTCATGTGGGCCATGGGAGCCTTTCCCATGAGGAAGGACGTGAAAGACATCAGACCGATCAGACATGCAAAAAAAATCATGGCAAAGGGATTTCCGATTGCTCTCTATCCCGAGGGAGGACGTAACTGGGACGGACAGACCCTCCCCATAATCAAACGTACCGCCAAGATGGTGAAATTCCTGAATGTTCCGATAGTCGCCGTTGTCTCTGAGGGTAACTACCTCGCATGGCCGCGCTGGGCAAACAAACGTCGCAGGAGTCCGATCACCATACATTACTCGAAACCTGTTACCTTTGATAAGGGTACCACCGATGAAGAGATCATTGATTGGATACAGAAAGCAATCGATCATAACGACAACTATACAAAAATAGGAAAGATAGATGGCGAGAACCCGGCTGAGGGCCTTACACGACTGCTGTGGCGCTGTCCTGCGTGCAGAACGCTCGAGGGATTGATTGAAATGGAGGGTACGCTCCTCTCATGCAATGCGTGCGGCAGGAAATGGAAGGTAACCCTGGACTGCCGCATGAAACAAGAGGGATCAGATTCCTGGAAACCGATCAAGGAATACGCGGACTCCATGTTCCGTGCAAATGAGATTATTCCCCTTGACAACGACTTCGGTACGTACCTGGAGGACAATGAACAGGTGTACCTGCAGTCAGGCGAGATCACCCTGTATCATGAACCGGAATACCCGAAACTGAAGAAGATCGATGACGGTATCCTCCTCCTCTCCGACAGGGGGCTCATCTTCATAAAGAAGAGCGACGGAAACAGTATCAGGTACAGATTCGAGGACATCAGGGGGAGGTCCACCGAAAAGAACTCAATATTCCAGATTGTGAAAAAAGACGATGATCTTGGACGATTCGAGATGCCTCACGAAAGCTGCCTTAAGTGGGAGCTCTACTATGATTTTATTCGAAAGAAGAGCGGTTTTTATGCTGAGGATAAATGATGCTTCTTCCACGTATCGATCATGATTTGCACACTCCCACCCAAAAGCTCAACTCCCGTTGTCATGGTATAGGCAAACTTTTTACCATGCAGGTCGAAACAGGAGATTATAGGTTGGAGGCTGAGAGGGCGGATTTGCACTTCTCCACGTTTTAGTGTATGATACCACATCCTAAATGAAGTGGTGGAGCAGCGCATGAAACCGAAAATTGGAATACTGTTCATGACATCGGGGTGGTTCAGGGACGTGGGGTTGCAGGACCCCAAGGCAAAAGTCACCGACGAAGTCGAAGGCATGGGTGAGGAGATTATTGAAAAACTCTCAGGATTTCTCGAGCCAGTGTATGGCGGCATACTCTTTTCTGAAAAGGAAGCCGTCAAAGCGGCCCGAACTATTCGAGAAAGCTGCGTGGACGGGCTCATCATTGCACCTCTTATGTGGTGCGAGGATCAGGTTCTCAGAGCTGCCCTGAAGCAGCTTCCGAAGCTGCCCACTCTGCTGTGTACTTTCTTTCCCTACAGGCATCTCAACACTTTCGTGGACTTTCAGGAGATGATCAAGGGGTCCGGGTCTGTAGGTACCCTCCAGGCGAGCGGTTTCCTGAAACGTGAAGGGTACAGGTACCGATCGGTTTCAGGCTTCTATGGTGATGAAGACGTCTACGATGAAATCAGAGATCACTGCCTGGCGCTTGCCATAAGGCAGCAATTTCGTAATACAACCTGTGGGGTACTGCCCTTCCGCTGTGAGCAGATGTCGACCACCTATGTTGACGAGTTCAGTCTGCGGACGCTCTACGGAGTGGAGCTGCGCTACCTGGAGATTGCTGCATTCAAAGAGATGGCACAGTCCTATACACCGACACAGATAGAGGTCTTTAAAGGGGAACTGGAGCATGAGGGCTACGATATCGAAGTGGATGAGCGCAACCTCACTGAAGGCATCAAATACGCCCTGGCAATGGGGCATCTTGCGGAGAGTGAGGGCCTCCACATCCTCGTCATGAATGACGTCATAGACGAGATGCATACACAGCTCGGGCTTCGCCCCTGTCTTGTCAATCCGCACATGTGCAGGTCGGGTGTGGTTGTGGCCATGGAGGCCGACATTGCGGCGGGTGTCGCTATGCACGCGCTTCGGCTCTTCACCGGCCAATCACCCTTCTATACAGAGATCTTCACTGTCGATCTCGAGAAAAACTGCCTGCTTATGGGCCATGCTGGATACCATGACCCGGTCAATCGTGACCCGGCTCTACCCGTGCAGGTGGTTCCGGATGTGGAATATGAAAACTCCGACCCCTTTACCGGCGCATGCGTGTACTTCAAATACAGACCCGGCCCGGTCACTGTGGTCAACTCAGTATACACCGGGGAGAGGCTCAGATGGAGCGTGTTCGAGGGGGAATCGCTCCCAGGGCCCATGAAGATGAACGGCAACTGCCATCTCTTCTGTAACATAGCTCTCCCTGCCCCTGCATTCTACAGACGCATGCTGGATGCGGGTGTAAGCCAGCATTTTGTGGTTGTTTCCGGGCATATCAGGGGACGGCTGAAAACTCTGTGTGAGTGGCTGCAGATAGATTTTCTCGACATGAACGATTAGGTCTTCTGCAGCCTGCCGCCACCAAGTAGATACCGCCTGTTCGTTACCTCTTCCAGAAAATCACGGTCATGTGAGATGATAATGTAGGAGAGATTGGAACCTTTCAGTATATTGGCAAACCGGTTTCGATGCTCCTCATCGAGTCCGATCACCGGTTCGTCCAGGAGAAGCACCTCCGGACGCATGGCAAGTACCGTACCAAGAGCAACGAGCCTCTTCTCCCCTCCTGATAGCTTGTAGGTGACCCTGTCCTCAAAACCTTCGAGCCCCAGTACGGCAAGTGTCTCCTTCACGATACGCAGCACGTCCTCCCTGCTCTTTCCGAGGTTGAAGGGACCGAATGCGATGTCCTCCGCAACAGTGGGGCTGAACAGCTGATCATCGGAATCTTGGAAGAGAAGACCAATCCTTCTGCGGACTTCATCAAAATCCTTCCGCTGTCTCCGTTCCTCTCCGAACACTCTCAGCCTACCTGAATCAGGCATGAGAAGTCCCATGATGAGATGGAAGAGCGTTGTCTTTCCACTTCCGTTCGCTCCCAGCAGTGACACCCGCTCCCCCTTCTCGAGGATGAAATCGAGGCCCCGGAGCACCGGCCGCAAAGGAGCATATGCAAAACCCACCTGTTCCAACTCTATCAGGATATTGTTAGAAACCATTCACATAATCCCATTCCTATGAGCATAAGAGACATGACCAGCAGAAAGGCAATGTCCCTGCGATGCATATGGAAGTGATCGAGGAGGTAAAACCTGCCCTGAAACCCCCTGCAGAGCATGGCATGATAGATCCGCTCGGATCGCTCAAAACTCCTGATCAGAAGCATACCGATGAGATAACCGTATGAACGATAGGTGTGTATATTTGTCCCGGGCTTAAACGCCCGGACCCTCATGGCATCACGAAGCCGGCGATACTCGACCCCGATCACATAGATGTACCTGTAGGAGAGAAAGAACAGATAGAGCAGTTTTTTTGGCAGACGGAAATGACTCAGCACATGGGCCAGAGAGAACACCGTCGAGGTGCCAAGCAGGGAGATGACAAGCAAGATGATAGCAGTGGATTTCAGCGATATGCTCAGGGCACGCTGCAGCCCCTCCAGGCTTACGCTCAGACGACCAATGGTGTACACTGCCATACCGGGCATGCTCAGGGGAAGCGTGATCCACAGGAGCAGAATGAAGAGGAACAGCACCCTCAGCCTCGCGAGAACCAGCCCGACCTTCAGCCTGGCCACTGTAACGAGCACAATACCAAGGGCAAGAGCAGAGCAGGATACTGCAACACTCTCCGAGAGTGCAACAAGGAAGGCATAGGGCAATGCCAGGCAGAGCTTCACACGGGGGTCGAACCTGTGAAGAGGTGAGTCGCCTTCTGAAAACTTTTCAGTAATCACAGCAGTACCGTCTACAGGGCTATGGGGAAAACGAGCGTAACACGAATTAACATATTTGTGGCATGATGATCTGTCAACTCCTTTAAGATGGCCCCGCCCGTGCTCAGCTTTTGCAGATTGGTCCTACCCGTACACACCCTGCCGATGAAACTTCATCTTTCTCTTTATCTTCCTGTAGAGGCGCGCAACGTGATAGTAATTCTTCACATGAGTGTAGGTACTCTCCACATCGGCACGGTAGAGTTCAAGGAGGTTGGGGAAGAAGGGGGATGAAAAGAATTTATTCTGAAATCCTTCAGGGCGCCTCTCGATACCGTTTATCATCATGTGATTCTGAACGAGGTAGAGGATTTCCTTCCTGTCCCTTTCATCGAACTGCCAGCTGCGAAGCACTCTGTCAGCTATTTTCCTGCTCTCATTGGCGTGATCGGGAAAGCGGAAACCGCTTCCATTGTTTTTGGTCGTTGCCTTTCCCAGGTCGTGGAGTAAGATAGCCATCATCAGGTTCTTATTGGGCTCCTTCACACAAGCCAGACAGCGAAGTGTATGGGTAAAGGCGTTTCCCTCTGGATGATGGTCCTTGTCGTGATACACCTCCTTGAGGCGTGCAAGTTCGGGAAGAAGAGTTTCAAGAATCCCCCACTCGTCGAGCAGAGAAATCGCAGTCTCCGCGTTCTTCGAATTAACTGTATCGATAAAGTCAGAGATCATCTCCTCGTCGAGATTCTCATACACAGCTCTGTTCCTACGCTCCTCTAGAAAGCTGCGCAGCTTATCATCAATTACGAACCCGGTTTCACTGAGGAGTTTTACTGCTTTGAGGGCTATGGTGGGATATCGCAGGGAAGCCTCAGCGGCATCTCCTACTGTCTTTATGACTCCTCTCTTCAGCTGTGTATAGGAATCGAGGAGGTCATGAAACACTCCCCTCTGAATATTATAAAAAAAACTGTTGATGCGGAACAGCTCATGTCTGGCAGCAACTCGCAGGGCTTCCTTGGTCAAATCTACCATGCCCGGTATGTTGACCGCCTTCTCCACGGGATAATCACTGATAAAGAAACGGACAGGCAGGTGTTCGCGGGCCAGATAGGCGCTTTCATCGTATCCCTTTCTGAAATCTACATCGGAGAAGAGCTTTGAGAGCTGAAAAAGATCCGCGTTGGTGAGTATGTTTATCCGCCGCGGATTCCGCCTGAGCAGCATGTCACGTGCGGTTTCAGCGGAGTAAAAGGCCCAGAATCCGTGTTCGATGAGCTGAAGGGCGCATTCCTCCGAGCTGAAATCCATTGAAAAGACCGTCCTTTCTCCTGGTGGCATTTATGCCCTTGCGGTATCAATGCCTGAAATGCCGTATCCCGGTAAAGATCATCGCAATGCCGAGCTCGTTGCACGCCTCTATCGCTTCCTCATCGCGAATGGACCCTCCCGGCTGTATAATCGCTCTGACACCATGTTCCGTTGCAAGCCGCACAGCATCGTCCTTGGGGAAAAAGGCATCCGATGCGAGAACCGAACCCTCAGCCGCTTCTCCTGCTTTATGAATGGCCATGAAGGTTGCATCGATCCTGCTCATCTGACCGGCACCCACGCCGACCGTCCGTGATCCCTGCGCAAGCACGATGGCATTGGACTTGACATGCTTCACGATCTTCCATGCAAAGAGGAGGGATTCCAGCTGCTCGGCGGTCACCTCTTTCTCGGTCACCACCTTCAGCTCTTCTCTCCTGACAGCCTTCAGGTCCCGCTCCTGCATGAGCACCCCGCCGATGATCCGTTTCATGTCGAAATCATACACCGCATTCGCATCGATCTCTCCCGTTTGAAGAAGGCGGATATTCTTTTTCTTCATCAGTATATCAAGCGCCCCCTTCTTAAACCTTGGCGCAACCAGGCACTCAACAAAATCTGCCCCGGCTATGTGCCGGGCCGTGCTCCCGTCCACTGCACGGTTGCATCCGATGATGCTCCCGAAGGCGGATACTGGATCGCATGCGTATGCGTCTGCAAATGCCTGTTCAAGCGTTGTCGCTGTTGCAGCACCGCAGGGATTGGTATGCTTGATGATGCTACAGGCAGGCGCTTCGAATTCCTTGACGATCTCAAAGGCTGCCTCGATATCGAGGATGTTGTTGAAGGACAACTCCTTACCATGAAGCTTCTGTGCGTTGGAGACACCGCGCACCTGAATATCGGGATTGGTATAGAAGGCTGCTGACTGCGTCGGGTTTTCACCGTAGCGCAGATCCTGTTTCTTACTGAAGTGAAAGTGAATTCTCGAGGGAAACCCGTCACCATCCATGGGGGCAACACCGGTACTGAAGAAACCGGCTATGAGGCTATCGTAGTATGCGGTGTGTTCAAATACCGCCATCGCAAGCTGCTGCCTCGTCTCCAGTGAAATTCCCCCGTCCTTCTCCAGTTCATTCAGCACCCCCTCGTAGTACCTGGGATCAGGTACGACGCATACAAACTGATAGTTTTTAGCAGAAGAACGAAGCATTGAAGGACCGCCGATGTCGATATTCTCAATTGCCTCTTCAGCGGTAACACCCTCCTTCCTGATTACCTGTTCGAAGGGATAGAGGTTAATCACCACCAGATCGAAGGGCACGATACCGTTCTCCTTCATCTGATCAACGTGGCCGGCATCATCCCTCCTTGCAAGAATCCCGCCGTGTATCTTGGGATGGAGGCTCTTCACCCTTCCGTCGAGAATTTCGGGAAAGCCCGTGTAATCGGATATCCTCGTGACCGGAACACCGAGCTTTTCAATTGCCCTGGCAGTTCCTCCCGTGGAGTAGATGCGTACCCCACATTCGTGGAGTTTTTCCGCAAGCGGCTGTAGCCCCGTCTTATCAGAAACACTGATGATTGCATTTCTGACCTTCAAAATCATGTGCAGCTCCTGAAAGTGTTGTGCCTATTTCACCCGCCAAACAGTTTGTCGAAGTCCTTGCGTGCCTTGTCCCTCTTGTTTTCACGCGGTATCGCTTCTGATCCCCTGACCTCTCTCATGGTGAAATAATCGCAGAAATTTGCTGCCCGCTTGTCGGCTACAAGCTCAGCCTGCGGCTCGGTACAGTCGTTATGTCTGCCCGGCCTGTAGAAGTGGCAGTTGACGCAGGAGTGAAGGTAGGCGCCGCAGTTACTGCAGGTGTTATTTCTCCCAATAGTGCCCGCATGATCTACTTTGGCACCGCATCGCGCACAAACCCTCATGGCCTCTTCCTTTTACAGCACCGGAATCCCTATGTACTAAGATAATGCAAAGAGTCACAGGTATGCAAGAGAGAAAGGACAGACAGACCCACATGGAGGATATGCAGGACCTGGCAGAAGACATCAGAGGCATCACCGGGTGGATGCGTATTCCCGGGCAACATTATCGATATCCCCTGCACCCATGAAGAGGACCACCTCGTCCCTTACTGCCTCCCCTTCAAGAAAGGCAGGTACCCTCTCCCTGTCACTTATAAGGGTGACCCGCTCTCCCATACAAGATTGCAGCTCCTTGTACAGGAGTGAGCTGTTCATCGCTAATTCAGCACCCTTGCTGTCGCGTTGCCTGTACACCTCGGTAAGCACGAGGCGGTCAGCCTTTTGAAGGACACTGATGAATTCATGAAAAAAATGGCTGGTCCTCGAATACTGGTGAGGCTGAAAGATGAGTGTGATATTCCTGCCGGGATGTTCTTCTCTGAGGGCCTGCAGGGTGGCTTTGATTTCAGTGGGATGGTGTGCATAATCACTGTAGATCAACCGGTCGTCGGCACGGTCCAGCAGCTCAAGCCGCCGTTCGGTTCCTTTGAACTGCTCGAGAGCATCCCTGATTGCGACACCGCTGATTCCTATGTTCAATGCACACACAGCTGCAAGGGAAGCATTCATCACATTGAAGTTGCCCGGTACGGGAAGATCGGCTGAGAATTCTTCAAAACCCTCTCCATGAATATGCAGCCGATAGCCTTTCCTTTCCCGCATCTGGGAATCTACCCTGTATTGATTGTCTCTGCCATGACCAACCATGAACACCTGTACCCTGTTACCAAGAGATTCGACCAACTCACGGACTGTCCCATCATCACCATTCACACAGACAAAGCCGCGTGCACCGGTACTCTCCATAAAGGTCTTAAAGGCTTCCCTGATCTCATCAAGACCGCTGTAATAGTCGAGATGTTCCGGCTCAATGTTTGTAACAATGGCGAACTTTTTGGGCAGATGAAGAAAGGATCGGTGATACTCACATGCTTCAGCAATGAAGAGATCGCCTGTGCCGATGAGAGCGTTGGAACCAAATTCCCTCATCACACCGCCGCAGACTGCGGTTGGTGAAAGGCCGGCAAAATGGGCAATAGTGGCCATCATGGCTGTTGTCGTTGTCTTTCCGTGGGTGCCGGCAACAGCAATGCCCCGTTTATCTTCCATGAGCCTGCCCAGGTATTCAGAGTAGAGATACACAGGTATGCCTCTCTGTCTTCCTTCATTAACTTCAGGATTGTTCTCCGGTACCGCGGCACTCACGACTAAAACATCACTGCCCCTGGAATGATGCGCGCTATGCCCGTGGAAAAAGGTCATGCCCAGATCTGTGAGCCTTCTGGTCAGCTCGTTTTCCTCCAGCGCTGATCCGCTGACTTGCAGTCCAGATGCCATGGTTATCTCAGCAGCAGCACTCATGCCGATTCCACTGACTCCGACAAAATGGACCCTCTTCATAATTCCTTCCTGTAGCGGCTTTCCGTGATAACCTAATAAAAAAATAGCTTCCTGAGTAGTGCTATTGTGAGAACTATTTCACCCGGTAACCGGTCAGGGACTGGGGTTTATCCATGTGGTAGGATTTTAGAAAATTCGATATAATTATCATAATTTTCCCGGGCATCTTGCACCATGTATCCTTCCGGAGGCATGTATTATGCTGCGAAAACATACACCCATTCTCGTCGGTTTTGCAGTCATCGGGGGGCTCTTTGTTATCAGTCACTACAACTACCTTCTCTTTCACAGCCTTGCGGAAATATTCAGTATAATCGTGGCCTGCGGAATTTTCATAATTGCATGGAACAGCCGCCGCAACCTGGACAACAACTATCTTGCACTACTTGGCATCGCATATCTGATCGTGGGTACACTTGACCTGCTCCACACACTATCATACAAGGGAATGGGGGTTTTTCCGAACAGTGATGCAAATCTTCCGACGCAGCTCTGGTTAGCCGCACGCTACGTTGAAAGCATTTCGCTCATCATTGCACCCCTGTTTCTCCGTCGAAAGATCAATATGCAGATCGTGCTCATCATCTATATCTTCGTTCTCTGCCTGTTACTCCTGTTCATATTCTACAAACCCATCTTCCCCGATTCGTTCATCGAGGGGACAGGCCTGACTCCTTTTAAAAAAACGAGTGAGATCATCATCTCTCTCATATTTCTCGGGGCTATTATTCAGCTCATTCGCAAACGAAACGCCTTCGACAAGACCGTTCTCGGACTGCTGATCGCCTCTATTGCCATTTCTATCGGTGCGGAGATAGCCTTCACCTTTTATCTGGATGTGTACGGCATCTCAAACCTGGTGGGGCACCTTTTGAAGATCATATCCTTCTACTTTATCTACAGGGCTCTTATCATGACGGGATTGGTGAGACCTTTCGATCTCCTGTACCGTAACCTGAAACGAAGCGAGAGCTCGCTGCGTAAGAAAGAAAAGGGGCTGCGTGAGCTGAATGCAACCAAGGACCGCTTCTTCTCCATCATTGCCCATGACCTGCGAAGCCCCATCTCCTCAATCACAACCATTACCCGTTACCTCAGAAGCGATTTCACCTCCCTTTCGGATGAGGAGCGGAGGAGCCTCCTCTACGAGCTGGACCTCACCTCGCAGAGAACCATAGACCTGCTCGACAACCTTTTACAGTGGGCCAAGTGTCAGACAGGTGATATTCAATTTCAGCCTGACATATATCACCTTCATCCACTTCTCGTAGAAGCCACCGTTCCTATGGGAGGAAGTGCCCGGAGCAAGAACATCTCACTTGAGATAGCCGATGCTGAAGGCCTCAGGGTTTTTGCAGACCGAAACATGATAACCACCGTGGTTCGGAACCTCGTATCCAATGCTATCAAGTTCAGCCATCCCGGGTCAATCGTGAAGATCGACGCTGAGAAGGATGGCAAGCTTATAAAAATACGAGTGCGTGATAGAGGTTTTGGAATAGATTCCAGAGACATTCCCAAACTGTTCAGGATTGACAGTACATTTACCCGTTTGGGAACAGCGCGGGAAAAGGGAACAGGGCTTGGCCTTGTGTTGTGCAGAGACTTCGTAAAGATGAACGGCGGCACCATACATGTGGTGAGCGCTCCGAAGGAGGGTACATCGGTCACCTTCACCGTGCCTGCAGCAGACAACTGAAAAACCCCTTCCCATGGAAGGGGTTTTTCAGTTGTCTATTTCTCTGATTAATTGTTAGTCGCGCACATAGCTTTTCAGCTTCTGGCTTCTGGACGGATGCCGCAACCGGCTGATAGCCTTCTTTTCAATCTGTCTGATCCTCTCCTTTGTGAGGTTGTATTTGTCACCGATCTCCTTGAGAGAGTGCGGTCGCTCACCATTGAGGCCGAACCGGTATTTGATAACGTTCGATTCTTTTTCCGTCAGGGTCGCGAGTACGCCCTCAATCGACTCCTGCAGTGTCCTGTCGATGAGCACCTCCTCAGGATCGGCGCCCTTGGTATCTTCCATCAGATCTGATATGGTGTTGGCGTCCTTATCAGAGGATAGAGGCGTCTCAAGCGAGACAAACTCCTTGGAGGCATTGATCAGGTCGTTGATTCTGCTCTTGTCCATATCGAGAAAATCTGCAATCTCCTCGATATCAGCCTCTCCGTCCTTGTTGCTTCCGATTTCCCGCTTTACCTTCTCGATCTGCAATAGTTCGTTCGCACGGTTCAACGGCAGACGAATCATTCTCGACTTCTCGCAGATGGCCTTGAGTATTGACTGCTTTATCCACCAGACAGCATAGGAAATGAAATGATAGCCCTTTTCCACGTCGAACTTGTCGACCGCGGTGATAAGTCCGAGGTTTCCTTCACTGATCAGATCGCTAAGGGTCAAACCCTGGTTCTGGTATTTCTTTGCCACGTTGACCACAAAACGCAGATTGGCCTGTATGAGTTTGTCCTTGGCATCCTGGCATCCCTCTTTCGCACTGCGGGCGAGTGCAACCTCTTCGTCGCGAGTGAGGAGAGGGATCTTGTTGATCTCCCTGAGGTAGACGGAGAGCGAGCTCACATCGAGGCTCGTCCCCAGCTCTGAGTATCTCTTATCTATAGACAATAATTCCCCCAAAATAATTATAATTTTTGTTTTACTTGGTGAAAAACGGGCCGGAAAATAAACCTTTTTGAATGCAGATACCGCGCCACCTTCTCATTGCATATTTTATATGCAATAACTGTACCAAATGTCAACAAAACAAGAATATAACTCTATAGTATATAAGAAATTATATTATTCAAATTCGATAATCCTTCCATAATGACCCATCCGGGTCATTATGACACTATATTACAATTTAAGCATAAAATTGTATACTTATAACACAATTTCAGGCAATTCCGTACTCGGCAAGTTTCCTGTGGAGTGTTTTTCTACCGATCTTCAGTGTTTCCGCTGCCTTTGTCTTGTTGCCACCTGAATTCTCGAGCGTGAAGAGTATGAGTTCTCTCTCCGCTTCCGGCAGGCTGACACCCGCCGACAGTTTCAGTGAACTCTGCTCATCTTTTGCCATTATATAGGCAGGCAAGTCCTGCTCGCTGATGATGTTGTTTTTTGTCAGCACAACGACACTTTCGATGACATTTCGCAGCTCGCGAACATTTCCCGGCCATCGATAGGAGACAAGGGCCTGAAGTGCACCGTTTGTGATCCCCTCAATGGGTTTTTCGTTCTCCTGAGCCAACTCCTCGATGAACTTGTGTACCATGAGTGGTATATCATCCTTTCTCTCACGAAGCGGCGGTACCTGTATGGAAACCACGTCGAGCCTGTAATAGAGATCCTCCCGAAAGTTCCCCTTCTCAATTTCCTCCTTGAGGTTCTTATTCGTGGCCGATATGATCCGAACGTCCACCTTGATGGGGCCTTCTCCACCGACACGCTCAAACTCCCGCTGCTGAATGATCCGAAGAAGCTTTACCTGCATCTGCATGCTGATCTCACCAATCTCATCGAGGAATATGGTACCCTGATTGGCGAGCTCAAACCGGCCCCTCTTTCTGGCGATGGCTCCCGTGAAAGCGCCCTTTTCATGGCCGAAAAGCTCACTTTCCAAGAGTGTCTCCGGTATTGCCGCGCAATGCACCTTTACATAGGGCTTCTTCCCCCTCGGACTGTTGTGATGTATGGCGTCGGCAATCATCTCTTTACCGGTTCCACTCTCCCCGTATATCAGCACATTCGCGCGAGAAGGCGCTACAAGCTCAATGATTTCAAACACTTTCTTCATCGGGGCACTCTTACCGATAATGCTTTCGAAGGAATACCTCTTCTTGAGCTGATTCAAAAGTTCCCGGTTCTGCCGTTTCAGCGATGAATTTTCCAATGCTCTCTTCACAATGAGGGAAAGTTTGTCGATATTGAGCGGTTTCGTGATATAATCGTATGCACCGTTTCTCATGGCCTCAACCGCATTCTCAATGGTGCCGTGTCCGGTGAGTATGATAACGGGGAGGTAGGGATACCGTTCGAGTGTTTCCTTCATGAGTTCTTCACCGGAGAGGTTCGGCATCTTGAGGTCCGTTATCACCAAGTCCACGTCGCCCTCATCTACCAGATCGATCGCCTGCATGCCGTCAGATGCGAGTTCGACTTCATAACCGTCCATCGTAAGCGCCTTCTCCAGCCCTTCACGAATATGCTTTTCATCATCAACGATTAAGAGCTTTGCTTTCATCCTTCTCCTCGTAGGTCAGCAGTTTTTTCTTCTTCTCCAAAACGGGAAGTTCGATGGAGAACCGGGTTCCCACTCCCTCCTTGCTCTTTACCTTGAGTTTTCCGCCGAGTTCCTTGATGATCTTGTACACAATAACCAGACCGAGACCCGACCCGAACTTCTTTGTGGTGAAGTAGGGGTTGTATATCTTCCCCATTCTGCTCTCCGGTATTCCTTCGCCGTTGTCCACGATATGCACGGCCACGTCTCCCTCTTCCGTAGATTCGGTCTTGATGTGTATCTCACCCTTCCCATGGATCGCCTCAATAGCATTCTTGATTACGTTCAGAAATGCCTGCTTCAGGTACTTGGGATCGACCACTACACGGGGCAGGTCCTCGTCGAGATCAAGCACGAATTCGATATCCTGCTCCTCCACCTCATACTGAAGAAACTGGGCCATCTCCTTCACGATTTCATTGATGTCCTCCATACTGGTACTCATGCTCATGGGCCGCACGGCAAAGAGGAAGTCCTGCACAATGGAGTTCAGGCGATCCACCTCCTCCTTGACGATAACGAGCAGATTGCTCATGTTCTTCGTTTCTTCACCTTCTAGCTTCGCTATCTCCTTCTTCATGAGCTGTATGTGAATGTCGATGGAGGTAAGGGGATTCTTGATCTCATGGGCTACACCTGCAGACAACGTGGTGAGGGCTGCGAGACCTTCTGCCTGCCTGAGCTGCATCTCCCTCACTCTCTTCTCCGTTATGTCCACAAAGATGATTACATGACCTTCGGCCTCCCCGTTGCCGAGCAGGGGAAGCACACTCAGGATGATTCGCTGATCGGCTCTCCCGAGATGAATCTCCCTGTCAACCACCTTTTCACTGCCTGTCAGCGCCTCGTCGAGCACCTCCTTGATCTCAGGATCGAAATTACAGTAGGCGATCTCCCGTGAATAAATGCGCTCGATGGGTATAGAGATGAACTCTTCCATGGTCCGGTTGGCAAGTATGACCTCGTTGTCCCTGTTTGTAACGATCACCCCTTCGATGAGCGAGTCAAACACCAGCTTGTACAGCTCCTTTTCGGTCGACAGTTCACTGATAATCTGCCTGATCTTCGCCGCATCGAGCTTATCGATCTTTTTATATACTTTCTGTATAAATCCTGAATTCTGCATGCGACTCCTTTAGTATCAATTGTAATGTTCAAGAGATGTAACGCAAGATTTTTCTGCCGCTGCTTAAGAGAAAATCTGTGAGAGCGGTCTCCACATTCGCATGGAACTGTACGATCGAGGTTTTTACATGATCGGCCCTTTTCAGGAGACCCTCAACATCCTGTACTTCGTCGATACTTCGGTTTTGGAGTTCGGGTATGGCCCGCTGCAGCAAGTGTACCGTATAATCCAGAAAGGATACCGCATCACCGCCTTCGGCTATCTCCTTCACAGCCCTGTTCAGCGCATGGGGATCTTCATGGGCCGCAGCCATGTCTCGATAGTACAGGGGTTTTGTAGATGACTCGGTTTTGGGGAGGATGCCAAACCGGTCACGCACTATTTCAGTACTCAATTCCTCCGAAAGGGGTAGAAACCGGTACGCCCTGCAGCGTGAACGAATGGTCTCCTGAATACTTTCTCTCCTGGTGGCAATGAGAATGATCACCGCACCAGCCGGTGTGTCTTCTGAGATCTTCAGGAAACAGTTGGATGCTTCGACATTCATATGCTCCGCAGCATCGATAATGACACATCGGTGCTCCCCTTCACCGCTCTTCAGCGAGAGGAAACGTTGTACCTCCCTGATACTATCTATCCCGATAATGGACCCCTCCATAGCAGTGCTCATTGAAAGAACAGTCTCCAGGATCTCATCGAAACGCTCCTCGACCCCATTCTGTATTCGTACAAACTCCTGCAGGGCTTCATACTCCCTGCTAAAACGCCCCTCATCGGATATGGAGAGGAGGACTCTCTTCAGGTCAAAGCGCAGAGCGGGAAGATGCTTTTCAGTAAACCCCGATTCTTTCCAGAGCTCGAAGATAGGTGTGAGAGGAGCTTTAGAGATGAAGAATATGTTCCGGGATGCCAGGTTCTGTACAGCTGTACAGGAGGGGCAGCTGCAGCTGCCTCTACTTCCCAGGGGCTGGTTGTCCTGACAGTTGAGGAGTTTTACGAGTTCAAGGGCAGTCAGGAACTTCCCGCACCCTTCAGGTCCATAAAATAGCAACGTCTGGGGGAGCCTGTCACCTGCCAGTTCGTGCTCGAGCATCCTGACGGCTATGTGCTGACCTCTTACCTCTGTGAAGGCCACTCCAGCCTCCCTTTTCCGTTCGCCGATCGTGATCGGTTCGTTCTATGCCTGTATCACGCACACCCTTCAGTTTCATCAAATGACGGAGTGCAATACGTGCCGCCATCTGTTCAGCCTCCTTCTTACTACATCCCGTTCCGGGGCCATAGGAGCGCTTTCTGATGGACACATTGATGTAGAATCGACGGTTATGATCGGGGCCTTCCGTGCTCACGATACTGTACTGCGGAACGACCTTGAATCGCTTCTGGGAATATTCCTGCAGAATGGACTTGTAGTCCTTTTCATGCCGGTTCTTCTCAACCTCTATGATCTCCTTGTAGAAGAGCCGCTGAACAAGAGTCTTCGCACTTCGATATCCGGCGTCCAGATAATATGCACCAATGACCGCCTCAACACAGTCACTGATCAGTGCCTTTCTCTGCCGGCCACCCGATTTTTCCTCTCCCCTTCCGATGAGTATATAGTTTTGTATGTTGATCTCTTTCCCAATCTTGTGCAGGGATTGCTCACTCACCACATATGACTTTATTCGTGCAAGCGTACCCTCTTTGAAATAGAGGTTCTGATTGTAGAGCGCTGCGCTGATAACGAGTCCGAGGAATGAATCCCCCAGGAATTCGAGCTTTTCATTGTTCTCCAGCTCCACCGGGGATTCATTCACATAGGATTTGTGGGATAACGCCGTATTGAGAAGAGTCAGATCTTTAAAACGGATATTCAGTCTCTTCTGGAACTCCAGAAGAGACTGAATCCTCTCTTTAGCAAGCCCTTTTTTAGTTTTCTTCATGTTGTGTAAAAATAAGCGAGGCGTTATGGCCGCCAAACCCGAAGGAACTATTGATTGCAACCTTTACATCCGCCTGTACACTCTTGTGCGGAACAAAATCCAGATCAAATTCAGGATTGTCGAGGTTAATGGTCGGTGGGACCGTTCCCGTTTGAATGGCCAGTATGGTTGCAACCGATTCTGCGCCTCCTGCTGCCCCGAGTAGGTGACCGATCATGGACTTATTCGAGCTGACCTTGAGTTTTTGGGCATGATCCCCAAATACGTTCTTAATCGCCAGGACTTCAGATAGGTCTCCAGCGGGTGTCGAGGTCCCATGGGCATTCACATAATCGATATCTTCCGGTTTCATATCAGCATCGGCAATTGCATTCTGCATACACAGCGTTGCACCCCAGCCCTCGGGTTCTGGTGCAGCAATGTGATAGGCATCGCCGCTTACCCCGTAGCCTGCCAGGCGTGCATAGATCTTCGCACCCCTCTTCTTCGCATACTCTTCATCCTCGAGGACAACAATTGCAGCTCCCTCTCCTATAACGAACCCATCCCTATCCTTATCAAAGGGACGGGATGCTTTTTGGGGCTCATCATTCAGGAGAGACACTGCCTTCATGGAAACAAAACCGGCAACACCCAGTTCGACGATTGGAGCTTCAGCACCACCGCAGAGCATTACATCCGCTACTCCCCGTTCAACATACTTGAAAGCCTCACCTATGGAGTGGTTGGCCGAGGCACAGGCACTCACAGCGCACATATTGGGGCCGTGAAGGTTGAAGCGGATGGAAACGACACCGGCTGCCATATTGGCAATCATATTGGGAATGAGAAAGGGGCTTACCCTCTTCGCTCCCTTTTCGAGGAACACGTCGTGCTGACTTACAAGTGTCTGCAGTCCGCCGATACCAGAACCGATGATGACGCCGATACGATCTCTGTCGAGATTGTCCAGATCCAGGCCTGAATCCTTTACCGCTTCATCGGCGGCCACGATGGCAAACTGCGTGTACCGATCGTTCCTCCTGGCAATCGTTTTATCCATAAAATCAAGCGGATCGTAATCAGAGACCTCTCCCGCTATCTTTGAATCGACATTGACCGGATCGAAAAGCGTGATCTCACCAATGCCCGATTGCCCATCGACGAGATTCTTCCAGTATTTTTCCACGCCAATACCGATTGGGGTAATTGCCCCGAGACCGGTAATGACTACATTCCTTCTCTTTTCACTCAAAACATCACCCTATTTGTGAGATTCAATGTACTTCACCGCATCACCAACGGTAGTAATTTTTTCCGCCTCCTCATCGGGGATCTCCATACCGAATTCCTCTTCGAGAGCCATGACGAGCTCCACGGTGTCCAGGGAATCCGCACCAAGATCATCGATAAATGAAGCTTCTTCCTTCACATCCTTTTCATCAACACTTAAACGCTCAATAATGATTTCCTTTACCTTGTCAAGAGTAGCCATAGATTATTCATCCCCCTCTACGTTTTCTTTGTGTATTTATAGCAAGGGCACTGGGCCCCTACTGCATAACCATTCCCCCATCCACGACCAGAACCTGTCCAGTCATGTAGGAAGCGTATTCAGATGCAAGAAACAGTGCTGCATTCGCAACATCGAGAGGTGTTCCTGGTCTCCCGAGCGGAATGTTCTGCAACATCCGTGACGTCACCTCTTCGGGAAGCATTTTAGTCATCTCAGTCTGTATATAACCGGGAGCGATAGCATTTACGGTCACATTTCTGCTTGCAAGCTCTCTTGCAACCGATTTCGTGAGACCAATTATTCCCGCCTTGCTCGAGGCATAGTTTACCTGACCGGCATTTCCAATAAGTCCGATTACCGATACAATATTGATGATCCTTCCATATCGCTGGCGTATCATAATCCTCGAGACAACCTTCGTGCAGTTGAAAGTGCCCTTCAGATTTATGGCAATGACCCGATCGAAATCATCCTCGCTCATCCTCATGAGTAGCGTATCCCGAGTAATGCCCGCATTGTTTACCAGAATGTCGATACGGCCGAAACTGTCGGTGGCCTTCTTGATAACCTCTTCACAGCTTTTCAGGCTGCTCACATCGTGTATATACCCCTCAACCTTCACGCCGTGGGTCTGAAGCTCCTGCACCGCTTTGTCCAGGTTGGCCTGATCAATATCCCCGATAATGATGTCTGCACCATGCCGGGCAAATCCTTTTGCAATCTCAAACCCGATACCCCGTGCACCGCCTGTAATAAACGAAACCTTGCCCTTCAGATCCAAAGGCACACCTCTCGATGCTGCGAATGCAGTACTATATCTTCCTAAATTTATCCATTTAATGTAACAATATCAGCAGGTTTTTCAACTGAAAAAACCTGTGCATCCCTACCCTGCGCTTTCATGAGGCCTCTCAGCACTGTTCCCGGGCCGGCTTCGATATATCGGACATATCCCAGATCGATCAGGGTCTTCATTGACGAGCTCCAGAGTACGGGTGCGTCGAGCTGCCTGACAAGATTGTCCCTGATCTTAGACGGAAGATCGGAAGCCTCAGCAGTTACATTTGAAACGATCTTTCCCGTGCCCTGCTGCCAATCAACACTCTCGAGCTCTTTCCGGAGCTCCTCTGCAGCGTCCTTCATAAAGGGAGTGTGAAATGCGCCGCTCACATTCAGCAGTACTGTCCTGCGGGCTCCCCGTTCCTTTATCTGCTCCATGGCCTGCTGAACCCTGTCTTTCATACCAGAGATAACGACCTGGCTTGGGCTGTTGAAATTCGCCGGGTACACCTCTCCCACCTGGTCGCAGATTTTCCGGATGGCTTCCTCATCCAAACCGATGACTGCAGCCATGCCCCCCCTGCGCTCCGGATCGCAGTCCCTCATCAGTTCTCCCCGCTTTCGTACGATGCGCAGGCCCTCTTCGAAGGTAATATAGCCGGCGGCCGCGACCGCCGTGTACTCACCAAGGGAGTGGCCAGCGAATACTTCACCGCTGTATCCTTTTTCCACCAACACGCGGTAGATCGCATAGGCAAGCGTGTACAGGGCGGGTTGTGTGTTCTCGGTTTTTTTTAATTCCTCGTCGCCCGATTCGAAGCAGAGGCCTTTCATGGAAACTTCAGGGAGCTCATTCTCGGCTCTGTTGAAGATCTCTCTGGCGATCTCATTCTCATTGTAGAGTTCCTTTCCCATGCCGGGTCTCTGTGAGCCCTGTCCGGGAAAGATGTATGCAATTTCCTTCATTTTTATCCCACTCTATAAAGATTTCGCGTATTACAGTCCGGCACCTTAGAACTGAATGATGGCCGAACCCCAGGTGAGACCACCGCCAAAGGCAGTAAAACCGATTATGTCTCCCCGTTTGATAATACCCTCACTGTACGCCTCATCGAGCGCAATGGCGATACTTGCCGAGGAGGTGTTGCCGTATTTGTGAATATTCACATACACCTTCTCCTTCGGCAGCTTCAGATATGTCCGCATCGATTCGATGATGCGCAGGTTCGCCTGATGCGGGATTACCAGTGATATGTCGTCAATGGTTATTCCGGCTTTCTTCATCGATTTCATAAAGGTTTCTCTCATCCGTTTGACGGCAATCTTGAAAATGGCATTTCCGTTCATCTGTATGCTGTGAAGATGGTTCCGGACGGTTTCCTCTGTAGCCGGCATGCGAGCACCGCCGGCTGGAATCGACAGCTGATCGCCAAAGGAACCGTCCACCCCGAGATCATAGGCAAGCAGCTTGCTCTCCCCGCTCGAGGGAGTAATGACACTGGCCCCGGCCCCATCGGCGAATATGACGCAGGTGGAACGGTCTTCCCAATTCAAGAAGGCGCTCAGCTTCTCCGATCCAATTATGAGTGCATTTTTGTAGCTGTTTGTAATGAGGAAATTGTTCGCAATTACCAGGGCATATATGTATCCCGAACACGCCGCGTTAAGATCGATGGCTGCAGCGTTAGTCGCTCCGAGCTTGTTCTGTACCACGCATCCGGTACTGGGGAAGAACATATCCGGAGAAACGGTTGCCACGAGAATGAGGTCAAGGTCCCGGGGATGCAGTTCAGCCCTCTCGAGTGCGATTTTCGCCGCTTCATAGGCCAGGTCGGAGGTTGTCTGGTTCTCAGCTGCGATCCTCCTCATCTTAATGCCAGTTCGCGTGGTTATCCACTCATCAGATGTTTCAACGATCTTTTCAAGATCGAAATTGGTCATGACCTTTTCAGGAACATAGGCTCCCGTGCTCTTGATCATTACGTTGGTCGTACCCATGCTTCCCCTTTCCCTTTGAGATGAATGATGTGGCTGTTCAACCGGAGTGGCTTTCGAGGTGAAGTGCTGATCGCATGATGTCTATCTACCTTTCCCGAAGATCACCCACCTTCCTACGCATGCTATTCCTCTT
>CBFDDP010000011.1:0-43530 GCA_965603595.1 uncultured bacterium
TCTTCACGCAAGGTCGATCTCCTGCGCTTGAATGAGGCGAATGCCGCATCCTGGAATCCTTTGGAGATGCCGTGGAGGAACTCATTGAGCACATTTGCCATACCATTCAAGGTGAACTTCTTCCTCTTTATACTGGTGATGTCCATGTCCAGTATGAGCCCCGGCTGTATGTGATAGGGGTTGATCATGTAGTCGAACTCATCGAACTCCTTGATGAGGAAGTTGACTCTCTCCTCCATGATCACCCGCATCCTGGGATTGCGGAAGCCGTAGATCTTATTGATCTTCTCGAGGGATCTGCGGAGCATCTTCTTCAGAAGCGTCTTTTCGTAGAGATAGGTCTGGTTCAGCTTCTCCACGTCAGTGTCACCCGCCTTGATGTACATGATCTCGTTCCAGGTCTTCTTCATATCCTCGTAGAGCGGATCGCCGGTGACAGCCTTGATCTTTCGCTTGACCTTGTTCTTCATCTTCTTGGCGATGTCTTCGAAGTCGTTGACCCTGAAGAAGGACTTGTTGGTCTGATACACCATCTCGACCACGTCCCAGGCATGCTCGATCTCCTTCTTGTATTCCTCCATCTGCTTGTCGTAGGCAGCCCTGTCTTCAAGGAGCTGTGCCTGGTCGAAGTACTTGAGCTTCATAGTATACCGTTCATCGGGAAGCTCATTGGGGTCAATGTCCTCATACTCACGGAGAATCATCTCGCGAGCGTTCTTCAGGTTCTCGATGTACTGATACCCCATCTTGCTCGTATCGAGTATGGAGGTGATCGAGTTGATTGCCGTATTGAAGCCGCGGTTTCGGATGTTCTCCATGTCGATGATCGCCTTCATGTTTTCCCTGATATTGAGTGGATCAAAATCCTTGTGGTCGATCTCCGCACGCAGACCTTCAATCTTGTCTATCAAGGTCTTGGCGAGGAAGGTGTACCGGCGTGATTTCTCGTCGTCCTTCTCGTCATCGGTGTAGTTGGGAACTCTCTTCATCTTCTCAAACATGACTTCACCGTCTGAGAGCTCTTCCTTTCCCTCATCCACGAGCTGAGCCTTGAAGCGTTCGATTTCGCGATCGATCAGGTCCATGATGGTTCTCGAGATCTGGTCTTTGATCAGGTATTCCACCGTTGCCTGATACTGGAAAACCGGACTGATGAGCTCGGAATCGAGGATGTTGACGGACAGTTTCACATCGGTGACTGTTTTCGGCTTGTCTGAGTTGTCCTTGAAGGAGCACTTGACAATCGAGTAGGCATTCTCACCTCTGATAAAGGCACCTACATCAGCTTTCTGCCTGAGGAGTGAATTGGTATCATTTTCAAGGTCGTTCAGGCCTCGCTGAATATGTCCCTGCAGGTGGCCGTATATGTTGATGATCGATTTCTCGATCTCACCTGTGTTGAACTTGTCGGCGCCGCCGATCTGGTCGAGCATCTCGGCAATTTCTTTTGGTGTGTATCGAGCCAGAACCTTCGACTCTTCCTTGTCGACGAAGTTTCTGACCTTCTTCACCATCTCATCCTCAGTGGTCGTGATGAAGCGGTTGAACATGTTCTGGTAGTTCTGGTTGAAGTAGTTGTACAGTTTCTGCTTGATTCCACCCATCACATCCAGTTCGTTGAGAACCTCTTGAGGCAGCTTGACCTCAATTTCCTTGAGTACCTTTTCAGTCTCTTCCTCTACAAGGCGCTGATATTCTTCATTCTGTGCCCTGCCCTCCTGAGCGAGACTGTTTCGGGAGCCCACCGCCGAAGGTCTTGTAGGATGAAAAACATTAGGGCTTTTTGGCAGATCTGAAGCCATGTCCCTCTCCTTTCTGACTGTTTAAGTCATGCTATTTCGTTGGTTTGTTATATATTCGGTCACAGTACCAAACTATAAAGGAAATTATAGTTCTTGTAAAGTTAATTCTCCATTATTTTTGGGATAGGATACAGATGAAAATGCTACAGTTTTTCAACCGTCGCATAGACTTCCCGGCTGAAGTTTTCGCTGTACGACCTCTCCCTGATAGATTTTAATTCCCTGAACAGCACCTCCTTTCTCTGTGTATCGGGTGTGCCTGTGTCGACCTCCTTCTTTATTGAAGAATACCGGTCCCAGTCCTCCTCGAGACGCTTGATAATGAACCGGTGTGCGATGTACCACATGGTGTCGCCCTTCACAACGGTGTATTCAGTCGAGTCGGGCAGCACGAACAGGTTGCCGGGGTAGATCCAATCCGGATCGCGGCCTGCCTCTGCGACACTGTCGAGCCGCCGGTATCCGTTTGAGACAGCAATTTCATTGGTCAGGAGATAGATATCCAGGACCGTAATCTCAATGAGACCTCGATAGATCACCGTTCTCCTTTCGGTGAGGGCTGATTGGGGTATACCCTTCTCCTCGAGGAATTCGTCTGCCTCGAAGGCCTCCTCACCCTCTCCTTCCTGAGCCAGGGCTTCCTCAGCTTCAGTCTCACCACCCGCTGCGGCAACATCGACTTCCTCAATTTCACCCGGCTTTCGCCTGCCAATGACGTCGGGGAAGAGAAAGAAGAGTGCCAGTACAATCGCTGCTATCACAACCACTGCTGCAGGAATGATGAACTTGATCGGTCCGCTCAAACCCCTGCTGTAGGACACATGCTGTACAGGCGCCGTTGTATAGGCCTGCCGCTCCTCTGCCGTGGCGGGTTCCTTTACTGCTGCAGCTTCTCGTCCCGCCTCTTTTGGACCCCCTCCTAGTCCTCCAATCTTCGGTACGGCAACCCCCTCTGGAATAGCGGGGGGGCTTCCTGCGATGAGGCCCTTCCTCAAAAGCCTTCTCCCTTTTCCGGCCGGCTTGCCCTGCAGCTCAAACAGCAAGGCATGCAGACGTGCGAGTTCGCGGTCCAGCTCCTCCAGGAACGATGCCGCTTTCTGATCCACATCCTGCACGAGCTCCCGGGTGATTGCATAGGCATCCCTCGAAGTAACTCCCCTTACAGGACCGTACAGGACGGCCACTCCCCCCTCTGCCGGGTAGAGGTCGCCCCTTACCGGCAGCTGCGTACGAACTGTGCTCATTAAGCGCAGTTTCCTGTGTGCACCGTCGCGAAGTGGGGCGAAGGACTGTATAATTCCACCTTCATCATCGCCCGCTTTATGGAGAATCGATATGATGCCGTACACATTGTTCAGGAGATAGAAGAGGGTGCTTTCCTCGGTAAGCTTTACCTTCTTCAACCCCTTTCTCACCCTGTCCAGCATCGGTTTCATGGCCTTTCGATCCATGTCCCCCAGCAGTTGATCGATGAGCTTCGCGACCATCGATTCGGACGGGTTCAGATCATCTTCAATGAGGCTAAGAATATCACGAAAATAGACCTGCAGGAGTTCCCGCCGTTCCGGTACGCTTTCCACAAAATTGTGAACCACACCCTCAGGTATGGGTACAGATGCCTTTCCCGGCTGTATCATCACCCCCCTGTCCGGATTGAGTATACACAGTCCCTGTTCGCTCGAGGATGACCCCGATATCAGCAGGGGCAAGGGTAAGTCTTTGTGCTTTGCGACAAAACCTCTGACAGTTCTCTCAAGCCTGAAACCGGACGCAGTTCTCTTTTCCCCCCATTTGAAACTAGTGATGTCGGCTTGCAGTGTTCCGGCCCCGGTGTGGGTAAAAAGTGCCGCTGCACTCTTGAACAGGGGTATGTTTGCGGTCAGTATACGGAGGTTTTCCCGCGTACTCCACTTTCTTTTGAGAAGCCTGAAGAATGAACCACCGATGTCGTCCGTCACAATGGTCTCGATGAAATCAGGATCAATTCCCGAATTGACGAAGGCCTTGAAGTAGGGATCCGGTATACCGAAGGTGGTGGCCCTTCCTTTTTCAAAGAGAACGATGTTCTGCTTAAGCAGTAGAAAGCCCGGAGCTTCGAGGTCTTCCGGCCTGTACCGCAGGGGATTCTTCGCGTGTATACCTTTTAGCATGTGCGCTCGTTCAATGAAGTGTAGATCACTCTTCTCCCTCTTCCTGAGATCGAACAGAAGGTTGCGGTCATAGAGAATATGAATATTGCCGTCATCGAAGAAGTGCACTTCGGCCCTCTTGTGGGCCTTCTGTATATCCTCGATGGTGCTCACCGAGCCGTTCTCTATCTCGAACTGGTGTATGAACTTTTGGAGGCTGGCTGTAATCTTTTTGTCCCCAACGTATCGGTTCTCCTTGCTGTTCTCCCTGTTCATATTCTCGGGCTCAAGTGCCGGGTTCCCGGTGAGTGAGTCGGTGATAACGATGTTGTAGGTGCCCTTGACGACATAGGGGGTTATTCTCTGCGAGTTCCCGATGCGGAGAAAAGGCTTGAGGTCATCTTTATCGGAACCCAGATAGATGATGTAGCACTCGTCATCGATGCGAAAAACGCGTTCTTCGGGCGTACATGTTGAAATTTCCATTATGGTTTCCTTTTATTTGTATATATTATAGCAGACTGATTTTAAATTACAACTAAATATTCTGGCGAATTAGAAGTAAAATAACTATGTCAAAATACCACTGTATTCTCTTTGAGGAGTCCCTGCAGAGATCATTTCCCGGTTTCAAGACCACATCGCACATATATGATTTCCCAATCTGGGGTAACTATACCATACGGAATGTGCTTGAGCTTTCGAATGTATCCTCCATACCGCACAGTCTGTTTTCAGTGGAAGAGCGTTCTGATATCGAGATGCTGAGTGGGTTTCTGTCCCGCGGTACAGGCGCAGACATCTTCGTTGTAGGACGAACGGGAAATGTGACAGTTGTCGACTGGGGAGATTTTTTTCGCCTTCGAAAAGCTGCGAGTGGAATCGGGAAGGTACATCTTGGAAAGGACCCGTCCGAGCTGTATATTCTGTCACGAAGAAGGCTCAGGGAGATAATTGTCGATGTGGGCGAGCGGGCAGAGGGGAGTAATAAAAGCTTCTGCACTCTCTTGTTCGATGAATACCTCTTTCACCATTTCGATCGGGTTATAAACCTCGAGGGTTATTCCTTCCTGATGCGCACCTGTTATGAGTACTGGCGGGAAAACCTCAACCTGCCTTCAGCTCTTCAGAATGACCGGTTTCTCGGGCTTTATACGCAGTTGCAGTCCCCCTATACTGCGAAATCAAGCGTTTCGGAAAGCGGTACGATGATAAACAGTTTTGTGGGTTGTGGCTCACGGGTAAAGGGTGTTGTGGAGGACTCTATTATCTTCCATGATGTGCACATCGGAAAAAATGCACATGTTCGTGGATCTGTCATTCTGCCCTTCAACTCTATCGAGGATGGCGCGGTTATTGAGAATGCGCTCCTTCTTGAAGGCAGAGACAGGGTTATCGAGCGTAACGCACAGGTGGGTGGTTTTAACGATGTTCGAAACGGAGAATATCCCAGTCTTCTGCAAAAGGGGTTCTCCATTATCGGACATGGGGTCACCCTTCCGCGTAATTCCCATATTGGAGCAGGCTGTCTCGTGTACGGTAGGGGAGAGAAGAAGCTGCCTTCACCCTTTGTAATTGAGGATGGTACGAGCTATCGCGCACTGTGATGGATCATGATTCGAGTTTTTCCCTCAAAACCTGCAACTCTCTGATAAAGGTAGCGTATCCTCCCGGGTCCAGGGACTGGTTTCCATCGCTCAATGCGGAGTCGGGCTGAAAATGAACCTCCACCATTACACCGTCCGCTCCTGCAACCATTGCCGCCTTGCTCATGGGGAGAACGAGATCGCGATTGCCCGTTCCATGGCTGGGGTCGACAAACACGGGCAGGTGGGTTTTCGTCTTGAGCAGAGGAACGGAGGAGAGGTCGAGTGTATTCCGGGTCGAGGTTTCAAAGGTCCTAATTCCCCGTTCGCAGAGAATGACGTTGGTGTTGCCTTGTTTTAGGATATACTCGGCGGAGAGAAGGAACTCCTTTATAGTGGCGGACATGCCCCGTTTCAGGAGAACGGGCAGCCGTACGGTGCCTATTTCGTTGAGCAGTGTAAAATTCTGCATATTTCGCGCACCGATTTGCAGTATGTCCACATACTCTGCAACCAGCCCAACATCTGCCGGTGAGATCACCTCTGATATGATGTAGAGACCGTAGGTTTCCTTCGCCTCCTTCAGGAGTTTCAGCCCTTCCTCCCCGAGCCCCTGAAAACTGTAGGGGGATGTCCGGGGCTTGAAGGCCCCGCCTCTCAGTATCTTCACGCCCGATTCCCGGACCAGGTTGGCAGTTTTAAAAAGCTGCTTTCTTCCCTCCACGGAGCATGGGCCGGCAATTATGGTGAAATTACCGCCGCCAATGGTGAGCGGTTCAATAGGCGGCTCCTCCAGTATAACCTTAGTTGGCTCTTCCGTGCGTTCCAGGCTGTAGAGCGGGAGATGTGACTTGTCCTCGTGATCTTCCACTTCCAGTAATTCAACCTTGCGTTTTCCCGTCCAGACCGGGTAGCTTCCGAGAACCTTGAGGAAGTTCGTCTGTTCCTTCAGCTCCTTCATCGCCTCCCTGACAATGGACTCCCGCTCATGGCCCTCGAAGTCCAGATAGAAGTATGAGCGCCATGGCTCGGTTTTGTGGGGGCGTGACTCCAGTTTGGTCAGATTGATGCCGTAGTCGTTAAACACCTTTAGCACCTGGTACAGGGCCCCCGGTTGATGAAGCGTGGTGAATACAATTGACGTTTTGGCATTCTTGAGCGAGCTCTCCTCAAATTCACGGGCTACAATAATGAATCTGGTCTGATTGTTCGGGTAGTCCTCGAGTTTTTCCGCAATGATTTCGAGATTGTAGAGCTGAGCTGCAAGTCTGCTCGCAATGGCGGCAGAGGCGGGGTCTTTCTCCCGGCTTATCTTCATCGCACTGCCTGCGGTGTCATATATGGGTATGATCTCGCAATCGTGCAGGCTCTGCAGGAATGTGGAACACTGGGAAAGGGCTGCGGGGTGTGAATACACGCGCCTGATCTCACCCACCTGTACTTTCTTTACAGACAGCAGGCAATGGGAGACAGGGGTTATGACCTCCCCGATAATGGGCAAATGCGATTCGAGAATGAGATCGTAGGTGTGTGCGATACTTCCGATGAGGGTGTTTTCCAGGGGGAGTAGGCCGTAATCTGCCTCACCCTTCTCCACAGCAGCGGTAACGTCTTCAAAAGACCTCCTGGGGACGAACACAACCGATTTACCCCAGTATTTTATACCGGCCTCCTCACTGTATGAGCCCTCTTCACCCTGTATAGCGACTTTTGGAAGCTCCATACACCCTGTCCACCTTTATTAGGATTTATACGACTGATTTTTCCTGTTCTATTTTCCTCGGTAAATGTGCCGTTAATAGGAATATACTAGAGCCGATGAATAGAGTACAAATATTAGATCAATGATGGTTTGCGGAGGGAAGGGTGTTGCGTTTCAGAGCATTTACCTTGGTGGAAGTACTCATTGCACTTGTCATACTGTCCATCGGGTTTCTCGCAGTACTTCGTGGAAGTACCTTCAGCCTCCGGTCTTCCCGCGTTGCGGCAGACCTCACCACTGCGGTCATTGCAGCAGAATCTCTGCTCAAGGAAGAGATCGGCAAAGGATTTCCGGCATCTGGTTCTGATGAAGGTGCCTTTGAAGACGGTATTTTTGAGGGGTACACCTGGGCAAAGCGAATCGAGGTTTTGGAACTTCCCTATATAGAAGAGCTGAAGCTCGTCACGGTCACGGTTTCGTGGGACGGTGATCGAAACTACACATTGCAGACGGTCCTTTCACGCTACTGATTGACGGGATGCCATATGAAAGGGTACCGGGCAGAGAATGAGCATGAAGAGCAGATCGGCAAAAACAGGACCTGGCCTGAGCGCTTTTACGCTTATCGAGTTTCTCATCGCCCTCGCCATACTTTCGATTATTGCGGCGGTTTCCTTCACCTCCTTTGTGTCCGTACGAAGAACCATTGATATGGGGAGGCGCAACAACGAGCTCATGCGGGAGATACGGGCCTTCGTTGAAAGGCTCGACGTGGAACTTTCGGGAGCGCTCTACATCAAAGGGAATGAGGGAACGATCTTTGTTTCTAAGAGAGAAGACCTCGGCCAGCAGAAGGCGAGCAGCATCATCTTTACCACGATTATGCCTCAGACCCCCCTCGAGCTCGGAAAGCGGGGAGAGGTCCTTCGCGTGGAGTATGAGGTTTCGCCAAGTGAAGCTGATGACCAGTATATAGCACTGAGGAAAAAGATATACCTTTACAGTCTTCCACCCCGGGAGTTCGACGAGCCGGTTGAGTATATGGTCGGTGAGGAGTTCACCTCCTTTCTCTTTCGGTTCAAAAGCGGTGGGCGCTGGTTTGAAAGCTGGGACACACAGAACCAGGATGAGTTGCCTGAAAGCATTGAGCTCGTATTCTCGTTCGGTGGAAGGAAGTACAGAGAGTTTTTTAATGTCTATATCTCCGAAATGTAAACAGAATCTGAACCACCGGGCAGTGGCGCAGAATAGTGGATGTAGAGACAGCCGTTTCAGGGTCGATGCATTTGCCCTCATGTCGGTGTTCGTTCTCGTGACTGCCCTTTCCTTTGTGACGCTTGAGTTTTCCCGTTCGAGCAGTATCAATCTCCGAATGGCGATCAACTCGTCACAGGCCAAGAAGGCACTGTACTACGCCTTTGGCGGTTACAAGACGGCCTTAACGGTTTTAAAGATAGACACCAACGAGTATGACGGGCCGGGTGATTACTGGTATGGAGAGCTTCCTCCCATTCCCTTCGAAGAGGGGATCATAACCGTTACAATCGAGGATGAGAAGGCGCGGTTCAACATACAGGAGCTCGTTACCGAGTATGGGATCGCGGACAAGCGGCGGCAGGCCATGCTGGAGCGTATATTCGATGCTCTGTACCTTGACAAAAGTGTGATAGATGCTATTACTGATTGGCAGGACAGCGACGATATACCGCAGGGAACAGGCGCTGAGGCCTATTACTACGCCGCGCGTACACCCTCCTATGAAGTGCGGAACACCCCGATGATTACTACGGGGGAGCTCCTGCTCGTCAAAGGTGTGGAACGGGAGATGCTCTTCCTCCCACCTTCTGCACGTTCTTCACTCGCGCCGGAAGGCTACAAACCCCTGTATGACTATCTGACTGTGTACGGAGACGGAAGGATCAACATCAATACAGCGGCCTACCCTGTTCTCCTGAGCCTTTCGCAGGATATGGATGAGACGATTGTTGATGATGTACTTGAGTACCGGCAGGAGAATCCCTTTAAACGTGTCGAGGACATAAAGAATGTTGAAACGGTCTCTGATGTATTATATGATGAGATTGCCCCGCTTATTACCGTAAAGAGCGACATATTCAGGATAACTGCAACGGGAAGTGCCGGAAGGTTCATGCGTATTATTACTGCTGTGATATTGAGGGACAGTGGGGGAATTCGTGTTGTCTACTTTAACAGATCTCTTTAATGTGAGGATCGGTACAGCCAAACGGGCTGCCTTCCTGTATATCAGGGAAGGCACACTCTGGCTTCTGCGATCTTCCGAGAAACTCCCCCTGAAGGAAGTGCTGGAGGTGTACAGGGGGGAGGGGCAGAGTATAGAGGAGATGCTTTCCGAGATTGGTATCGAGAAGGAGAACCTCTACTATCTCCTGTCACCGGGCCTCTATTTTAGAAACAGAATAACCCTTCCATTCACTGAACGGCAGAAGATCGAAGGGGTCATCCGCTATGAGGTGAAAGGGTATCTCCCCGATCCTGAAGGGGACTATCTTACCGATTTTTACGCCGTTGATACTGAGGTGTACAGCTTTTCCACCGAAAAGGAGCACATTCATACGCTCCTTGAGGAGCTCGGGTCTTACAGGGACAACCTGCGCGCGGTCATTCCCTATGATACGGCACTCTTGTATGCCATGAAGTCACTGGTTGATGACGAATCCTATGTACTCGTGGATATCCGGGCATCAACCGTATACATACAGTGTGTCGATGGGCTGAGGATCAGAACGGGCATACGCGTCATGGGTGATGGGCACAAAGATGCCGACGGCTTCCTGGATGGGCTGTTCAGGGAGCTTCGGTTACAGCTCATCATGGTTTTCAAAACGGCAAATCCATCTTTTGTCTACCTCAACGTGGCCCGTTCCGGTGAAAAGATGGGGGAACTGGTTGAGGACCTGCTCAAGGGCATGGAGATAAGTTATCAGGAGGTCCCTCACTACAGGTATGAGCGATCGCTGCAGGGCAGAGGAGATATAGGCGCTGCCGATGTACTGCCTCTCTATGGAATGATTCAGGAGGTTAATCAGACAGCAGGGCGGGTGAATCTCCTGAAAGATGAGTTCAGGCCAAGGATGAAGGGCTATGTGAGTGTCAGAGAGTTCAGTATCGTGGGGGGGCTTCTCCTCGTTCTCTTCATTCTGGCCACGTCCGGACTTGTGATCGATATTCGCACTCGAAAGGGACAAATCTCACTACTCAGGGAAAGAGTGAGTGCCCTGAGCAGCGAGGTCTACGGGGATCCTTCCGTTACGCTGGAGGAGTCGAAGGTTCAGGTGAGTGAGATGGAGGGGCGTCTCGATTCACTGAAAACGCAGACGGATGCCCGCTTCAGCTGTCTACAGCTTTTAAAGGAGCTCTCACTGTACATACCGGATGACGTGTTCATGGAGTACTCGGATCTGATCATCGAGCGGGACCGAATAAAGTTTTCCGGCAGGGCTCGTACCTTTTCCGATATCGACAGGATCAGGCAGGAGCTTCTGCTCTCTGAATATTTTACCGATGTCAGAGTGTCCAACACAGGTACCACTGGAAGTACGGAGGGATTTACCGTGACCTTTGTGTTTGATATTGATGTGGTGGAGGAGCTTTCAAGTGGAGATTAAGGGTTTACTGCGTAATATATCGGGCCGGGAAAAAATGTTCATTATCGCTGCGGGGGCGCTGTTCATTATCTTTTTGATATATCAATTTGTCTATATACCGCTTATGAGGACGCGGGACGAGTACGGCAGCGAGAAAATTGAGCTGGAAAACAGCTACGGCAGTTACGAACTCCTCGCCGGACGATACCTTTCAGCCAGGAGTGCCTACGATCTCTACCATTCTCAGCTTCAGGAAAAGAAATCCCTGTCGGTACTTACCTATCTTGAAAACGAAGCCCAGGGAGCAGGCATCAGGGATAATATAGAATACATTCGCCCGAGGGGTGCGGAAACGAAGCAGGGTGTCACAGTCTCGTCGGTTGAAATGAAGATTGATGCGATTTCCGCCCGTGATCTCTTCCTATTTCTTGGAGGCATCGAGAAGAACAGGAAGGGACTGATCATTTCCTATCTCCGGCTCAAACCTTTCTTCAAGGAGAAGGAAAAGGTTGACGTCATCGTTCGCGTAAACGATATAACCGTGGATTGATGCAGGGTAATGGGCGGATTCAATTCTTTAAAAAGTCAAGAACAATTCGGTTGAACTCATCGGGGTGTTCCACCTGTGGCATATGGCCACAGTCCTTCATGGTGTGAAGTACCGCATTATGCATGCGTTTCTGCCCCACAACTCCATGCTGTAGGGGGATCACCCTGTCATTTTCTCCCCACACGATGAGGGTGGCTGCCTCAACCTCCTGGATTTTCCGCTCAAACTCACGCATGTATCGGGGCCTGATGCCGAATATGTTCGTATACCTTCGCAGAATGTCATGTACAGCTCTTCCTGCGTGAGGGATAGTACCCATCCGGCTGTACATTCCAATCAGTATCTCCCTCATTGCGGGATCTATACGATCTGTATCATACAGAATCCCTTTTAAAATATTGACGCTTCTTTTACGTCTTGACTCTTCATCTCCCCTGGAGTGAAGCAGGAGTTTTCCGATGAGGGGGATGCCAACGAGTCTGAGCGGAAGCGCAAGCTCCTTACCAAAGCAGGGATTTGCAACGAGAACGATTTTATCCGTCTTCTCAGTGAAGCTCTTTGCGTACTGAAGGGCTATTCCTCCCCCGAAGGAATTTCCGATCAGATGCACCCGGTCGATGTTTTGCGATGTAATAAATGCATCAATGAAATGTGCATAATACTCGATGGTGTAGGAGTTGCGGGACCTGTCAGTATAACCGTGTCCGGGAATGTCCACGGCAAAGACCCGATGCACCCGGGACAGGGCATCGAAGTTCATGAGCCATGTTTCTGAGAATGCGCCGATACCGTGCAGCAGCACAACGGGACGTCCGCTGCTGCCGCCTGACCAGTATCGAGTTCTTACCGAGTCAATCTGCAGGTACCGGTCTTCTTGAGCTGTCATTGACAATCAGCCTCGGAAGGATTATTCCTCAACCGTGGAGTCCTTGATTATCTGTCCAATTTCCCAGATATCCTCCACAACGGTAACACCCGCCTCACGGAAGAGCTTTTCTTTTTCCTGTGCCGTCGAGGTATCGCTCTCCTTGTTGAAGAGATAGGCGATAACCGGCTTATCATACCTCGAATCCTGAATAAAGCATGCCGCATCGTCTTCCAGTTTGCCCTTTGTTTCACCGCCGATGACAATGACTTCCGTCCTGGGGTCTTCATTGAGAGCTTCGAGGATTTCGATGTATCCGGTACCGATGATGTCGCCGCCACCAAGACTGATAACAGCACTCTCACCCAACTCTTCCTTGAAGAGACTCTGGCAGAGTTTTACCTCATTACCCAAAGTGCGGGCAATCACGCCCACATCCCCTTCAAGAATATATTCGTTCGAGATGGTACCGACCTTGCTCTCCCCAGGAATGTAAATTCCTGAGGAACCGGGTCCGATGATGGTGCAATCGGCCTCCTGTGCTGCCCGTTTTATTTTCAGCGTTTCAGTCACGGGAATGCCATCCGTACAGATGACGATGAGTTTGATTCCCTCATCCATGGCTTCCGTGGCAGCAGTCAGGACAGCATTCTTCGGCACAAATATTACGGACAGGTCGATACGGTGCCTCTTCACCGCCTCACTCACCTTGTCGTAGACGGGAACACCCATCACTTCCTGCCCGTACCGGCCAGGACTTACCCCGGCCACGATTTCAGTCTTGTTTTCAAGCATGAGGGACGTGTTCTGCCTCCCCTCGGTTGTCGTAACACCCTGTACCAGTATTCTCGTGGCTCTTTTTAATAGTATGGACATATCGATATCCTGCTCCCTCCACAGCTCAGTCAGTCTCATGTGATGAGATTACGGACGAACGCGTAAGTCAGCTGAGGTGATGTACTGAAAAAAAAATTGCCTGTAGACTCAGGGCAATAATAAAATTAAATTCTAAAAAGATCAAACGATTTTACAGTCTATGACCAGGCTTATACAGCAACTCAAGAGCTCGATTGAAGAAAGTGCTTCCGATAGAAAGGGGAGCATCGGTATATTCTGTCCCTATTCAGTCGAAGAGCTCATCGATGCCGCAGGCTTTCAGCCGGTCCGTCTGATACCCGGGCGGGCCGAACTGCAGTTGGCAGATGCATATCTCCCAAGCAATTTCTGCTCTTACCTGAGGCATATTGCTGACAGGGGCCTTTGCGGTGAGCTGGAAGGCTTGTCAGCCATTGTGTTCAGCCATTCCTGCGACGGTGCGAGACGCACCTTTGATATCTTCAAGCACTATATCGGTGACATACCCGCACAATTCGTCGATGTGCCAAAGGCAAGCGATGAACTGTCGGTCTCATACTTCCGCAAACAACTGGTACTGTTCAAGAATTTCCTCGGGAAACTCCGGGGAGAAGTGATCAGCGACGAAGCTCTTGCCGGGTCGATTGTCCGTTACAATCGGAACAGAGAGCTGCTGAGAAGACTCTACCGGATAGTTGCGTCTCAACCGTTGACATTGGGAGCTGATGAGCTCATGCAGGTTCTTGATCTGAATGCGACAATACCCAAGGATCAGGCCAATAAGGTCCTCGAAAGGATATGCGCCGAATGTGAGAAATCCTGGGAAACTCTCCCTGCCGGTAAGTTGGTCAGCAGCAGGCGTGTGTTCATTTCGGGCAACATGTTCGACTCCCTTCCCCTACTCGGTTTCATCGAGGAGTGCAGTGGGCTCGTGGTAGGTGATGATTTGTGCTTCGGCGGAAGGTACGGGCAGATGGAGATAGCGGAGGAGGGTAACCCGCTCACCGCACTGGCGGAGGGCTATTTGAGCAGAGTGCCCTGCGGGAGAATGGAAAACAGCACGGACCGTTTTGATTTCCTGCTCGAAGAGGTGAAGAGAACTGGTGCTCAGGGCATCATATATACGAGTCTCAAGTTCTGCGATCACTTCCTTGTGGATTACCCCGCTTTGAAGGAACTGCTGGATCGGAGGGGCATGCCGTCCCTTTTTCTGGAGGGCGAGTACTTTTCCTTTGCAGCGGGACAGGTCAAGACGAGGGTTGAGGCGTTTCTCGAGCTGCTCTAGGGACTGTTCCCCCGGCTCTCAGCTGCACAATGAGGGAGGGAAGTGTTTCTTTTATGAGTTTTCAGAAAAGTATAAAACAGATGCTGACTCATAAACCGAGTCCGAAAAAGATTGAGAGATGTGCGTTGTTGGCAATGCTCCAGAAGTCATGCACGCCTGTCAGTCGTTTTCACAGCAGGGCACACAAAAAGTTCTCCGTTCTGGGCTTCAGTCATGCACGGAAATTTTTCGGAAAATCCGGCAAGTCGGTTTTCACAAGCCTCTTTTCCCCCATTGAAATCGTGTATGCCCACAATCTCTATCCATTCATGCTCGAGGCGTTCAGTGGAGTCGCTGCGAAGTTTGATCTCACGAAGGGTTTCCTGTCTGAGATGGAACGTCAGTGGTATACTACCGATTTTTGTTCGGTGCATCGCATATTTATCAGTGTTGCCCACCACCATCTTCTCCCGCACCCGCAATTTCTCATGTCAACCTCCAATGCCTGTGACGGCAACCTCAAGAGCTTTGGTGAAGTGGGGAAGTTCTATTCCAGACCGCACCTGTTCATCAATGTTCCCTATCACAGGGATGATGAGTCGGTGAGCTACCTTGCCGAGCAGCTTGAGCGCAGCTCCTGCCAGATTGAGGAGATTACCGGAAAAAAACTGCAACACCAGGACCTGGAGAGAAGCTTTTATTATGCCAATCGTGCGTCGAAGGCCCTCAGGGAAATCAACGAGCTCAGAAAGAATCCGGAAGCTCTTATGTATGGGGAAGAGGGGCTGGGGCTCATACTGCTGTGGGGACTGTTTATGGGCTCGAGAAGCGGTGCAGCTGCAGCGGAGACCTACCGTGATGTATTAAAAAGGCGGGCGGAGTCTTCCAGCACAGGCATACCGGTACGCAAACGCCTGCTCTGGCTTCATTTGAAACCCTACTATGAGAATGACATACTCCATATACTTGAGCAAGAGCTCGATGCAGTTGTTGTGGCAGAGGAGATCAACCTGCAGAGCTGGCCCGATATGAACCCGGACAACCCGTGGGAAAGCCTCGCATTGAAGATGCTCAGCCAGGCGTGGGTTGGAGATGTCGAGCACAGGATTCGGAATATCCGGAAGGCAATCGAAGAGTACCGCATCGATGGCGTGGTTCACTATTCACACTGGGGATGCCGGCAGAGCAATGGTGCCGTGCGACTCATTCGCGATGCAGTGCAGGAATATGGCATCCCCTTTCTCGAGATCGATGGTGATCTCGTTGATCCGCGCAACTATGCAGAGGGACAGGTGAGAACAAGGCTTGAGGGGTTCATGGAAGTTATGGAGGGTGCATGATAACTGCAGGCATCGACATTGGTTCTGTTTCGACAGAAATGGTGATACTGAAGGAGGGGGAGAAGGCCGGGAGTGTTGTCATCGACACGGGGAGCAACAGTAAAAATGCAGCGGAGCGTGCCTGTGCCCAGGCACTGGAAGAAGCAGGTCTCCATAGAGAGAGCATTGATTTCATCGTTACCACGGGATACGGCAGAAAATCATCGGAGGTTGGTGACAGGAGCGTAACCGAGCTCACCTGTCATGCACGGGGTGCCTGGCAGATTGATTCCAGGGTCAGGATGGTGATCGATATTGGTGGCCAGGACAGCAAGGTGATCAAGGTAGGAGAAAATGGAAAAAGCATCGACTTTGTTATGAATGACAAATGCGCGGCAGGGACAGGCCGGTTCCTCGAAATCATTGCCAAGGCCCTTGAGCTCCAGATCTCGGACCTCGGTGAGCTGGCACTTCGGACCGAAGAGAGCATAACCATATCCAGTATGTGTGCTGTGTTTGCAGAATCTGAGGTGGTTTCACTCATTGCAGAAGGTCACCCAAAGGAACTTATCATTGCAGGGGTGCTGGATTCCATTGCAAACAGGGTGGGTGGCATGGCACACAGGGTGGGGCTTACTGAGCCGGCAATGCTTACCGGTGGGGTTGCAAAGAATGCCGGCATGGTACGTGCCCTAGAAAAAAATCTGGGCCTGGAACTCATTGTTCCCGATGAACCGCAGATCGTCGGTGCCTACGGGGCCGGCCTTATTGCCATGGATGAGATTGTACGGGTGGGGAGATAATTATCTGATCTTCACCCCGATACTGCTTACCACGAGATAGGCTTCGCTGCTTGAGCGGGCAAAAATTTGATTTACCTCGCCGGCCAATCTCCTGTATTCCCGGGACTCCTCAGATGCGGGAATGATACCCATACCGAGCTCATTGCTCACTACCACAATCTTCTTGTCGAGATACTCCAGGAGAGAAGACAAATCCTCTGCACGCTCAATGATCTCTGAACCGTTACACTGATCCATGTAGAGAAGGTTTGAAACCCACATGGTAAGGCAGTCGATGATGAGGCCACTGTGCCGTTCATCCATGTGCCCTACTGCTGAAATGAGGTCCAGTGGTTCCTCTATTGTTTCCCAGGTCGCAGGCCGTTCTCTTCGGTGTGCAGCGATTCGAAGCTCCATTTCCGCATCTGTTTTTACTCCCGTGGCAATGAAGGTGACATCCTTCCGGGAACTCAGGAGCTCAAGTGCGAATTTGCTTTTTCCGGAACTGGCGCCTCCTGTGACGAATGTGTAGGCCATGGTTCCTCCAGATCTTAGTGAGGGGTGCAGTTGAGCTGTTCGATATAACCGGATGTGTCTGACATCCGGACCACGGTTAACGATGCATTGTCGATGGCAAAAGGCGCACGCTTTCCCTCTTCGCTGCCAAGTATATGCAGTATGAAGAAGACAATGGGTGTGTAGTGTGAGACGACAACGGCAGCGTTCCAGTCATTGGCACTTCGAAGCGAATCGATGAAGAGCCCAATGCGTTTACGGACATCCTGCGGTGATTCTCCCTCAGGAAAGCGAAAGTGAAAGGGGTCCTGCACGTACCGTTCCCAGTGTGGCAGCCGGGCAAGCTCCTCCTTCCCAACTCCCTCCCAGGTGCCGAAATTCGTTTCAAGGAGCAGTTCGTCCTTTCGGACAGGGAGATGTACACGACTTGATATGCACCGTGCAGTGTGCAGGGCTCTTTTCAGGGGACTGGAGTAGAGTGCATCAATCTGCCATCCGTGCCTGCCCAAGAGTCTGCCGGCAGTGGCGGCCTGTTTTCTCCCTCGGGTGGTAAGTTCGGGGTCGGTTCTGCCGGTCAGTGTACGCTCCTGATTGGCTGTGCTTTCCCCGTGACGGATGAGTATGACTCTTCTGTACTGGACTGGGTTCCGGGGGGACATGGGTTCATGTCTCCCGCACAGGATCGGCCGGTCTCTTGATAAGGAATATGATGGATGACACAAAGGAGATGATGAGAACAGCAAGACTTAATTTGGGAAGTATGTTTCCATAACGTGTGTAAAAAGTCATTCTGAGACGAGGTCCTACCTCGCCGATCAGGTAGCCGGCCTCCTTGATGGGCAGTATACCAACGACCCTTCCATAGGGATCGGTAATGGCTGTGACACCGTCATTAGCTGCCCGCGCATACCAGATACGATTTTCAATGGCGCGAAACTTGGTAATGGTGAAATGCTGGAAATGGCCCGCTTTGGTCTGTGTCCACATGTCGTTGGATATGTTGAGTATGAAATCCGCGCCGTTTCTTACGAGCTTTCTGATGAAATAGCCGTAAGTTCCCTCCCAGCAGATAACCACGCCGAATTTCATCTTTTCATGCTCGAAAACACTGTATTCAGTGCCGCGGGTGAATCCAGCGCTGTCGGTGAAGTTATCGAGGATTTTTCGAAGAAAGGCTATGCGTTCACCCAGCGGGAAATGTTCCCCGAAGGGCGTGAGCTGTATCTTGTCATATTTTCCGATAATCTCACCCTGAGGATTCAGGTAATAGGCGCTGTTGGTCCACACCTCGGTCTCACCCCGTGTGGGGTATATATCATCCAAATTTTCCTCATTGAGCTCGTCTTTCTCATCGACGTAGTAGTTGTCGGGTGAACCGATGATGAAGTGTGTTTCCGCTTCCTGTACGAGCCGCTGTATTCGCATGTGATAGGAGGTCCCGTATGCGAGGTTGGGGCGCAGGCTCGTCCTTATTGCCGTTTCAGTCCACACGATGAGGTCAAGGTCTTCTTCCTCCCAGTAGCTCTCCCGTGTGAGCTTGGTAAGGGTCCGGAGGGTCTTCCACTTCTCCTCTTTCCACGTGGTTCTGGGGCTGCTCAATCCCTGAATCATCGATATCCTCATCCGGGACCCATCGGGGATCTCTTCATCCAGCCTGACCCAACCGTAGATGATACTCAGTGCGATGAGGCCGATTGAAACATAGAATGGTACGATATAGTAGGGGGACATCTCCTTCAATTTGAATGCTCTTCCCCCGAATATTTCTGAGACCAGCTCCACAAGGCCTGCACTGAACAGCACGATGATAAATGAGATGAGCTGCTCACCGCCGATATCGGCGAGCTGTATAAAGGGAAGGAAGTTATGCTGCGTGTATCCGATCGATCCAAAGGTGAAGCCGAGGAAACCGAAACTCCTCACGAAATCAATGGCAATCCATATGAAGGGAACGAGTATAACCCGGTATTTCGGAAACGCCCTCGATACGAGGTTTATGATCAGCAGACTCAGCACAAAGAAACTGCCGAACGCAACAGTGACAAATGCAACGCCGACCACTGCCATGTAGGCGTTCATCCAGAAGAGGTACAGACAGTAGAACAGGAAGGCGAACAGAATGCCGTAGCCCAGTGTCCTCGCCAGATTTGACCGGTACACCACATACAAAATAGGCACAAGGGCAAAGAAGGCGAGGAAGTTGAGGTTATAGGGTGGGTAGGAAAAGAGCAGCAGCATGGCTGAAAGTATGGATAAGGGAATGGCAATATACCATTTTATCTCGTTCATTTCCGCCTCTGAGAAGATGTGTTGCAGCTCTTAATATATACAGCTAGGTTTGTGAGGGGCAATAATCGAATTCCGGTTGGGATGACCTATGTGTTTTTTAAGAGTGCAGGGCGCTGTCAATAGCCCTGGAAATATCAATGACAGAGCATGGTTTTGAAAGAAAGTTCGTAACACCGTAGTTTTGGGCAAGAGCGTAATTCTGGTCAGACCCGTAACCCGTAATAATAATAATGGGAATGTCAGTGTTCGATTCCCGGATCATCCTGATGAGGTTCATTCCGTCAACATTGGGCATCTTCAGGTCGGTGATGATGAGGTCCAGCTTGAAATTGTTAAATATTTTGAATGCCTGTTCACCATCGTAGGCAACGAGTGCGGTGTTTCCGCGACGTTCTATGATCTCTTTAATGAGGTGAGCTATTGTTCTGTCATCGTCCGCGATGAGAATATTCCTTGCCATTGCCGGGAATCTCGTATATACGTATCGACTTGTGAGATGTATTCGAACCCCTCTAGAACAATACTATTACATGCATATGCACAATGCAAAACAATCTTTTAGGGGGTTGTCCGCACTGCATTGTTCGCATCGAGACTTGCAATAAAACCGCTCTATTTGTTTGAATCGGACGGCACACTTCACTATACTCATTATAGGAGGGTTTTCAGAATTCAATGGCCAATGAATTTATTGAACTGATTCAGGGGGAGTATGTGGTTCTTGACGGTGCTTTTGGGACCATTCTGCAGGCACGTGGACATACGCCCGATCAATTACCTGAGGAGTGGAACATAACCAGGCCGGAGGTGGTTCGAGATATACACCTCCAGTACTTTGATGCGGGAGCACAAATCGTAACCACCAATACATTCGGTGCCTCACCCCTCAAACTCGGAATGAGAGGGAAGGAGAAGTTAACTGAAGAGGCGAACAGGCGTGGCGTACAGCTCGTTCGAGAAGCCCTGCATGCATTCAGGAACATGGAAGGCATTCCTCCCGAAGTCCGGAAGGATAGGCGGTTCATTGCCGGTTCTTTCGGGCCCTGTGGGAAAATGCTCGGCATGGAACTCGGGCCTGATGTGATTGAAAAATCCGTTCTTGCACAGGGGGAGGTCCTCGCGGATGAGGGGGTGGACCTCTTTATGGTTGAGACGATGATGGACCTGAGCGAGGCTGAGCTTGTGGTTAAAACCCTGAAGAGTTCTTTTCCTGTACCCCTTATCGCATCCATGGTATTCAACCGTACAAAGGAGGGCAGCTATCGAACTCTGTTCGGAGACACTGTCGCCGATGCGGTACACCGGCTTGTCGCTGCTGGAGCCGATGCGGTGGGTACGAACTGCGGCCTGATTGGGCAGTACATCGAGGTCATAGGCGAGATGCGTGCTTTGACCGATATTCCGCTCGTCCTCTATCCCAATGCCGGTATTCCAAAGCTAAAAGGTGATAAAACGATTTTTGAAGTCACATCCGAGGAACTCATACGCGAATTGGATGCCGCTCTGCATGCGGGGGCTTCTATTATCGGCGGCTGCTGCGGAACAACGCCCGAGTATATACGCCTCCTATCTGAAAGGATCAAACACAGAAAGAGGATGACATGAGGGTCCTTATCGTCGAGGATAATCGCGATCATCAGTTTATTATCCGTAAAAAACTCGAAGAGTACCGTAACGGTATCGCCATTGACACTGCTGAAACGGTCGATGACGCGGAACACCTCATTCAGAAGAACAGCTATGAGTCGGTTCTCCTCGACTACAGGCTGCAGGGTTCGAGCGGCATTGAGCTTGTCAAGTGGATTCAGGAAGAGGAGATCGAAGTTCCGATCATCATGATAACGAATATGGAGGACGTGAGTATTGCCGTTCAGGCTGTAAAACTGGGTGTCTATGATTATCTCTGTAAAAACAGGGAGAGCCTCGATCGACTGCCGCTGCTCATTGACAAAGCTACCGAGGAGTACAGGCTCAAGAAGAAACTCAAAGAGGCGGAGTTTCGATACAGTACCCTTGTGGAGGGTATCAACGAAGCAGTGTTTCTCATGAACAGGGAAAAAGAGATACTGTACATCAGCTCTTCAGTCGAACGGCTGTTCGGCTGCGCGGAGGAAGAGTGTAAAAAAAACTTCAGAAACCTCTTCTCTGAACGTGGATGGCAAACCTTCCGGCGTAAATGCAGAGATGTTTTGAAGGACAGGGGAGTCGAGCCCTTCGTACTCATGATGAGGAGGACAGACGGCCATACGCTCATGGCGGAGATAAACGCATCGGTATTCCTGGAACATGATGAGGTGAGCGGTATCATTGGTACCATACAGGATGTTACGAAACGTGCTCTTCTTGAGCGTGAGCTCAATGCTGAAAGGGAAGAGACCCGAAAGGCCAACAGAAAGCTCAGGAAAGCCATCGAGGACCTGCGGCGGGCACAGGCCCAGCTCGTACAATCTGAAAAGCTTGCTGCTGTGGGTCAGCTCGTTTCGGGTGTTGCCCATGAGTTAAACAACCCTCTTTTCAGTGCCATGGGAAATACTGAATTGCTTATCCTGGACTGCGAGTTCGGGAAGGATGAACGTGAGAAGCTCGAAAAAATTCTGGACTCAATCAATCGGGCCCGTCTTGTTGTACGGGAGCTCGTACAGTTTTCACAGGGTGAAAATATTGAGAAAGAGCTGCTGACTGTCAATGACCTTATTCACAGATCGGTAAAGCGGGTGGAGTATGAACTGAAGCTCCGGCAGGTGGACGTGGAATCAGACCTGCAGGAAGACATGCCGCCACTATTCGGAAATCCGGTCAGCCTTCAGAGGGTGCTGCTCAACATTCTTACCAATGCAAGGCAGGCCTTTGACGAGAGGGGCAGCGGTGGGCTGATACGGGTTCGTTCCTTCTACGATGAGGAGAAGCAGGACATTGTGATTGAAGTTACAAACAATGGCCCCAAAATTCCGGAAGATAACATCTCAAACATCTTTGACCCCTTCTTCACCACGCGGGAGGTGGGTGATGGCACAGGCCTGGGGCTTTCAACGGCATACGGCATTGTGAAGGAGCATGAGGGTGAGTTGACGGTTCAGAGTAATCAAGATTGGACCGTTTTTACCATTCGGTTGCCTGTTCAGGATGATCCGCTCGTCAAGCTGGAGCCTCTGCAAAAAGAAGCGACTGTCGAGGAAAACCCCATATGCGGTGAGTCGGTTCTCATTGTCGAAAGCGAACCAATTATCTGTAATCTTCTGTGCGATTTCTTTTCCAAAAGGGGATGCAGTGTGGAGACCGCGTCATCCGGGAAGGAAGCACTCGAGATTCTGGAGAAACAGCCAGTTGATAATCTGGTCATTGATGACCGGATGGCCGATATAACTGGAACTTCTCTGATCGAGCGCATTGAAAAGAAAAACCTGGGTGTTTCCGGCCGAACTCTCCTGATTCTCGAAAATGAACTGGGTGATGGGGCCGGAGGGGGCCGCTCGAATCAGGATATGGTAATCTTGAAAAAACCCTTTTCCTTTGATGAGCTTCTCCATGTGCTGGGTCATATGAAATAAGTAGGGCGAACTTCGTTCGCCAGCACTATGCTTATTTGAACCAATTTATGATTCTTTTTGTTGACGGGCTGGAAACTAGACCTAGCAAAGCGTTAGCGTAGCGCTAGCGAAGTGATATCCTTTATATCTTTTGTTCACCTTAAATATCTGCCCTCAAAGTTCTGCAGCGCTGGGTGAAGCTTCTCCCTGAAAGAGATCTTTGAAGAAACCAGGTACCCGTACCACCCTGCCGCTTCTGTCGGTGAAGGCATGACGCGTTTGTCCCTCAGCGATGATGCTGTTTTCCTCCCCCTCCCTGAAAATTGAATATGAAATGACGAGGCTTGCACCCCCGAGCGATGCAAGCCATGACTCCACAATTATACGATCGTCGTACTGTACACCCCTCCTGTATCTGCAATGAGCCTCCCGAACCGGCAGAAAATAACCCCTCTCTTCGAGCTTCCGGTATGAGAGGCCTTGTTCACGCAGCAGCTCAGTACGGGCGGCCTCCATCCAGATGAAATAGCTCCCGTGGTGTGCGACACCCATCTGGTCGGTTTCAGCGTACCGTACCCTCAATGCAAGTCGTGACTTCATTGCGGTTCCTTTCCTCAGTTCAGGTTGTAGTGATGATTGTATTATACCAGTTTACCTTTACTATATCTCCGAGTTTTGACACTTTTTAAATGAATCAGTTATGAGAGTACTGGAGAGTATATGAACAGATACAGACTCTGCGCTGTTCAGATTGAAACAGGTGGAAGCCGCGAAGAGAACCGGCAGAAGGCCTTCGATCTATGCCGGCAGGCTGCCGGTATGGAGCCGGATTTCATTGTGCTGCCGGAGATGTTTGAGATCGTGGTGCTTCCGAAAAAGGCATCGCAGCACGCCACCAGAATTCCCTCTACCCTGACTGACGAACTTGGCCGGCTCGCTCGAGAGTTTTCGATAAACATCATTGGCGGCACTCTGTTCGAGGAAGCCGAGGGAGGAATATACAACTCTGCCGTTGTCTTTGACCGGGGTGGAAAACTGCGCGGCATTTACCGCAAGATGCATCTCTTCGATGCCTTTGGCTACCATGAGTCCGAGGGTATCAGGAGGGGAGAAGAGCCCTTGGTCGTCGAGCTTGACGGCCTAACATTCGGCATGGCGGTATGCTACGATATTCGATTTCCGGAACTCTTCCGGTACTATGCACTCCAAGGAGCACGAGTAGTATTCCTGCCATCGGCATTCTTCCAGCCCAATCATGATCACTGGCAGCTCGCAATACGTTCCCGTGCACTCGACAATGGCATCTTCGTCATGGGATGCAATCAAACGGGAAAACGTTTTGTGGGGAGAAGCATGGTTGCTGATCCCTGGGGTGTTGTCATCGGTTCACTTGGCATGGAAGAGGGTATTCTTACAGTGGATATAGATTGCGATCGTGTCGATTCCACGAGGGAGAAGCTTCCCTTCCTCGTGAACAGGCGGTTTGATGTTCAGCTGAGGAAGTGAGGTTTTCCTAGGTCAATAATCTTTTTACGAATTCCCCCCTGCCAAGCCTGAGCAGCGATCGTCTGATGATTTCCCGGTTCTCTTTCTTGAAGTAATGCAGTAGTGTCCTGTACAGCCTCTTCTCACCTTCACTCTGCGGTACAGGCACCTCCTTGCCGGTTAGAGGGTCCTTTCCTGTAAGGTATATGGCCGTGGCCATACTCATGGGGGAAGGCAGAAAGTCCTGAATCTGCCGCGGCCTGTAGCCCTGTTCTCTAAGATAGAGCGCAAGCTCAAGGGCCCGGTCAATGTTTGTTCCCGGGTGAGAGGCGATGAGATAGGGAACGAGGTATTGCTCCCTGCCTGCCTGATCGGAATAGGTGTCAAACAGGTCGCGGAACCGTTCGAACACCTCTTTGGATGGTTTTCGCATGACATCCAGGACCGGTTTCGAGACATGCTCGGGGGCCACCTTCAAGTGACCGCTCGTGTATCGTTTTGCAATTTCGGCTATATATGCTCTGTCCCGAAGCGCCAGGTCCATTCGTATACCGCTTGCTATGAAAAGGTGTTTAACTCCTCTCAGGCTTTTCACCTGTTCCATGAGAGCGATGAGCCTGCTGTGGTCGGTTTTTAGGTTTGCACAGATACCCGGGTAGATGCATGAAAGTCGGGAGCAGCTCTCGCAGTGTTTTTCATCCGCCCCTTTCATGGTGTACATGTTTGCGGTGGGTCCGCCGAGATCGGTGATGGTCCCATCGAAGGAGCGATCCCTGGCCAGGTGTTCCGCTTCCTGAAGGATCGAATGCACCGAACGCGACTGCACGAATTTGCCCTGATGGAGAGCAATTGAGCAGAAGCTGCAACCGCCGAAGCACCCACGCATGATGGTAATCGAGTTCTTGATCATTTCATATGCGGGAATTGGCTGGGAATATGCAGGATGCGGTTTTCGGGTGTAGGGCAGGTCGTAGATTTCGTCCATCTCCTGCTCGGTGAGGGGCGGCGGGGGAGGAAGTTGTACAACGGGTCGTCTTCCGTGGTACTGAATGAGGTGGTGCCCGGTGTACGGGTTTGCATGTTCATATATAAGCCGCGTTGCCCTGTTGAAGTGATCGTGGTCCTCAGATATCTCTTTGAATGAGGGGAGCACCACACCATTTTCATAAGGCGGATGCTCCCCTTCATCGAGGGCAAAGAGGGTCCCCCGCGTGTCCCTGATCGTGTCGATTCTCTCGCCCTGAGCGAGGCTGTCAGCAATTTCAGTAACCTGGCCTTCACCCATGCCATACACCAGAATGTCTGCCCTGGCATCGAGGAGTATGGACCTCCGGATTCGGTTTTGCCAGTAATCGAAGTGGGCAAATCTTCTCAGGGAGGCTTCGACCCCACCGATTATGACAGGCACATCACCAAAGGCTTCCCGTGCGCGCTGTGCATACACGATCACTGACCTGTCCGGTCGTCTGAAGGGTGCTCCTCCTTCCGAATAGGCGTCATCGTTTCGTACCTTCTTCAGGGCGGTATATCTGTTAACCATGGAATCCATATTGCCTGCACTTATGCCAAAGAACAGCTTCGGGCGGCCGAACTTCTGAAATTCGGCTTTTGAGTGCCAGTCAGGCTGACTGAGCACCGCAACCCGGTAGCCAGCCCTCTCGAGAACGCGTCCTATCACTGCCGTCCCGAAAGAGGGATGATCGACATAGGCATCACCCGTAATCAGCACCACATCAACCTGGTCCCATCCCCGGTTTTTCAACTCCTCCGTTGAGAGGGGTAGAAAGCTTTCCCTCATCAAGCCCACCCTGTGTATATGGTATACAGTAAAATGCTGGAACTAGGAGGTATAATCAAATAGTATTTGTACAAACTGAGGTTTGTGTTATGCGTACTAGAGGGACGACGGGAAGTTTAGAATGAGGGGGTAACCGCTATGAGGCGGGCAGGACTCATTTTGGCGGTGCTGATACTGGCTTCCGCGCGCCTGACCCTGTGTGCGGATATTGTGTTGAGCTTCAAGAGTGGGGAGTGTTTTGTGGATGTACAGGGAGATGGCAGGTGGAAAAGGGCTGCTGTCGACATGAGGGTACATGAGAACTCGGTCATCAAGACGGGGAAAAACAGCAAGGTTGAGCTCATGGTTGACGGCGAAAGGGTTGCCATCGGAAGTGAAACGACCATTAAGGTCAGCTCGATCATGGAGAATCTCAAAGCGCGGGATGAGATGAGCTGGTTTCAGAAGGTCTCTGACCGATTCGCCGGTATGATTGGTTCAAGGGACGATAAGACGGAAATGGTCATTCTCGGCGTCCGGGGTGATCTTGAGGATGAGATCGCACGGATGGGTGACGGTGAGGATGAGACTGTGGAATCAGAGTTCCAGATGGGAAGGGAGCAGTACGATACGGGTAACTATGCCGAAGCCATTACCATCTTCAAGGACCTGATACATAATGATCGATCCTCTTCACTGCGCGGGGAGCTTGCGTTCTATCTCGGGGCATCACTCTTCAACAGCGTGCAGTACCATGAAGCGCTTCCCTATCTGCGAGAATCCATTCGTGATCGAGATGCCTACTACCGCGAACCTGCGCTGATGTGCTATTCCTTTTCGTGCTTTTTCACCGGTCAATACGACAAAGCCATCGACGGTTTCATCACCTACATCGAGGAGTTCGAGGATGGTGATCTCATGCCCTACGCAATACTTATGCTTGGCAAATCCTACAAAGCGGTGGGTGACAGTCAGCGTGCCGTTGCGTATTTCCGAGAAATAGAAGAAAACTACAGCTATACAGAAGTGTATCTCGATGCGGTAAGTGAACTCAGAGGTTTGTAACGCCCGTCATGCGCATGTTAAAAGGATAGGCTGTCCTCTCCATCCATGACCTACATCAGCTTCAGCATCTCTTTCCTGATCTCCCCAACAACGCTGAGCGCAGCCTCCCTGCCGGCGCTGTAGATTTTATCGACACGTCTGAATTGGAGGGGCCGGACGTTCCCCACTGAAGGGCTGATGGTGAAGTCGGGAGGTGATTTTCTGAACTGTTCATGCTCATGCTGATTGTCGAGCACGATGCACAGGGATTTGAAGATCATATAGCGTATATTGATACGGTGCAGTTTATACTCGAGTCTTTCACGGTTTTTCTCTACACGCCTTAAGAGCAGCCGATAGATTTTTCTTGCTATCCTGCATCGGTTCAGCGTGGTGTATATGCACACGTCACAGAAGATGACAATGTCGGCCCCCTTGCTGTGGGCAATGTTCACGAGCATTCGGTTGAGAATGCCGCCGTCAATGAGGAGACGATTGTCGCGGCTGACCGGTTCAAACAGTCCCGGAAAGGATGACGATGCGAACATGGCTTCGCTCAGGCTCCCCTTTTCGAGCACGACCATTTCCCCCGATCTGATATCTGCAGCAAGTATAGAGAGGGGGATTCTCAAAGATTCGATCGATACGCCATGGAGGTCCTTTTCGAATAGGGCTACTGTCTTCTCGGCACTCAGGATTTTTTTCCAGGGCTTCGAAAGGTCGAGAACATACCTCAGTTTGAACTCCTTTATCATCCGGTAAAGCTCTGCTGCGCCGTAGCCGTAGGAGTAATACCCTCCCACTATGCTTCCGTAGCTTGTAGAGACGATGAAGTCAATGGGAATGCGGTGCTCCTCGAGCGCACTGAGTATCCCCACATGGGCAATGCCGCGCGCACTGCCGCCGCTCAGTACGAGGCCCACCCTGGGCACTTTTCCCCTGGCATTGGAGGTTCTCATTTCGATAAGAGTATAAAATGCGAGCGTGATTTCCGCTACTGCAGATTTGAGGGGTGTTTCATTGGGGATTCAGAGATCACGTATATCCCTGTTGTAAAACAGGATCTTCTCCATGGGATGGTCAGGGCGGTTTCGCGTGGCACCCTCGGTGGGATAGCCCATGGCGATGAGTGAGACGATTCGGTACTTCTGTGGGATTTTCAGTACCTTTCGCGCAGCCTTCGCGTTGAACAGGTTGATCCAGCATGTGCCGATGCCGAGCTCCTGAGCCTGCAGCACGATGTGCTCTCCAGCGATGCCGATATCGAGCAGGTAATGCTGCGTTCCGAATATGGCGGCGCCGACACGGTGCACGACGATGTTCAGGTCGGCCAGGATCATGATTATGGCGGCGGCATTGCCAATGAACCTGGTGCGCCGGGCGATGCCGGTGCACACTGCCTTGGTGAGCTTCTGAATGAGCTCTCGATCATCAAGCACGACGAAACGCCACGGCTGCATGTTGTCCGCTGAGGGCGCAAGCCGAGCCGCCTCTATACATAGTTCTATCTTGTCCCGGTCTATGGGTTTGTCGAGATACTTCCTCACACTCTTCCGCTGCTTTATAATGTCTAATATGGCCATTAAGGATTCTCCCCCTCATCAATACATCAACAAGGAAACGTATTCTAATTTCTCATACTACACGCATGCCTGGGCATCTCATGATCCAGAGAATGAATGGATTAAAACTCAAACATAGCGCATATCTCCTGCAAACTCCTATTTCCCATTCTTTGTTCCAGAAGCGACTGCCTGACCCCGTGGTATACAGCCTGGCCGAGTAGCTGGCCGTAGAGGGTGTGGCCCCCCGCATACCTGATGTGCATCCCGTTGCCCGATACAATGATGATAGTGTCCGTACCCGTTCCAGTGGCCTGGCTACCGGTTGTTACACTCTTCACTTGCAGGTCAAAGAGCGCCGCTGTCTTCGCCTCAGTTGCTGTTATAATGGATGAAACCATGCATTCATTGAACAGGTAAGCACTGGTGATTACGATGATATTGATGGTGCCGAACCCGGTATTGGATCCGCCGCTGAACTCGGTATCGGAGCGTTCCGCGATGTTGAGTGCATTTGATGTGCCGGCAGTGACTACAGCCAGCACGCCAATGTCCTTTTCCTGCGCAGTAACGAACTGAGCATACTCCATCTCCGCGGAGGTAAGAAGGCCGATGCCGGGGGGGTCGGATCCCCTTTCTATAAAAAAATCTGAGATAATGTCCTCAGGTGTGTTGTCGAGCATCTCCTGTGTGTCGGTTTTGAGGTTCACAATGGTCTGCACTCTCCTGTGCCCGCCGCCTGCGGAAGCTGAGCTGAGAGTGCGGAGAGGGTGATCGAATTCTAGGACAATGAATCTACTGGTATGTTCGATTTTCATATATGAGAAGACCAATGATGCTTACAACTTTAAGTGTCCAATCCTCTGTGCCGCTTCCTTGACCTTCTTGAGCTCTGGTACTATGGCAAAGCGGACAAAACCCTCACCCGGATTTACCCCATAAACATCGCGGGAGAGCCAGTTGCCCGGTGTTGTGACAACAGCCACATCCTTGTTGAGGAGCTTTTTCGAGAAATCCACTGAGGTATACCCATGGGGCACAGGCTGCCATATGTAAATGGTACCTTTTGGCTCAGAACGGGGAAGCCCTGCTGCGCTCAGTGCGTCGATGAGTATGTCGCGCTTCTTTCTGTAATCTTCACGCAGCCGTGTCACATGTGTTTCATCCTTCAGTGCAGCAATAGCCGCGTCCTGCACAAATGTGGCGGTACCGGAGTCTATGTTTGGCTTCACCTTTTTGTATGCATCGATAATCCTTCGATCGCCCGCAATCCACCCCACACGGTAGCAGGTCATGTTACTTCGCTTGGAGAGGGATTGAAAAACAACGACCCCCTCCTTTTTGAGCTGCAGAATGGAAGCAGGGGCTTCATCGTAATAGTTCTCTGTGTAAGACTCATCGGATGCGATGATGATGTTGTGCTCCTCGCAGAAATCGATGGCTTCCTGATAGAATTGCTCTGTGGCAAATGCTGTTGTCGGGTTGTTGGGATAGTTGAGCCACAGGATCTTTGCCCTCTTCAGTACTTTTTTGGGAATTGATTTCAGGTCCGGTAGGAAGTTGTTTTCGGGGAGAAGATTGAGAAAAAAGGTCTTCCCCTCCGCGAAGTGAGTACCTCTTGACCAGGCAGGGTAGCCCGGGTTCAGAGCGAGGGTGTAATCACCAGGATTGATAAATGTTTCGGGGAAATTAAAGATGGCCTCCTTTGAACCTATTGTCGACATGATCTCAGCAACAGGATCAAGGTCAATGTTGAATCTCCTCTTGCTCCACCACGAAACCGTTTCCCTGAACTCGGGATCACCAACATAGCTCGGATAGCCGGCTGATTTCCTCTTCTCAATTCCTTCCCTGCAGGCCTTTCTCGCTATTTCCGGTGTCGGGAGCGTTGGATCGCCAACACCAAAATCGATGGGTTCGATGCCCTGCTCTTTGAGCTGTTCAACGATATTATCTACATCAGCAAATGCATAACTGCCGATCGCCTTCACCCTGTCTGATACGATGATCTCCATAGATGTCTCCCGTCCAGCGGCATGGTAGGGCGAACTTCGAGTTTCTTCAAAATCCAATATTGAATATGATATTTCGCGTATAACGGCATTTTTATTATGATTTTACTCGAAGTTCGCAAACAATATGCTTATTTTTAGCAACTTTTACTTCTTTTTATAGAAGTGTTGGAAACTCGGCATTAACCAATAGTAATCCTTTAAGAAAAACAAAATACTGAAAGCCGATTCCTCTGTCAATGTATTGCTGGTCCATGGACAATTATTGAGTGTGTGGAGATATTATCATGTACACAAAAGCAATCTATTTGTTATATAATTTTTATTGAGTATATTGTATGTAATGGAGATGTTGTAGCGCATGGTCACTGAATAGGGGCTAAACTATTTCATGAAATAGTCCATAATGATAATAGGGGTTTCCCTCGGACTGCACCGATGTATACCCGGAGTGAAAGCAGGTGCCTGACGAAAAGGATATTGACGCAATAGAAAAGATGCTTCAGGAGCTTGGTGAAACTGAGCTCGAACTGGGTGAAATAGACGAACAGGAGTATCTGGCGCAACAAAAACCCGGGGAAGGTCTGCCCGTGATTGCCGAGGCTGAGGAAGCTGAGCCTGTCCCCTCCAGGGGGGAGGAGGATTTTCAGGAGCTTCTGAAGGACATAGAAATCGGTCTGACAGAGGAACGAGAGCTTGAAGAGAAAATGACTGCAGAGGGAGCGGCCCCTGCTGCTGAGGAAGCTGAGCCTGTAGAAGAAATCCCCCTCACCGAAGCAATATTGCCGGAAGAAGAAGCCCTGCTGCCCGAGGCAGAAATGCCCGCCGTAGAGGAAGAAGTAGCACTTCCGGAGGCGGAGATACCTGCAGTCCGGGAGGAGGTTCTCTCTCTTGAAGAGGAGCCCTCAGCAATCGAGCCTATGCCGGGTTTGGAAGAACTTTTAGGGGAGGAAGCACCTGTCACTGGCCCGGAAGAGTCAGCTGCTCGGATACCAGAGCCTGCTGCCCCGGAAGAACCCTCTCCTGAATTGCCCGAACTGGAACCATCACCGGAAGCTGAAGTACCTCTGCCCGAAGAAGAGGTCGAACCAGGGGCGCCAGAGGCAATTGATGAAGGAGCCCTCGATCTTCCGGTTGATTTCGATATAGAAGATCTGGCCATCACAGAAAAACCTCCCATCACTGAAGGATTTGCAGAAGAAGAAATTAGGGAGGAAGGTTTCGAAGAAGTGTCCCCTGAACCCGAAACCGGAGAGCTTCCCGAGACCGGAGAACCTGAGGCCCTCTCTGCTGCCCCTGAGGGTGAATTAATCTCCATTGAAGAACCTCCAGTTGAGCTGGAGGATCTGATCTTTAAAGAACCTGAAGAAGTGGAAGGGGAGCCGGTGACGGAGGAAGTTGTAGAAGAGCCGGCCGAGGAAGCTCCACCCACAGAAGAAATACCCGAGATGATTGAAGATATATCATTCGAAGACCTCGAAGTCATGAGCCTGAAGGAAGAAGCGCTTCCTGGAGAGCTTCCTCCCATCAAGGAAATAGGAGCAGAAGAACTCCAGGCTGGAGAGGAGATTGAACCAGCTCCTGGGCCTCAGGGCGAGTTAGTTGAAGAGCCTGCACACGAGGTTGTTGAGGAAATCGAGGGACAGATTAGCCCTGAAATGCCCGAAGTCCAGGAGATCGTGGAAGAGGAGGCTGCAGTCACGGGCGGTGAGGCAGTGGAACTCACCGAAGATGACATTGGTCAGATTAAAACAAAGCTGAGTACAATGAGTCCGGTTGTTGCCGCTGCGGTGCAGGATATCATTGTCAAGGGCACGTTACCAACTGATTCAATGAACGGTGTTGTTGATCTGCTCATACTCGATGCGCCGGAACAGGAGATCGTCGAGTATGTGGAGCGGGTGACAGGAAAAAAGATAGCTGTACCCCGGATTCGTCGCCCTGTTCCCGTTGTGGCGAGAAAACCTGGAGTTCTTGGAGCACTTGCCGAGAACCTCGGCCCCTTCGTAAGGGCGTCGATGCTCGTCGGTGCAATATTGATTGTGCTGGCTGCTCTCTTCTTTGTGTTTTTCTGGAACCCCTATAACGCCAGCAAACACTATAAAACAGCTTTAGAGAATATTAGAGAGAAGGACTGGGAGCAGGTAGAATTAAACATCGATGATACGGCAGAGTTTCAGAACAAATCGCCTCATTTCTTTCATGGTATCAGGCAGTACGACAATCTCGGCTGGAAGCTCATGCTTGCCGGTAATTATAGCTTGGCAATTGATGTATTCGAAAGGGGTATACGGCGAGAGCTTGATAAAAATCAAGGTATAAGGAGCATCAAGGGTATTGGAAACAGCAGAATCTTTATGCGCCTTGCCATTCTATTTAATGTATTGGGAGAATATGCTCAATCTGAAGAGCTTTACGCATTTATGTTGAATGATCTGGAGGGTCTTAAGTCTGCTGCTTATGAAGCTCCTGAGATCAATGTGATATATCAAAAACCCTACATTATTCAGTTACTGGATGGCACTGATTTCATAGAGAGGCAAAAGGGGGGCCTGAGAGAGTACAAGCGCGCCCTATCGGAAGAAGACAGGGTGAGAAAGGCAGATGAGGTGACCTTGCTCATAGCAGAACGAATTGCTGAGCACACTTCTCTGAGAAAGGCTGATGAGTACGATTTCAGAATGCTGCGGGGTGAGAACCTTATTGATGAACTTACAAGAGGTGGTGGCGATTTCAACAGCGAGGGAGAGCGGAGAGACGATATTGCCCGTGTTCAATTTCAAGAAGCTGCACAAAAAAACAGGGGAGAGGCGGCTCCGCTCTATAAACAGTTACAGATTGCAATACTCAAAGATGATTATGCGCAGGTTGTAAACCTGAAGGATAAAATCTTGAGAAGGTTTCCGAAATCCAGGGATGAGGAAGTCCAGACAGAGCTTGCACGGTACTACATTGAAGATGAAAACTTCTCCCTTGTGCGAGACCTTCTGCTCGGGGCTCTTCACAAGAAAAGTATCGTCTATCCCTATCCGCCCGCCTATGCAGCATACGGAGCATATTATAAAGCTGTGGGAAACAACGCATTGAGGGAAGAATACCTTCGTGCAGCTATAGTGGCTGAGAACAGGCGTGTGCTTCCCCGTACCTGGAATTATCGGGACCGGAAGCTTGTTGCATGGACCGATTACATGAATCCAAAGAGTGAGCTCAGGAAATCGGAAAGGGTGCAGGCCTCCGAACAACAGGCCGGTAACCCTGTGCTTCTCTTTCCGTGGGACAGGAGGGACTATGCCTTCCTTTCCAGCGCATACAATGGTCTCGGTGAAATATATGCGCTCGGTGAATCCTTTGAAAAAGTGGCACAGGCAATACAATACTTCAGAAAAGCCATCGATCCATATTCAACCCGGCCCAGGGAGGAATACGCCTTCAATCCTGAAGTGCCGGAAGCTACCTTCAACCTGGCGCAGCTCTACTTTTACCGTGTAAAGGATTATGATAATGCCTTTAAACTTTATAGGGCTTATCAAGAAGCATTTGAAGAAAATAAATTCAACAAATGGGATGGAAGTGCGTACTCCCCGTACGTGAACGATCTGTACTACAATCTCGGTTATCTCCACTATAACCAGACTAAAAATAATCAACCACAGAATTGGACAAAGGCTCTTGAGTATTGGTCGAAACTGGAACCCATATTACCCGACAATCCTCATCTGCAGATGGCGATTGGGAATACATTGCTTCACAAGGGTGCCTATGAGTCGGCCCTGGGGCGATACCTCTATCTGGCTGAAGTGTATGATCGGCTGGTTGACGGCCTTGGCGAGATCAAACCCTGGCAGGACTATGACCGCCGAATACTCGGCGAGGCGGCCGCAGTTTACAATAACCTGGGTGTGGCGTATCAGAAGCTAAGCGAACAGAAACCGATTGACAATTATCAGCGGAACAGTCTTGTAGCTCTCTATAAGGCAGGTGAATACGCCGACATATTGGGTGAAGACCGTGGAAATATCCAATACAACATCTACTACATCGTCCATCCTGAAGTTGTGCGAAGTGATATGAAGATAACTGATGATTTAAGTGATAACTACCGCTTCACCGTCCAGTAATCCTCACGCCTGAATAACTTGCTCAGAAAGAGAAATGTTGTTATATTAATGCGGTTCTAAAAATGGTAAAATACGCCAGAACTGAAGCCTTTCTGACGAAATGGAGTTGTACGATGCGTTTGAAGCTCATGGGAAATAAAATCGGTATGACGCAGATCTTCGACGAGAGCGGCAGGGTGACTCCCGTAACTGTATTGAGAGTCGGCCCTTGCGTGGTGGTGGACAAGAAGACTGCAGAGAGAGACGGCTACAGTGCCCTGGTAATCGGATTTGAGGATTTCAAGGAAAGCAAAGTACGGAAAAGTGAACTCGGTCTCTATGCAAAGGCAGGGATATCCCCGAAAAGGCATCTGGCTGAATCACGGGTTGCCCCGGCTGATCTTGATCAGTATGAAATAGGTCAGGAAATCGGTATCGACATGTTCAATAAAGGTGATTATGTTGATGTGACTGGTAAATCAAAGGGCCGTGGGTTTACCGGTGTTGTGAAGCGGTACGGAATGGCCGGAGCGAAGAGGAGCCATGGAACCCATGAGTTCTTCCGACACGGCGGCTCCATCGGTGCTTCCGCTTACCCGGCGCGTGTGTTCAAGGGAAAGAAGATGCCGGGACGGTATGGCAACAGCAAGGTTACTGTACAGAACCTGCTTGTTTCAGATATACGGCCAGGCCAAAACCTCCTGCTCGTGAAGGGTGCCGTACCGGGTCCGAACAGGTCCTATATTACCGTTGCACCGGCGGTAAAAAATCCTAGTTAATACAAATCCCTCCCTGGTACACCTTCAAAGGTCAAAAGGGCTTTTCTTTCCACGCAGTGTTGCTGTATAGTAAGTATTACGTGGATAGCGATTATGCTTCCCGCCTGTAAACACCAAGCTGTGTAAAACTGGTTATCCTGTACATTGCGCTGACATATCATTGTCCGTCCAATCTGTCCTATCGGAGGGAGGTCAGGGTGTCTCCATCGAGACCATCTATAGACAGTTATTTCATGAATATTGCGATAATGGTTTCGAGCCGCACGACATGCCTGAGGCGGCGGGTTGGTTCAGTCATCGTTAAGGGTAAACAGATCGTGTCAACAGGGTACAACGGAGCACCGCAGGGGATGCCACACTGTCTCGAGGTCGGATGCGCCCGCGAAAATGTTCCGTCCGGTGAGCGGTCCGAGCTGTGCCGCGGGGCACATGCGGAGCAGAACGCTATTAATTTTGCCGCACGCTTCGGAATTTCAATCGAGGGTGCAACGGTTTATACGACCCATCTACCCTGTTCGTGGTGCTCAAAGAGTATTGTGAACGCAGGCATTACGAGAGTCGTGTATCTTCACGATTATCCGGACCCGGCTTCAAAGGCCATCCTGGGGAGCATAGAACTTGCCCAGGTGGGAGATTTCAGTGTGATACACATTGAATAAACAGGTTATCCACAGGCGTCGTCATGGTGGATGAGAAAGATCTCGTGAAACAATAATTTATGAAAAAGGGTAACTGTTTATATTATAAAAAGATATGGTAAGTTATCGTTAAATTTTGACATTAACACGCTCATACCAGTAATTCTTATGAATGGCAAATGGGGAAACAGCCTTGAAAAAGGTATGTATTTGAAAAATATAAAGTTACATGACGCATGCTGCTCCCCATGGGATTGTATGAACAATTTATCCACAGCAAGGGGCGGGGACCGTGAGAAGGGCATACACTATTAAGAGCGTCGTTATCGGGCTCATCATTATAAATGTGGTGATCTTTCTTCTTACCGAGGTGGTGAATATTCCCCTGCCCCGTCGCCTCATCGCTTCTCTAGCAGATAAGGGCAGTCTTACACTTGCAGGTGCATTTGGTCGGTACGGTATTGTAATCACCATATTCTCCCTCTTTCCGATTCTGATTCAGCAGTACGGCTGGGTCTGGCAGGTTTTTACCTATATGTTCCTGCATGGCAGTTTTATTCATGTTTTCTTCAATATGTATGCCCTCCTGCTGTTTGGGAGGCCCCTCGAGCAGCGTTGGGGAAAGTCCCCTTTTCTCATGTATTATCTCTTCACCGGTGTGGGCGCGGGTATAGTGACCTTTATTTGGCACCTCTTCGGCAATCCCTATATTCCCACAATCGGGGCATCGGGTGCGATATTCGGCATCGTGCTTGCGTTCGGTCTCGAGTTTCCCGACACCCTATTGCTTCTCTTCTTTCTCATTCCTGTTCGAGCGCGATACGCTGCATTCATCTTCGGGGGAATCGAGCTTCTCATGATTGCCACGGGGTCGATGCGAGGAATCGGACATTTCACCCATCTTGCCGGCCTTCTCTTCGGCTATATCTACTATGTATGGCGTATCAAGGGCCGCTATAGTGTTCAGGCTCCCGGAAGAAGAATCAAGGCACGTGTAAAGGCTGTCAGGACCAGGAGGAGAGAAATACTTTCTGAACACAGCAGGGAGAGGGCTCTTCTTCAGGCCGAGCAGGTAAAATTAAAAATTGAAAGAAATGAGGCGCTTTCTCAGGATGACGAGAATTTTCTCGAAAAGCTCAGGCAGTCCTACAACATACACGGAAGGGAGATGTGCAGTCCCGATGAGTTCAATCCCCGTGCGTCCGACTGTGTGAAATGCGATTCACTCCTGGCATGTCTCTATCGCTATGTGCTGGATATACAGTAGGGTCATTGACGTATTGTCAACTTGTCGATTAAGAGAAGTGGGAATGTGCATGAGGAACAATAGCTTTACGAACTTTAGTTCGCCCTTCAGTAGCAACTTTTACTTGTCAATTTTTGGCATTTCAATATAATATACGGCTTATGGAACAGAAGATGTTAGTCAGGCTGAATCGGTATATCGACAACATGCCATCACTGTCCATAACGGTAGCCAAGGTAATTGAGGTGGTGAAAAATCCCCAGGTCACTGCCAAAGACCTCAACAAGGTCATCAGCCTCGACCCGGTTCTTATGGGCAGGGTCCTGAAGCTGGTCAATTCAGCCTATTATGGGCTGTCCAACAAGGTTACCTCCCTCGTAACTGCTATTATTATGCTCGGTATAAATACCATCAAGAACCTTGCTCTCTCCACGGCCGTTCTTGCGAACATGAAGAACAAGTCCCAGTTCAAGGCTCTGAACATGGACAGTTTCTGGCGTCACTCGATAGGTGTTGGTGTGGCGGCGAAGCTCATAGCCGGGAAGCTGGGCATTCCCCAGAATTTGAGAGAGGAGTACTTCATCGGCGGTCTGCTGCATGATATAGGGAAAATACCGCTCAATGACGTCTTTCAGGAAAAGTACCTGAAAGTTATCAGAACATCAGATATGAAGAAGCTTCCCCTCTTCGAGATGGAAGACCAGATGCTCGATATGAATCATACAGAAGTGGGGAGGATGATTTCCGAGAAGTGGAGGCTCTCCAGCGAGACCTTCGACTGCATACTCAACCACCACGACCCGTATTCGGCACAGCAGGAGAATTTCAAGCTTGTATCTACCATCTACATGGCTAATTCGTACTGTAATCTGAATGAAATCGGCTTTTCAGGCAACAGATTCTCTGATAAAATGGACATGAGCATTCTACAGGACACGGGGATCACGCTTGAGTTTCTCGACAACCTCTTTGATACCATATCTGAAGAGATCGAGAAAGCATCGATTTTTCTCCATGTTTCCGAGTAGGTGTACGCCCACCGGGATGATTCAGATTCCACTTTTAGCATGGCGGAGTGTACCTATCATGAAAGTCAGGTTCTGGGGAGTTCGGGGGTCGATTCCGACACCCGGTCCGGATACAGTCAAATACGGCGGCAATACGACCTGCATCGAGGTACGGACGGACGACGGCAGGATTATCATCGTAGGAGCCGGAAGCGGTATCCGCGCCCTCGGAAATGAGCTTGCTGCCACGGAGTTGAAGAAGGGGCCCATTAATCTAGACCTCTTTATCAGTCATACTCACTGGGACCACATACAGGGTTTCCCCTTTTTCACGCCGATATTTATTCCTGGAAATAAGATCAGGGTGCATGGTCCGGTGAATATCGGTGACGAGAGCCTGGACAAGATATTCTCACTGCAGATGTCGCACAACTACTTTCCCCTGAGGGCCGATGAGCTTGCTGCAGAAATCACCTATGAGGTTCTCACAGAGAAGGTGTTCCAGCTCTATGACGATGTGAAGGTGACATCGAAGATGCTCAACCATCCAATCATCGATCTGGGATACAGGATCGAAGCCGATGGTGCAGTGGTAGTCGCCTGTTACGACCATGAACCCTTCAGGAATCTCTTTGATGGAAGCCCTGAGGATGATGACTATGATGAGTTTGCAAAGAAGGAAGGCGAGAAGGCGGCCACTTTCAGCAACATGAAGATAATGGAGTTCATAGCAGGAGCCGACCTCGTTATACATGATGCACAGTACACAAACCAGGAATACTGGTCGTCAAGACTGGGATGGGGACATTCACCGATGGAACTGGCATTGCAGAACAGCATCAAGGCAGGTGTTAAGAGAGTAGCCCTGTTTCATCATGACCCCACCAGAAGCGATGCTGAACTCGGAAGGCTTGAACGGCTCGCACAACGCAGGGTCGCACAGATCAAGAGTCATAGTATGGAAGTCTTTATGGCCAGGGAAGGCCTCGAGGTTCAGCTATAACCATCTTCCCGAGAGACAGCATGGAGCACGCACCCTTCGTACATCTGCACACCCACTCGGAGTACTCGATACTCGACGGATCGGCAAAAATCGATGACCTGGCTCGCAAGGCTTCCCAGTTCAAGATGCCGGCACTTGCTCTTACAGACCATGGGAATATGTTCGGTGCCCTCGAGTTCTACAAGAGTGGTGTGCATCACGGTATAAAACCGATCATTGGTGAAGAGTTTTACCTGTCGCCCGATTCGATGCACACAAGGGGGACAAAGACAAAGCCATATCATCTCATTCTGCTCGCCAGGGATGAGGTCGGTTATCGAAATCTGGTCATTCTTTCGTCACGGGCATTTCTGGAAGGATTTTACTATAAACCGCGTATCGATAAACAACTGCTTGCCTCCCATGCAGAAGGGCTCATCTGCATGAGTTCCTGTCTTGGTGGTGAAGTTCCCAGCCATATACTGCAGGGGAGGTATGACAGAGCAAAAGAGGCTGCAGGCGAATACATCGATATATTCGAGAGGGAAAATTTTTATTTCGAGCTCATGAACAATGGCATCAGTGACCAGGTGGAGGTGAATAAGAACCTCATCAAGCTGGGTCGGGAAATGAATGTCGGGCTCGTTGCGACAAATGACATACACTATCTCGAAAAGGCTGATGCCGCCTATCATGATGTGCTCCTCTGCATTCAAACAGGAAAAACAATAAACGAAACAAAACGGTTCCGTTTCAAATCCCAGGAGTTCTACTTTAAGTCTCCCGAGGAGATGATAGATCTCTTTGCAGAGTTCCCGCAGGCAATCAGTAATACCATCGAGATCACCGAGAAATGCAATCTGTCACTTGAGTTCGGTAAGTACCGCCTTCCACACTTTCCCATTCCTGGAGGGCATACGGCTGAGTCGTACCTGAAGAAATTGACCGAAGAGGGGATAAGGCGGAGGTATGGTGATACTGCTGGTGAAGAGGTGCATCAGCGAGTACACATGGAGCTGGGTGTCATCGGATCCATGGGATTCAGCACCTATTTCCTGATCGTCTGGGACTTCATCAGATTCGCCAAGAGCCGTGGCATAGCAGTTGGGCCGGGACGCGGGAGTGCAGCGGGTTCCATTGTGGCCTATGCACTCGAGATCACCGATGTTGATCCCCTGAAATATGGCCTGATCTTTGAGCGTTTTCTGAATGTCTCACGTATCTCCATGCCCGATATAGATATCGATTTTGACGGTGACCGGCGTGATGAGGTGATCAATTACGTTCGTGAAAAATATGGGAATGACCGGGTCGCCCAAATTATCACCTTCGGGGCGATGAAGGCACGTGCGGCGGTGCGTGATGTGGCCCGTGCCATGGATATAGCCCCCGCTGAGGCGGACGGAATCGCGAAACTCATACCCTCCCGTATAGATATCACCATCGATGAAGCTATCACTACTTCCAGGGAGCTCAGCGACCGAATTGACAGCGAAGAAAGAGTCAAACAGCTCTTTACCTACGCAAAGGGTCTTGAAAAACTCGTACGACACCCCTCAACACACGCCGCGGGAGTTGTCATATCTCCTGAACCCCTCACCGAAATCGTACCGCTCTATCGCGATCCCAAGAGTGGTGTCGTGTCGACCCAGTACCAGATGAAAAACCTCGAGGACGTGGGTCTTATTAAAATGGACTTTCTAGGTCTTAAAAACCTCACCATCATCGAGCGATGCCTCAGGAATATGGAGCGCGACGGCCTGCAGGTGCCGAACATGAAAGGGCTCGACTTGGAGGATGCTGAGGTGTATCGCCTGCTCTCCCAGGGCAGGAGTATGGGGGTGTTTCAGCTCGAATCAAATGGCATGCAGAGCCTCCTCAGGAGGTTGCAGCCCAACCGTTTCGATGATATCATCGCCATCCTGGCACTCTATCGGCCAGGGCCACTCGATTCGGGAATGGTTGATGAGTTCATAGAACGAAAGCAGGGTACCAAGCCCATTGTGTACGCGGACGAGCGGCTCGAACCGGTAATACGTGAAACCTACGGCGTTATCGTCTATCAGGAGCAGGTAATGGAGATTGCCCGTGTCATCTGCGGGTACAGTATGGCTGAAGCTGACAACCTGCGCAAGGCGATGGGAAAGAAGAAAATCGAGATCCTTGAGGAGGAGCGTGAGAAGTTCATCGATGGAGCTGTGAAGAACAGGGTGGAACGCGGCGTGGCGGAGAATATTTTCGATTTGATCAGAACCTTCGGCCGTTACGGTTTCAACAAATCCCACTCCACAGCCTATGCACTGCTCGCATTTCAGACATCCTATTTGAAGGTGCACTTTCCTGTCCAGTATCTCTCCTCCCTGCTTTCAGGTGAACTTCACGACACGGACAAGTTATGTCAGTACATCTGCGAGGCCCGTGAGACCGGTGTCACAGTGGAAGCACCTGATATCAACAGGAGTGATGTGCTGTTCCAGGTCGAAGAGGGGAAAATCCGTTATGCACTCGCGGCAATCAAGAATGTAGGTGAGAGTGCTGCACAGAAAATAGTGGAAGAGCGCGAGAAGGACGGTGCCTATTCCTCTCTGCATGATTTTACCTCACGGGTGGACCTGCGGCTGGTAAACCGCAGGGTCATGGAAAGCCTCACCAAGTCGGGGGCGATGGCTTCCCTGGCGGAGAATAGAAGAACGGTCTATGAAAATATCGACGCCGCACTCGAGTACGGCTCGTCGGTACAGGGAGACCGGTTGATAGGCCAATCAAGCCTTTTCGACGAAATGGGTGAGGATGCCGTTAACGCCGGCTATTTTCGAATGCAGCAGTTTGACGAGTGGGATGAAGCAGAACTGTCCGATTTTGAGAAGGAAGCGCTTGGTTTTTACTTCAAGGCGCATCCCCTTCTCAAGTTCGGTGACATGATCAAACGTACAGGCGCCCTCAGCATTCTCGAGCTGAAGGATATTCCGTCAGAAACACAGGTGAGCATATTCGGAGTCATTGCATTGACCAAAGTCATCACTACGCGCGGCAACAAGGAAATGGCCTTTGTTACTCTGGAAGATCTCACCGGGAGTCTCGAGATCGTCGTATTCCCCAGTGTCTATGAGCATTACAGCTCATATCTGGATGGAAAACAGGTCATAGTCGTAACCGGACGTATCAATGGTGACAAGGTCATTGCAGACAGAATACAGTATCCCGCAGAAGCCGAAAAAGAATCGCACACGGGAATCCACATACTGCTGAACAACCCTGTCGATGAGGATGCGCTCATCAGGCTAAGAGACTTGTTCATTCAAAACAAGGGAAAGTGCAATATCTTTTTACATACGTCTGAACTGGAGAGCAGCCAGAGGGCCATAAAGGCCTCCACCTTCCTTTTGGTTGAGCCCAGTGAGGAACTGCTCACCCAGATGAGGAAAGAGAATCTTGTTGAAAAGGCGTGGGTAACATGAAAAGACATATTGCAAGTGATCCCCCGCAACTTCCTCAACAAAGCGATTGACGATTTTTTCGATCCACCCTACAATGGGTGAAAAAATATGACCTGCAGAGGAGGAGTATCATGGAGAAGAGGAAGGTCAAGCTCGGTCTTGCACCGACACGAAGGAGAGTTTTTTCTGTCGAGGATTCACTGAAATATAAGAAACTCATCGAAGAGAAGTTGAAGGAATGGGACATCGACTTCGTCAACCTCGACTCTTTGAACAAGGAGGGTCTGCTCTTCGATCGGCACGAGGCTTGGGAGGCTGCACAGATTTTTAATGAAGCGGGAGTGGATGCCGTGTTCGCGCCCCATGTGAATTTCGGGACCGAGGATGCGGTGGCCAAAATGGCAAAGGCCGTGGGAAAACCCTTCCTGCTCTGGGGGCCGCGGGACGAAGCGCCCCTGAAAGACGGTACGCGTCTGCGGGACACGCAGTGCGGTCTCTTTGCAACGAGCAAGATACTGCTGCGCTACGGTGTTCCCTTTTCCTATATCGTGAACTCCCGTGTTGACTCCCCCTTGTTCGAGCGGGGTTTCAGGAACTTTCTGGGAGCGGCCCGTGCTGCGAACAACTTTCTGAACGCGCGGATCGGCCAGAT